>JBEBBO010000059.1:0-5950 GCA_041158345.1 Pseudomonadota bacterium | reverse complement strand
TCTCTCCTGAACAAATTGCAAAGATCGTCCATGAGTGGATTGAAATCCGTCCGCTGCAATACCTGAAAACGTGTCGCTATCCGGGCGTAACGCAACTTTTTGACACCCTTCGTTCTCGAGGGATCAAAATTGGCGTCTTCTCAGATTATCCGGCAAGCCTGAAACTCAAGGCCATGGAGCTTGAAGCTGACTTTGTGATCTCTGCTGAGGAGCCAGATCTCGGGGTCTTGAAACCGAACCCCCTTGGCTTAATGCTTTTAATGGAAAGAGCGAAGGCTCGACCGACCCAGACCTTGATGATCGGCGATCGCATTGATCGGGATGGGGCGGCTGCAAAAAAAGCCGGTACATTGAGCTTGATTCGAAGTCCCCGCTCAATTTCTGGTTGGACGTGTTTTCAATCGTATGAACACCCCCCATTCACCTCTGGCAATTCACTCAAAAAGACCCCCATGAAAAATCTTGCCGTTTGGATCATTTTGGGTTTGATGCTGATCAGCCTCTCCCTGGGCATTGTCATTCTCACCGTGCTGCAACGCTAACGCCTCAAAACTTCCTTCGGGGCAAAAAAAGGGGGCGCCACCCGAAGGTGGCCCCCCTTTTTCTGATTTTGGTCTCATCTGGGCTTGGCGGTTACTCCCATCAAGCCAGCAGGATAACTAGACCTCATCTTATTTGTGGGCCGCGAAGGGATGCTCAGATTGACCCTTCTGCTTCACAACATCAGCTGCCTTCGGCTCGCCCGCAACAGCGCGCTTAATGGACAGCTTGGTCGCTTCGTAGTTGTAGTCCTGGATCTTGGCATCATCTTCTGCCAGCCAATGGATGAAGACACCGACGCTCACGAAAAGGTCATCCGCTTCTTCAACCGGAATGGTGCCGTCTTCAACGCAGTCAGCAACGGCCATGGCCACTCCACGCTGTGCCGGTCCGAACATCTGAGTGGCCTGCTTGCCATTCTTGATGGTGACCTTGTTGAACATGACGGTCGCCGGCTTGCAGAGCAGGTTCGGTGCGACCACAGCGAGAAGGCTGGTGAAGCCATCCTTGTTATTGGTCACGCAATTTGCGAACGCAGACTCTGCAGCGCTGCCACGTGGGCCCAGGATCAGGTCGATGTGGGCAATTTCATTGCCATCACCGAAGAGCGCTTCGCCAACGAGCAGCTTGTTGATTTTTGCCATGGATTGATTCTCCGTCTGTGAATAGTGATGTTTTTGGGGGTAAGGTCTCGGGGGTTTCCGAAGCCATTCGAACCACTCTCAAGAGACCGTTCGCCCCACGTCCGACAACCCACTTCAGTGAAGCCGTTCGGATGTCGTATTCTCTCTGAAAAAAAGCCATTCAATGATGGATTATTTGAATAGTCGCCTTTATAAAAATCAATTGAATCGCAGGAGCGAACTCCGGTTGGGGTCTCGCAACTGCGGCTTGGCATCCCCCACCGTCTTGGGGATTTCAAACCGGATCAGTTTATTGGGAGCATTCAATGCGAATTTGGGTTGATGCGGATGCTTGCCCAACCGTCATCAAGGACATTCTGTTTCGAGCCGCTGAGCGCACGCAGGTCCAAGTGACATTCGTTGCCAACCAAAACATTCATACACCCCCTTCCCGCTTCATCGATTCGATGCGGGTCAAACCGGGATTTGATGTGGCAGACAATGAAATTTTGCGAAGACTCGCACCCGAGGATCTCGTGATAACCGGGGATATCCCCCTAGCCGCCGAGGTGATCAAGTCGGGTGGGCATGCTCTCAATCCGAGAGGCGAACGGTATACCGTTGAAAATATTCGGGCGCGACTGAATATGCGGGACTTCATGGAAAGCCTGAGATCCAGCGGAATTCAAACCGGTGGACCTCAGGCCCTAGGCCCCAAGGAGCGCATGGCGTTTGCGAACCAGTTGGACACGATCCTTCAGCGCAGAAAGTCAGGGGCGCAGTAACGCGATTCAATGGAGCGCCAAAGTGACCCCAGATTTCTGAGCATCAGGATGGGTCCTGCGGAGGCAAATTGGGCATGGTTTTCTCGATCCCAAAAAGCGTCCAGTCGCCAAGGGACTTACTGCCCTTGGTGCGGTTCCAAAGGTATTGATCGTCCAGCTGGGTCATTTCTCTGAGTAACCGCCCCAGTTCCTCTGGGCGCCCTCCCTGGATCAGCGCTAATAGCCTACGCAAACGTTCAGCGTCATAGGGGTTAGCCCAGTAATCATCCAATGCGGTCGCAGTTTCAGGCTTTGCAGAAACAGTGATAGTGGCCGCTGACCCCTGCCCATTTGATAATGCATTTCCACCGACTTTTTGGCCTGCGATCTTGCAGATTGGCGCAAATAGGTCGAAATGCGCAGCAGTCCAACGAAGCGATAGACACTGACCCCACACCCGCTCTGGTTTCCCATTGGCCAGCAATCGAGTGAATTCGGAAGCAATGATCGTCTGGCTCGTGGCCTCGTGATCATCAGAAAAAAACAACCCCGGGGCGCCAATCGCAAAATCACTGAAAATCGGCAAATCATGTCGACTCCCCTCTTCAGAATCCTGAGCGTGCCCAAAGAGATCAACAAGCCGTCGGTAAACGGATTCCTCTTCGGGTGAGGCAACAACCCGTGATTTGACGGGGACGGCAATCGGAATATGCAAGACTCCCGCATCACCCGAAATGGCGGACAAGGGGATACCCCAAAAGAAAACCAAGCGCCCCAAAAGGCACCAGTGCCAAACTTTCATCGTTGAGCCCCGAATCCTGCCGATGGAATAGCCAGAGAGAAGTAACTCACGGTGCGCCCATAGGCATCATGCATGCTGCTCGCCGTATCCGCGTGAAAGTGCATGGGTCCAACCACCCAGTACCCCACCGTGTGGGCCTCGACTGGGGAGCCATGGGGTAAAGGATAAAGGGGATTTGAGGGCCCCCTGAGGCCCAGTGACTGGATCTCCTCTGTATCACTGCGCTGAATGGCTAGGCTAAAGCGTTCGCGATTCGCTCGCCAATTTGCAATCACATCTCCCCTGTAAAAACGCACTTGCGGATTCGCCTTGAAATCGACCAAGAGTGATTCAAATCGATTCAACCAGTCTGCATTACGAAAACTGGAGGGGTGGAACAGCCAGACCTCCGTGAGTCCGCCCATCGCGCTCATCCGGTCAAAGAGTTGATGCCAGCGACGAACGTAGGCCTCATATTCGGGATACCCCACGATATCCACAGGGTCCGCCTGGGCTGAAGAGAGGTTGGCGATGTTCAGAAACTCATCATCATCCAGCCGGAAGTTGGTAGTCGCCGTTGCAATCGAATGCTCAAAAAGAGGAACAAATGCACGTAGGGCTGGATCAGACGAGAACCAGAACGAGCCCATGCGCCAAGGCGTGCTCGGAAACAGCGTATCCGCCACCTGATCAAAGACCAGTCCAATACCAAAATGTCGCATGGCCCACCAAGCGCCTTCATCTGATCGCCAGCCGTGATCTCGTTCAGACAGAAGGGTGTGCCGCTCCTGACCAAATCGGCCGAGTTGAAGCATCTCCCCGGTTTTCCAAAAATCCCAAAAAAGGGAGAACCGTCCCCAAAAATAATGACGGGTTTCGGCCACTGTGCCGTCAAAGCTGTGAGGCGCTAGTTCCACATCATCCTGATGGGAGATGAACTTCATGGTTTCAGGGGACGTCGGAACGTAATCTGCTTCAATGTACAAAGAAAGGGGAACTCCCACTTTACGGGCACGTTCCACCATCCATCGGGCTGAGGGCTCCTCGTGTTCTTGAATCCGATGGATATCCCCGGTCATGACCACCGCATGAGGCGAAGTCCCCGGTGCTTCTGAAAGCAGAGGGACCTGAACTTTACGTTCCTCCCAAAACAGATTGGCGACGAGCCATCGCATCATTGCATGGGCGGAGCCTGCGCCACCGCAATCAACCGCGTCTCCCCCTGAATGGGAGGGATAGCAGGCTGCGATATGGCCAAGTGAAAATCCTGCAAACACAACCATGCCACGCCCAACACGATGGGCAACCATACTGGCGGTCTCCTTTGGAATACCCACTACCTGAGGCTGTTGCGTCAACCGGACAGCCTTCGCGATGACTTCGGCGGGATTCATGGCGTGAAATCGCAGGGTGCTACCCATACCCTGATGACCAAACCGCAAACCATCCCCTTTCACCAAGGGACTCAACAATGGAGAGGATTGAGAAATCAAAGGGTATGCCCCCAACAACCCCGAATCCTCATAATCAGGTGTTACACCGAGTAGGTCATAGAGGGGGCCAACGCTCTTTAGTTCGGGCCGAGCGGCATCAATCGTCACCCCCCGCGCACCCGCGAGAAACAAGAGCATACCCCCATTCTGGACCCAGGTAGTCAGATCTGAAATTGAGGAACCATCCACCTCAAGCGAGTCGAGAATCAGAATTGTCGGTTCTTTTTTTTGCGATACAGAGCCAAGAAAGTTTCGAATGTGATGGGGGTGAGCAAGCTCTACGCCCCCACCCCGAAGGGCCCAAAACCACTCTCGCGCATACCCAGCGTTGATTCCCTCTTGGCTCACAACAGAGACTACAGGGTTGGCGGCCACTGGGGGGGCCAGAAGGATGAGAAGCGCGGCAAGGCCCCTCTGCCCCCATTCGAAAACAGAACAAAACGGCATTACTGTTTAATCTCCAATTCGAACAAGCGGCAATGAACCCTTTGATTCAAAACCTGAGGCCGCCTTTTTCAGTGCCAAAAGTAGCGACCTTCAAAGGGTAGCCGCCTGATTTGATTCATCTTATTTGTTAAGAGTGAGAGAGCTGAACTTTTTGCAATCGTCGATCACAGGGGATTGTTTTGCTTTGGAAAACAAAGCATTTCCTTATAGAGGGCGCATCTGTAACCAGTGCGACTCGAAACAAGCGTATAAATGAATTGCAGCTTTTTAGGAAGCCTAATAGTTTAAAGGAATAAATGAAAATGAGAAACAGATACATTATCGTTAGCGCGCTACTTGCTGGGTTCACGCTTTTGAGTGGTCAGGCGTTTGCTGACAGGGACGGCGACAATGATGACGACTGCAAAAGCGGACTTAACAAAGTACGCAGTGTACATAGCAGCAGAAGCAACGATAGAGATAACAACAAGTGCAGCAGCAGCAGCAGCAGCAATAGTGGAACACTAACGCGCACTAAGTTGAAGGCTTATTTGACCAGCACGTTACAGGCTGGTGCCTTTGGCAAGATTGAGTTTGAAACGAAAACGAACAGCACAAAGTTTGAAAGCGAAGTAAAAATTAGAGTACCAAGCACCGTGATTGGCGTTGCTGATAACGCAGCAGCGCAAGTAGCAAGCGTCTCTTTAAGTCTTTTGAGGAGCGGCGTTGAATACGCAAGCTGCGACTTAGATGTGAAGAAAGCATACACAACACGTGCCGAGTACAAATCAGAAGTGGCAAGTTACAGAGGTGCTGCACCAGTAGCACGTTATGGTGATTGCTTAGACGCAAATGGGTCGGTCATTGTACCCGCAGTACAAGCGGGTGACGCGGTTGAGATTTTTGTTGATACGTACGCCACCGGCCCATTCATTTCGGGTACGGTTAACTGAACTTAAACCTGCTTCGTAAACGAAAAAGCCCCTGTTTTCACATGGGCTTTTTTTACGCGCCAGAAACCTGAATGTTGGTTTTTACGCGAATTCTGGGCACAAAAAAAGCAGCACCACCTGGATAACTGCTTGATTTGATTCTATTTATTGGTGGGCCGTGAAAGACTCGAACTTTCGACCGATGGATTAAGAGTCCACTGCTCTACCAACTGAGCTAACGGCCCGGAAACTTGTTACACCCGTCAGGGCGGGTGGGGTGACTGACGGGGCTCGAACCCGCGACAACAGGAATCACAATCCTGGACTCTACCAACTGAGCTACAGTCACCATCGACAGAGTCTTAAGATGATGGCGCGCTTGGCAGGACTC
>JBEBBO010000058.1:0-3073 GCA_041158345.1 Pseudomonadota bacterium | reverse complement strand
AGGCGGCCTCAGTTTCGACAAGGGGTGCTATACCGGTCAGGAGATTGTCACGCGGACTCAGTTCTTGGGAAAGGTCAAACGAACGCTGCACCGCTTAGCCACCGATCACAGCATCCAACCCAAATCAGGAACCCCTCTAAAGGGGACTCAATCCGAAGAGGCCGTTGGCGAAGTTTTCGCTTGGGCCCGATTACCTGGCGGCGGCGCCACCGGGCTTGCCATCATCCGAAATGAAACCCTTGGGATGGACGATCTCCTTGTTGAGGGTCATCGCGTTACGGCCTCGCCAGTGGCTGTTGACTGATTGGGCGGCTGTTTAGAGCTTTTTGAAGACCTTCTCTGCGGCGATTAAGGTTTTTTGAATAGCACTTTCATCGTGAGCCGCTGAAACAAAGCCGGCTTCGAATGCTGAGGGAGCCAAATAAACGCCCTCATCGACCATGCCATGGAAGAACCGATTGAATCGTCCCACATCGCAGGCCATCACGTCCTGAAAGGAGTGAACCGTCGGACGATCCGTGAAGAAGATCCCAAACATGCCGCCCACGGAATTGGTGGTAAAAGGTATGCCAGCAGATTGAGCACGGTCCTTCAATCCCTGCATCAAACCGTCTGTTATGGCCGATAACGACTCAAAAAAACCTGGGGATTCGATGAGCTCAAGGGTTTTGAGCCCTGCAGCCATGGCCACCGGATTACCCGATAGCGTCCCGGCCTGATACACAGGACCAAGCGGGGCCAAATGGGACATGATCTCCGATCGCCCGCCAAAGGCACCCACAGGCATGCCGCCGCCAATGACCTTACCCAGCGTGGTGAGGTCAGGACAAACCCCATAGTAGCCTTGGGCCCCACCCAGTGAAACCCGGAAACCGGTCATCACTTCATCGAAAATCAACACCGCGCCCGATGCATCGCAGACCTCCCTTAAGGTTTCCAAGAAACCAGGCACTGGTGGAATGCAGTTCATATTGCCGGCAACGGGCTCTACAATCACACAGGCAATCTTGCTGCCCTCGGAAGCAAACAAGCGGCGAACCTGCTCAGCATCGTTGTATTGCAGGGTCAGCGTGTGACGGGCCAGCCCCTCGGGAACGCCCGGGGAACTCGGCACGCCAAGCGTCAATGCACCCGAGCCGGCCTTAACCAGCAACGAGTCGGAGTGCCCGTGGTAGCAGCCTTCAAACTTCACGATCGTATCGCGACCTGTGAAGCCTCGGGCCAGCCGAATGGCACTCATCGTGGCTTCAGTGCCTGAGCTGACCATCCTGACCATGTCCATCGACGGAACCAGACCCAGGACTTTTTCAGCCATCAAGGTTTCACGGACCGTCGGCGCACCGAAACTCAACCCCTCATCGACGGCCTCATGTACCGCGTGGAGAACTTCAGGATGGGCATGTCCGAGAACCATTGGCCCCCAGGAGCCTACATAATCAATGTAGGCGGTTCCATCATCGGACCAAACATAGGCACCTTTGGCCTTTTTAAAGAAAATCGGTGTCCCACCGACGCCCTTGAAGGCTCGAACGGGCGAGTTAACACCCCCGGGGATGACCTGCTGGGCACGCTGAAAGAGTTCTTGATTCGTCATAAGGATTCGAGCGCTTAGGCTTTTGGGAGAGTCACGCCGACCTGGCCTTGATACTTTCCGCCCCGGTCGCGGTAGGACGTCTCACAGACCTCATCCGCGCCAATGAATAGCATCTGTGCCACACCTTCATTGGCATAGATTTTGGCCGGCAGAGGAGTCGTATTGGAGAACTCCAAGGTCACATGCCCTTCCCACTCCGGTTCAAGCGGCGTCACATTGACGATGATCCCGCACCGGGCATAGGTACTTTTGCCAAGGCAGATGACCAATACATCCCGCGGTATCTTGAAGAACTCGACGGTTCGGGCAAGAGCAAACGAATTGGGCGGGATGATGCAGACGTCCTGCTGCACGTCGACAAAACTGCTTTGATCAAACTGTTTGGGATCAACAATGGCCGAATTGATATTCGTAAAAATCTTAAACTCGTTGGAACACCGAACGTCATAGCCATAACTCGATGTCCCATAAGAGATCATCCGACTTTCGCCATCGCGCCTGACCTGCCCCGGTTCAAAGGGGGAAATCATGTCCTTTTCTACCGCCATCTGGCGGATCCATCGATCCGATTTGATTCCCATCAATTTATTCCACGTCGATCGCCGTTAGTTTTCATTTCCAAAGTCATCCGTCGCTTAAAACGGAATTCCCTAAGACCAAACGCTCATTCTACCGGGGTCTGATTGAAGGTTCCCTCAACCCAAAGGCCTCAAGCCCATCCCAAGACTGCCTACAAGACCCAGGCAGGGGTCCCAAGATATTCAAAAACGATGTTTAGTCGTTAACAACAGAGATCGTTGGAAATCTTGAACTATAGTCTTTGGATAGGAGGGCCAGACGGCCAGAGACCCGATGTGCGAGGTCCTTATATATTTGGGCGGCTGGGTGATCCGGGCGAGCCAGCACTAGAGGCTTACCCTGGTCTGCCTGCTCTCGGATCCCCATATCCAGAGGGAGAGCCCCCAAGAGCTCAGTTTGATATTGCTCTGCCATGCGCGTACCACCACCGCTTCCGAACAGCGGTTCGTGATGGCCACAATTGGAGCAGATGTGGATACTCATATTCTCAATGATCCCAAGCACCGGAATACCAACCTTTCGGAACATGGTCAGCCCCCTTTGAGCATCCAATAGCGCAATATCCTGAGGGGTCGTCACGATGACCGCCCCTGACACCGGTATTTGCTGTGCCAAGGAGAGCTGCACATCGCCCGTACCCGGGGGGAGATCGATGACCAGATAATCAAGGTCTCCCCAGGCGGTTTGATTGAGAAGCTGTTGTAATGCCCCTGTGACCATCGGTCCACGCCAAATCATGGCCTGGTCCTCTTCCACCAAAAACCCAATTGACATGACCTTCATGCCGAAGGCTGCATGTGGCTGGATCAGATTGCCTTCGAGCGCGGGACGTCCCGAAAGACCGAGCATGTGGGGAACGCTGGGGCCGTAGATATCGGCATCCAGCAAGCCCACTGAGGC
>JBEBBO010000057.1:0-3163 GCA_041158345.1 Pseudomonadota bacterium | reverse complement strand
CCCAAAACATCACAAAGGGGGGGTGAATAAAATCAGCCCCATTGCGGATGCCAATCACGCAATACCCGATGAGCATGAGGGCACCAAGGCCTAGGAAAAAATGAGAAACCTGTCGCATGGGGTCGCCTCGAAGGAAGATCAATCCTTTTTGACCTGACGGAATCGCTCAGGTTCCTCTGATATGGGTTCCAAAGATGAGGCAGAAATTATTGGCCGGCATCGCGTGTTGAGCGCGTAATGCAAGCCCTCGTTCGCTGCCGAGCCTCACGATCTCCTCAAGGTCACGAATTCCCATCCTGGGATCCAAGCGTCGAAGGGATGCATCGAATGCCGCGTTGCTGGGGCTCGTGAATCGACCCTGCTGATTGAACGGCCCATAGAGGATGAAATGACCGCCTTCACCCAGGAGGGCGCTCACCCCATCAAAAAGCGCAACGACCTCATTCCAGGCCATGATATGACAGGTGTTGGCGGTGAAAACGATGTCAAACGGCCGGCCGGGCCATGCGTGGGTGACATCCAGTGGGATAGGGGCGGGGGTATTGGAAAGACGGGCTTCTTCGATCCAGGCCTGAATGCCTTCAAGATTCTCAGCACGGTCGGAGGTCTGCCAGGTGATCCCGGGCATGGCCGAAGCAAAATAGACGGCGTGTTGCCCCGTGCCACTCCCGATCTCGAGGACGCGCTCATCCCCTCTGAGATGCTGGCGCAAAATGCCCAGAATGGGATCCCGGTTTCGTTCACAGGCCGCGGAGTAGGGCTTGCTCGGGATGATCACGTTCGGGTGAACCAGACCGTCATGACCCTTTCGCGGGTGTTTTCCCAAAGGCTGCTGAGATCGATATCGGCGGTATAAAAGGCGGTGCTGGAAAGGCCCAGAAAGAGTATCGAAGCCACAATCCGGGTTGCCCGAACCGGCAAGCGATGGGCAATCCGTTCTCCCAAAAAGACCACGGGCACATTGGCCAGCATCATGCCCAATGTCGTTCCCATCACCACCATCATCAAATCGGCTTGATGCGCGGCCAGCGCAATGGTTGCAATCTGGGTCTTGTCGCCCATTTCAGCGAGAAAGAAGCTGACGGTGGTTGCCATGAAGACGCCCAGTGCACTGCGCGTGTCGACCGCCTCATCGCAGGAATCCGGAATCAAAATCCAGATCGCCATCACCAGAAAGACCAGGGCCAGGATCATCTGCAGCATGGCAGGTTCCAGTGACCGGCCGATCCAGTGTCCAAGCGCACCGGCGAGCCCGTGATTGACGAGGGTCGCGATCAGAATGCCCAGAATGATGGGCCAGGCCCGCTGAAATCGAGCCGCAAGGAGCAAGGCCAGAAGTTGCGTCTTGTCGCCCATTTCCGCCAAAGCAACCATGCCGGTTGAAAGGCTGAGGGTATGGAGGTCGGGAAGTGCCATCAGTACCATGGTGAAACAGGAGGGAAGGGCTGAAATCTCTATTCTACAGAGGGTCTTCGCCCATCAGCGTTCGGAGTCTGGCTGACGAAATGCCCCATTTCTCTATTGAAATCGTGTACATACAAAAACGGTGGGCCCTTGACGTGCATTGCGCCCCCCCCTATCGTAGATAAGTTATCCCCTTTTATTTTTAAGTATGGTTGCTGAATATTCGTCAATGGAGCCGACGTTTAAGGGAGGGCCTTGCACTGATTGCAGGTTCTCGGAAGTTTGCAAACCCAAGGGTGTCGTCACACCCCAACGATTCTGCCTCACCCAGATCGCCAAGCGAGCCAGGACCTTTCACAAGGGGGAGTCCCTTTATCGGTCCGGTATGCGCTTTTCCGGCATCTATGCCATCAAATCCGGCTCCATGAAGCTCTTGCATACGGACAGCAAGGGCCGGGAGGCCATCATCGCCATCATGCTGCCGGGGGAGCTGGCGGGCTTTGATGGGCTTTTCAGCGGGAATTACCGGTGCGCGCTGGTCGCTCTGGAAACCTCCAGCGCATGCGAAATCCCCAGCGCCGAGATTGAGACGCTCAGTCGTCAAATGCCTGCGGTGCATCGGACCCTGATGCACAAGACCGGCGAGCAAATCGAGCGATCCATTGATCGTCTGGCCACCACCAAGCGTCCAGCGGAGGAGCGTCTTGCCGGTTTCCTCGTGGATCTATCATCGCGATACAGCGCCCGGGGATTTTCAGCCGAGGAGTTTTATCTCAATCTCACCCGTCAGGAAATTGGCGATCACCTCGGGGTCACGCTGGAGACGGTCTGTCGTCTTCTTTCCCGCTTTGAGACGGCGGGCATGATCGAATTCAGTGGCAAGTTTGTTCGCATCAAGGATCTTGAAGCCCTCAAGAAATTGACCGTCTGATCAATTGAGCCAGGCACAGGCCTGGAGCTCCTCCAGAGCGACAATCTCCAGCGCCTTCTCGTGCGTACTCTCAAGGACAACCCGAGGCGCACATCCGGCCCGAAAGGCCTCTTTCCAGCGGGTGGCGCAAAGGCACCATTTGTCCCCTGGTATCAGGCCCGGAAAATTCAATTCGGGCCGGGGTGAAATCAAATCATTGCCCCGCTCGAGGGAGTACTCGAGAAACGCCTCGGTGACGCGAGCACAAATGACGTGGAGTCCCGCGTCATCCTCGTTCGTCCGACAGCAACCGTCCCTGAAGTAGCCGGTCAAAGGATCGAGCGAGCAGGGTACCAGTTCAGTTCCAAGGACGTTATTTGCTGTCATAGTCGCGCGTATTAATCGTGAAGAAAATTGCGTGAGCCGCCAGAAACAGGGATTGCAGAACCCGATTGCCGGCTCTTGAGATCCTCGACCCCAAAGTGTGGCCGGTCATCCAATTCATCGAGTCCGAAGCGGGATGGCTCCAACCCACTCTGAATAGGACCACTGAACGTGGAAGGAGTTCTTGAGAGGGGGGTATAGTCGCCGAAGTGGCTGTGCGTGAGATGATGTGGCATGAAAAACCTCCAATTACGATCCCCGAACGTTGGGCAGCGATCGGTCCTCTTCGGGGGGTGGGAGGTCGACGCTTTAGCAAGCATTTTTGAGTCGCCCTGCAAGTTGTCTTTAACTCGGCGACCAGCCCGAAGGCTGAAAACAAAAAACCCGTCCGGCTTTCGCCTTGACGGGTTCGGACCCGGTTTAGCGAAATTTTTAAAGCGCCCGCAAGCGGAACAAATCGGCGCT
>JBEBBO010000056.1:0-34522 GCA_041158345.1 Pseudomonadota bacterium | reverse complement strand
AGGGCTCCGAGCCTTGCGGTCAGTGTACGAGTTGCCGTGAGCTTGACGAGGGGCGCTTCGTTGATTTGGTGGAGGTCGACGCGGCATCTAGAACAAAGGTAGAGGATACCCGAGATCTTCTGGATAACGTGCTGTATGCGCCGACACAAGGTCGCTATAAGGTCTATATCATCGATGAAGTGCACATGCTTTCGGCGCATAGCTTCAATGCGCTACTCAAGACACTGGAAGAGCCTCCCCCGCACGTAAAGTTTCTTCTGGCAACAACCGATCCCCAAAAAATTCCGGTCACCGTTTTATCGAGGTGTCTGCAATTTAACTTGAAGCGGCTTACGCCTGAACAAATTCGGCTCCAGATGGAATCGATTCTGAGTCAAGAGGCGATAGCCTTTGAAGCCAACCCCATCCGAGCGCTGTCCAGAGCGGCAGATGGTTCTCTGCGGGATGGTCTCAGTCTTTTAGATCAAGCCATTGCCCATGGTGGGGGCGCGCTCACGGAAATGACCGTCACGGCCATGCTCGGGACGGTGGCTCGAGAGCCCGTGTTTGAGATACTCGAGGCCTTGGTGGCCAGCGATGCTGAGCAGTTGCTCGCGCGCATTCAAGAGTTAGATCAGCATGCCCCAAATTATGGGGATGTGCTTCAGGAAATGCTGACGATCCTTCATCATGCCAGCCTTGCCCAATGGGCCACGGAAGTTGTTCAGCGTGATGATGACGGTGAAGCGGTTCTGGCGCTGTCTCGAACGGCATCGGCAGAAGACCTTCAGCTCTTCTACCAAATCGCTTTATTGGGGCAAAAGGATCTGCCCTTGGCACCTGATCCTCTTATGGGTTTTGAAATGTTGATGCTCCGCATGCTGGCCTTTAGACCCAAGGGCCATGGGGCGCATGGGTCGGTTGCCAAGTCTGCCCGGGCAATCGATTCAAAACCTGCGCAATCGGAGGGCATGGTCCGTCCTCCGCGAAAAGTTGAGCCGACGGTGCCAATTGCCCCCACAGCGCCGTCTGCGGTTCCTGAAGCGCCTCCGGCGAAACGATCACAATCGACCGAAATCCCCGCGGGAGTGGTTCCGGTGCAGTTGGGAGCGGAAGCCGTTGACTGGCCTGCGTTGATCGAATGTTTGGGATTGGCTGCTATGGCTCGGGAGTTGGCAAAAAACTCGACCTTGATTGAGCTGAGTCATGACGTTTGCCGGATCGGACTGGATGCGCGTCTTGACCAGATGAAAAGTCCCCGAGCCGTCGCTTCACTCGAAAAATCGCTTCAGCTCCATCTCGCCCGGCCGATTACACTTCGTGTTGAAACCACTCAAGGTGAGGCAGAGACCCCGGCGCGGCAGCAGCAAAAAATTGAGACAGGTCGCAGAGAGAGCGCCGAATCTGCCGTAGAGCAGGATCCCGTCATTCGCGAGCTCATGGAACATATGGATGCCCGCGTTGTACCGGGCAGTATCCAGACTAAAGATCGTTAGCCCCCATCACCTAGGAGAATAAAAACATGAAAAATCCCCTGGCAGGTCTGATGCAGCAGGCCCAGAAAATGCAGGAGAATCTCTCGCGGGTTCAAGAGGAAATCGCACTTGCAGAAGTCCAGGGTGAGTCTGGCGGTGGGCTCGTCAAGGTCACGATGAATGGAAAGCGGGTCACCCAGAAGCTTCAAATTGACGACAGTCTTCTCAAGGAAGACCGCGACATGTTGGAAGATCTGGTGGCGGCTGCTTTCAATGATGCCGTTGCCAAGGTTGCAGCGCTCAAGCAGGAGAGGATGTCCGGTTTAACCGGTGGTCTGGATTTACCTGCCGGATTCAAGTTACCTTTCTGAGTCGGGGATGGAGGCTTCAGGGGTGCTTCAACAGTTGATGCGAGCTTTTCGGTGCCTTCCTGGCGTCGGTCCAAAGTCCGCCCAAAGGATGACCTTTCACCTTTTGCAAAGGGATCGTGACGGGGCAAGACGTCTGGCTGAGACCTTACTAAACGCGTTGGACAGCATCGGATATTGTCGTGAGTGCCGAACCTTGACTGAAGCAGAGGTCTGCGGGATCTGTGCCAGTGCCCGTCGCGACAGAGCCCTTCTTTGTGTGGTGGAATCCCCCGCTGAAATGGATGCGATCTCGAGGGCGACGGGATATCAGGGGCTGTTTTTCGTGTTAAATGGCCGCCTCTCACCACTGGATGGCGTTGGGCCTCGCGAGTTAAGGCTGGATCTTCTGGAGACACGCCTGAAAGGGGGGGAGGTGCGAGAGGTCATATTGGCAACGAATACAACGGTCGAGGGCGAAGCGACCGCGCACTATATTCATGGCATGGCCCGTGAATTAGAAATCCAGACGTCTCGTCTCGCCTACGGGATGCCACTGGGTGGTGAACTGGAGTACGTCGATGGGGCAACCTTGACCCACGCATTCAACGGCAGGCGTTCGCTTTAGACTGCCTCGTGGCCAACCTGAGGAGAATATTCGATGTCAGACTGTCTTTTCTGCAAGATGGCCGAGGGGACTATTCGGCCGGATGTGGTCTACGAGACCGATCGTGTGCTCGCCTTTCGTGACATTAATCCGCAGGCGAAATCCCATGTGCTCGTGATTCCCAAGGCCCATATTCCGACATTGGATGATTTGCCTCCGGAAGCACCTGAGTTGGCGGCGGAGTTGTTCAAGGCAGTGCAAGAAGTTGCACGGTGCGAAGGGCTGTCCGAAACAGGTTATCGTACGGTGATTAACTGTCGGGGGGATGGAGGCCAGGAGGTCTATCACCTCCATCTGCATGTTTTGGGTGGCCGACGAATGGGTTGGCCCCCGGGCTAGGTCAATCCGCTTTCAATCGGGAGGGCATCGCACCCTCCCGGCTTGAGAAAATCGAACGATCGGTTAGTTTCCTTCGGCGTTATAGTCAACGCCCAGGATGGTCCAGCTTTCGGGCTTGGTCTGGTCCTCTCCAGTCAATCGAACCGTGCAGGCGAAAAGCTTTTCTACCGTGGCTTGGCCAGGTTCAGCAACTTTCACGCTGGAGCGAATCAGGTATTGGCGATTACCGAGGGCCCAGGTTTCGTAATCTTCACCCTCGAATTTGTTACCTTCGGGAAGGTTGCCTTCCTTTCGGACAGCTTCACGACAGTTCGCCAAAGCAAATGCGGTTCGCTCGGTTTTACTGTCTAGCTTACCGAGGGGCTCATTTTCCTCAATGGGCTTCTCGAAGAAAACCTCTGACTTCACAACTTTCAGTACCAAAGGCATGATGGCCTTTTCCTGCAGCGTATAGAGAAGACCGATCGTCAGGATCAGATAGATCAGTGAGTACTTGCTGCGAACCAGCTTGTTAAAGAGGTCTTTCATCGGAGTGCCTAGTAAATCAATGGGGTAATCGCCCTCAGGCGCATCTTGTATTATCGCCTACCTGACACAATCACGCGATAAAAGCTTTTTGTACAGGCAAGGGCGAAAGTATGACAACGTAATCGCCCAATGGTTTCACTTGTTTTTAAAAAGAGCATTGTTTTTTAACCCAATCCACGGAGAGTCCTATGGCTCAAGGATTTGAATCGCTCCGACAGGACGAAGGCAGCGCAAAAGCGCGAAAACTCGTGGTGGCGATTTCATCACGGGCCTTGTTTGACCTGGATGCCTCGCACAGCATTTTTGAGACCGAGGGAAAAGAGGCGTTTTGCCGTTATCAGATTGAGCACGAAGACGAAGTTTTACCGCCGGGGGTTGCCTTTGGGCTTGTGCGAAAGTTTCTGGCCATTAATGACATGCTGGGCCAGCCAACGGTTGAAGTGATCCTGCTCTCTCGGAACAGCGCTGATACAGGCCTTCGGGTTTTTAACTCGATTCAGCACCATGGTCTGGCGATTACCCGGGCAGCCTTCACCAGTGGTGAGTCCCCTTTTGGTTATATTTCGGCATTTGGGGCAAATCTATTCCTTTCGACTAACGCAGAGGATGTGCGTAAGGCGCTCTCTGCCGGGCATGCTGCGGCAACGATTGTGTCCGGGGGCAAATCTTCAGTTGGGTCGGGTCAGCTTCGGATTGCCTTTGATGGCGATGCGGTCCTTTTTTCTGATGAGTCGGAGCGCATTTACCGTGAGCAAGGGCTTGAGGCATTTACCGAATATGAGGCCGTCGAGGCGCATAACCCCCTCTCAGGTGGGCCGTTTAAGAACTTTCTGACCACACTACATCAGCTTCAGGCCCTGTTCCCTGCCGCAGAATCCCCGATTCGAACCGCGCTGGTGACCGCTCGTTCCGCCCCAGCGCACGAGCGCGTCGTGAGAACACTTCGGGCATGGGGTATCCGTATCGATGAAGCCATTTTCCTAGGGGGCAAAGAAAAAGGTCCCTTTTTGGGCGCATTTGGCGCTGACATCTTTTTTGATGATCAAAAACGCCACTGTGATTCTGCCAGCGAACACGTCGCCACAGGGCATGTGCCCCATGGCGTAGCCAATCCTTTGGAATGATCCGTGCGCAACGAACTAAAACTTCTCGATCTTTAGGAGAGGTAGGGTTCGCTGAATGATGGGGTCTTGGGCAAAATATTTCTGCACCGCGTGATCCTTGAGATGATTCGCAAGCGCCACCAGGATCATGGCTTGATCGAGGCAAAGGTAGTTTCGTCCGACCTGTCGCGTGAAGGGGTCCACCGCATCATAGAGACCATATTCGCCATAGACGGGATAGTCCTTGATCAAGCGGCGAATGTTTTTCGTGGCTTCCACCGGATCCGTCATGAGGGCGAGAACGGCCGCATGGGGTGTGACGGCGCCTGACTTATAGCCGCCCACCCCCAGCTTTGGAACGCCATATTCGGTGTAACCCTGGCCATCAGCCGTTGAACTGGGCGACATTCCCCACACGGGATAGTGGAGATCCTCCGTGGCGTGAATGCGCTGCAACTGGGTGTGAGTGATGTCATTCTTGCCCAAGCTATTTGGGGCGTATTTGACCTCATCCATGACCAACAAGGGCATGAGCGCTTCGAACATGCTGCCGCCCCAAGAGGGAACGTAATTCCGATCGTGCCAGTGATAATGACCGGACAGCCAAGTGAAGCCCATGGCGTCCTGCTCTCTGTATTCGATGGGCTGTTGCTGTTGCCAGGTCATTTCTGGGGGCATGGTCCTTGCGGTTTGGAACCACTGCTTTTCCGGGAGATCACCCTTGCCGATGCCGATGAGACTTCCGAGGCGAGCTTCAGTGTAGAAAACGCCGTAATAAATCTTGAGTTGTTGGCCAAGACGTCCATTATTGCCATGAGACATCAGCCCCTTGGCTGGATCATAGAAGTATTGAAAATTGCCTTGAGCGATCAGCCTGGAAGCCCTATCCGCAATTTCCGGGAACGCCTGACGGGCGACAATCAGTCCTGAGGTCAGCCAGCTCGAGTCAACAAACGAGATCAAGTCGTCGGTACGGGCCAGAGTCGTCGTATTGTAGTAATTGAAGAAAAAGCCATGGCTGGTTTCTACGTTTTCGAGCGAGGTCAGCGTGGCCTTGATCTTTTCAATGGCGGCCTCACGGGGGATTAAGCCCAGTTCATTCGCAGCGACCAGGGACAGAAAATAGAAGCCGATGTTGGTGATGTTGGTGTAGTCACCAATCCAGGCTTGGTCGACGTCAGAGCCCTCGCCGGCAAACTGAATTCGATCTAAGGGAAGTCCCGTTTCACGATCCGTCAAATCGTCAATGCCGCGCCAAGTGTCTGCCGCCAGACGATGCAGAAGGCCTGTGTCATCGTTAGGAAGCGTGGACGGATCAACGAGGAGCTGTTTAGGCCATCCCACCAGCCGTTGCTTCAAGCGGGCTTTGTGCTCCTCGGCGGTCTCCGGAGTGCCCACGTTGGGGAGTTTGGAGAGGGCAACGACCGCGTCCTCCTCCTCGCCCGCGTCCAGCAAAGCCATTTCATCAATCCAGAACACGTTCACAGGTGACGACCGGGTGCTGCCTGCGATGACTTTGATGTTAATGCCGGTCAATCGGTGCCAATCTTCAACGCCTTCTACCTTCGCAAGGGGAACCAGAACCTGTCTCCATTCGCCTCCAAGTCCGAGAGCAAAGCTATGACCTTCAATAGTCCTTGCCGGCTTATTGGCATCTGCCAGGGTAAACGTAATTTCGAGGGCTAATGGCGTGGCTGGATTGGGTTCTCCTCGAACCCAGAGCGATAGATAGTCAAATCGTGATGCATCGAGGCTCCCCAGGGTGCGGCGGACGCTCCACTCAGCAGAGTCTCTTAAATGGCCCTCCGGTAACACTCTGCGGAAGGCGATCGATTCATCAATGATGCCGATCCGGGGCGAATCCAAACCGATCTCGATGCGCTGATCTTCACCATGGGTGGCTGATCGCCAGGCAGTCATCGTTCTCGCATTGCCTCCCAGAAGTTCAGCAAGCATTGCTTTGGGCGTGGAGAGCGGGGCGTCGGTTGCCTTGAGATAGCCAAAGATCGCCAGCGGCGTAATGAGCAGGGTGATCAAGAGATAGAAAGCCGTTTTGATCTTGGAGGCGTTGTTTTGCATGTTTCCTGCTCAGAATTCGGGGCTGGGAGCATAGTCGATGGCTGGGTGAATAGCCAGTTTCCGCTGTTAGCGTTTAATCGATTCGACCTGTGACGAGAATCCGGTTTTAGGGGCTTGTCTCAGCCGGCGGCTTGGCTGCCTTTCTTTGCGTGGCTGATTTGATTGCGGAGTCCTCTTTTCTGATCTCGAGAACATCAGGAAGCTCAAGGAGTTCACCGAGTGTTCGATTGATCATGGCAGAGCTTTTTCCCGCGACTCGAACCTCAATGAGGATCTTTTGGTGTTCAGCCTCAGGACGATTCTGGATTTTAAGAATTTCAAGTCCGTCTGCTGCGAGGAGATGCGTAATGTCTTTGATGATGCCTTTGCGGTCAATGGTCTGAATGCTGAGATCGACGACTGCACCATGGCCTTCTGTTCCCCAGGCAACATCCAGTAAACGATTTTGTCTGGACGCGGGGATGCTCAGGACGTTTTTGCAGTCCTGCCGATGGATTGCAATCCCTCTGGCAACGGTGACAAAGCCAACGATTGGATCGCCGGGTTGAGGTTGGCAACATCTGGCAACGTGGGTAACCAGATTCCTGACCCCCTGGATCATGATCTCGTTCTCGTTGATGCGTCGATCAACGCCTCTGGTGTTTTTTCGAGGCGTTGCGGCAGGGCGTGGCGCCTTCTCCGTAGGCCTTAGCGCGTTATCCAATTGGTTGCCGGTGATGTCCAGGCGGCCAATCGCAAGATAGAGATCCTCCGATCGGGGCAGATGGAAGTGTTTTGCCAAACCTTCGGTATCGATCTCCTTGAGACTTAATTTCTGGCGCGCATCATCCAAAATGATTTTGCCCGCACGAATATGGCGATCGTGATCCTGCTGTCGAAACCAGGCCCGAATTTTGTTACGGGCATGCGTGGTTTTGACGTAGCCAAGATGGGGGTCTAGCCAGCCAAGGCTCGGCCCTCCATGTTTGGCTGTCAGGATCTCGACACGCTCTCCGGACTTTAGGGAGTGGGTGAGTGCAACCATCTTTCCATTAACCTTGGCGCCGCGGCAGCGGTGACCCACCTCGGTATGAATGCCATAGGCAAAGTCGACGGGCGTCGCCCCTTTGCGGAGGCGGATCACCTGTCCCTTGGGCGTGAGAACGAAGATCTGATCTTCAAAGAGCTCGGAACGGAAGGAATCGAGAATGCCTTGCTCATCGTCACGGGCTTCAAGAATTCGGCGGAGGGCATTGACGTTCTGGTCAAGCGCCTGATCTTGACGGCTGCCTTCCTTGTAGCGCCAATGTGCCGCAACGCCGAATTCGGCGAAGCTGTGCATCTCTTCGGTTCTGATCTGAATTTCAACAGGCTTCCCTTCCGGGCCAATGACCACGGTGTGAAGGGATTGATAGCCGTTTGGTTTGGGGTTGGCAATATAGTCATCGAGTTCCTTTGGGATATGGAGCCAGATGCTGTGCACGACGCCCAAGACCGTGTAGCAGGCGGGCACATCCTTGACGATGACGCGAACCGCATGGAGATCGTAAAGCTCTTCTAGAGGAATATCCTTCCGTTCAATCTTCTTGTGAATACTGAAGATGTGCTTGGGTCGTCCAAAAACACGCGCTTCAATCCCCGCCGATTCCAGTCGATGGCTGAGTTCGGTGATGAAGTGTTGAACAAAGGCCTCGCGGCCGACCCGATTTGATGCCAGTGATTTGGCGAGGCGACGGTACTCTTCTGGATCCAGGTAACGGAATGAGAGATCCTCCATTTCCCATTTCAGTTGTCCAACGCCGAGCCTATTGGCCAAAGGCGTGAACAAATCGAGCGTCTCGATCGCGATATCTCGCCTAAATTGCTCGTCTGGCGAGGTGCGCATCAGTCTCAAGCGCTGAAGCCGGTAGGCCAACTTGACCATGACCGCCCTGACATCGTTAACAACGGCCAGCAGCATGCTTCTGAGCAACTCGGCCTGATCCGGTTCCTTCGTTTCAGACTTGCGGTACTCGTCAAAGGTGTTAAGCCAGTTGACCTTCTGCACGAGTTCGGCTGTTTTTGCACCGAAACGGTGAAGGATGACCGCGGGATCAATGCTATCCCTGATGTGCGGGTCACTCAGAAGGGCGACCTGAACGGTTGTGGCATCCACATTCAGTTGATGCACGATCAGTGCGACATCAATCCCCCTGGGGCGCCCAGGGAGCTCATGCTGAGAGGCTTGAATCGCGAGTTCCAGAGCGCTTGCGATCAGGGCGCGCTCCTCCTCGGGGTAGCCACGATTTAGTTTGACGAGGAGTTCTTCATCGTCGAGAGGAGGTTGCTCTGGGGGGTAAAGAGTATGTTTCATCGGGGCGGAGGGGCGAGGATTAATCGCCTTGCAGCAGGATACGCGCCAAAAATCCTACCAGAGTAGACGGCACATCGTTTTGTCTCGGACTTTCTGGGGTTAAAAAGGCTAAACTGGATTGACGCAATTGATGGCAAATCCTGTCCTGTATGGAGGTGAGCTGATGGGCAAACAGAATGCTGGGGACGCGCCCCGGGTCGTAGTGGTGGGCGGCGGAGCGGGTGGTCTCGAGCTTGCTACCCGACTGGGTCGTAAGTTGGGCCGCAAGGGAGCGCTTCAGGTGACCCTCGTGGATTCGGGGCGCACGCATATCTGGAAGCCCTTACTTCACGAGGTTGCGGCCGGAACGCTTGATACGCATGACGATGAGATTGAGTACCTTGCCCAGGCCAGTGAGAATCATTTTCGATTCGTACTTGGGAGTATGAGTGGTCTGGATCGTGAGCGAAAAGAGATCCGAATATCCCCGCTCTTTAGCAGCAAGGGGGAGCTCATCGTTCCTGAACGAACCCTCGGTTATGACTACCTTGTCATGGCGGTTGGTAGCGTCTGCAATGATTTTGGTGTGCCTGGTGCATCAACCCATTGCATGTTCCTCGACTCGACCAAAGAGGCAGAGGATTTCCAGGAAAAACTCTTGGGTGCCTACCTGAGTGCCCAGGCTAGCGGGGGGGCGAAGCAGGGAGAGCTTGATGTCATCATCGTTGGTGGGGGAGCCACCGGTATTGAGCTGTCGGCTCAGCTGCATCATGCCGCTCGACTTCTCAACTCCTATGGGCTGGATAATGTCCGGCCGTCTGATATCAAAATCCACATCATCGAATCGGCGCCTGTCTTGCTTGGAATGTTGCCGCCTCGCCTTTCCGCAGCGACACTGGCCCAGCTCCAGAAGCTTGGCATCGATGTCCGTTTGGGCGTCAAGGTGGTCGAGGTGATGGAGGATGGGGTAAAAACCGACAGTGGTGATGTGATTCGGGCGGCAGCGAAAGTTTGGGCCGCTGGCGTAAAAGCGCCGGACTTCCTGAAAGATATCGCCGGACTCGAAACCAACCGCATCAATCAACTGGTCGTTAAGGATACGCTTCAGCTGACGCGAGATTCGGATATCTATGCCATTGGGGATTGCGCGGCCTGTGTTTGGCCGGAGAAGGGGGTCAACGTGCCACCGAGAGCCCAGGCCGCTCATCAGATGGCCGATCAGGTTTATGAAAATATTTCGAGAAGGCTCAAAAATAAATCGCAGAAGCCTTTCCATTACCTTGATTACGGTTCTCTGGTTTCCTTGGGCAAATACAGTACGGTCGGAAATCTCATGGGGAACCTGATGGGTTCAGTGATGATTGAGGGTTTGATTGCTCGTCTGGTCTACCTTTCGCTCTACAAAATGCACCAGATGGCCCTCTTTGGACCCTTCCGCATGGTTCTGATCGTTTTATCCTCGTTTTTTCGAAGTCGGATTCAGCCGCGAATCAAGCTCCACTGAGCACCCAATGTTAAAATTGGCGTTAATTCACTGTAAGAATAGAGGTTGTTTGAGGTTATGGCAGGTCATAGCAAATGGGCCAATATCCAGCATCGTAAGGGGGCTCAGGATGCGCGTCGCGGAAAGCTTTTTACCAAGCTGATTCGGGAGATTACGGTTTCTGCTCGGGCAGGTGGCGGTGAAGCCTCCAATAATCCCCGGTTGAGAGCGGCCATGGATAAGGCGCTGACTGCCAACATGTCCAAGGACACCATTGAACGTGCGATCAAAAAGGGAACCGGAGCGCTGGATGGCGATAATTTCGAAGAAATCCGCTATGAAGGCTATGGATCCGGCGGTATCGCCATCATGGTGGACTGTCTAACGGACAACCGGGTTCGCACGGTCGCAGAGGTGCGGCATGCCTTCAGTAAAGCGGGTGGTAATCTTGGAACGGATGGATCTGTTGCCTACCTCTTCACCAAAACCGGAGTGCTGAGCTTCCCGAAAGGATTGGACGAGGATGCCTTGATGGAGGCGGCTCTAGAGGCGGGCGCTGAGGACGTCATTACGCTCGACGACGGCGGGATCGATGTTTTGGTTCAACCCGATGCGTTTGAGGCGGTTCGAGATAGTTTGATTGCGGCCGGTCTTCCCCCTGATTCTGCTGAAGTCACCATGCGAGCCAGTACCACAATCGCTCTTGATGAAGAGGATGCTGGAAAACTTCTCAAGTTGGTTGATCGGCTTGAAGATTTGGATGACGTGCAGAATGTCTACTCCAATGCAGACATCAGCGAGGAGATCCTCGCAAAAATGGGTTAGACCGGCGAGTGGTTAGTATTCTCGGCATTGATCCAGGCTCCCGGTGTACCGGTTACGGCATTATTCACGATGGCGCCAAGGGACCCGTGCTCGTGACCTATGGCACGATAAGGACCGATGGGGACAATCTTCCCGAACGGCTCCATCAGATTTATGAGGGCATTTATCGCGTGGCCCGGGAGTTTCGTCCTACTGAAGCGGCCATCGAGGAAGTCTTCATGTCCAAAAATGCAGACTCGGCCCTTAAGCTTGGTCAGGCACGAGGCGCTGCGATCTGTGCGCTTATGAATGCAGGGCTAGCTGTGCATGAGTATGCCGCTCGTCAGGTAAAGCAGGCAATGGTGGGCAAGGGCAGTGCCGAAAAGTCTCAGGTCCAGCATATGGTGCGTTATCTCCTGGGTGTCAAAGACGTTTTGCCAGTCGATGCCGGGGATGCCCTGGGAATTGCCATGTGCCACATCCATCACCGTCAAACCCGATTGCGATTGGGTGGACAAATCACGGGGTATCGATGATTGGATTTCTGCGGGGGCGTCTGGTCGCCAAGAAACCGCCGGCGGTAGTCATCGATGTTGGAGGCGTTGGCTATGAGCTGGAAGCACCGATGTCAACATTCTTCGATCTGCCTGACGTCGGGGAGATTCTGACCCTGTATACCCACCTTGCGATTCGCGAGGATGCCCACAACCTTTATGGTTTTCTCAGCGAGGCTGAAAAAACACTGTTCAGAACGCTGATTCGTGTGAATGGGGTCGGCGCAAAACTCGCGCTGGGCATCCTCTCAAGCATGACGGCCGAGGCTTTCCATCGCAGTGTCGAGAATCAAGATATTCAGAGTCTGACCCGTTTGCCGGGAATTGGTAAGAAAACAGCAGAGCGTCTGATTATTGAGTTACGGGATCGAATGCCGGATCTGGCCAGTGTTGGTGGAAGTCTTTCTGGCCCATCCCGGACAGTCGTTGCCAGCCCAGTCGATGAAGCCCTGTCAGCGCTAGTTGCTCTAGGTTTTCGGCCACAAGATGCACAGGCGCTGATTAAGCCTCTGGATACAGACGGCAAAAACAGCGAGGACATCATTCGATTGGCATTGAAGGCGGTGGCCCGATGAGTCTGGAATCGCGGCTGGTCACCCCTGGGTCAGTTCGGGAAGAGGATGTGATGGATCGTGCCATCCGACCCCAACGGCTTGATGATTATGTGGGCCAGAGGGCCATGCGCGAGCAGATGGGGATTTTTATTCAGGCCGCGAAACGCCGCCAGGAGCCCCTTGATCATGTCCTCATCTTTGGTCCTCCAGGCTTGGGTAAGACAACGCTTGCAAACATCATCGCCAATGAAATGGAGGTCGGGATTCGTCATACCTCTGGACCTGTTCTTGAAAAAGCCGGGGATGTTGCCGCACTGCTCACCAATCTCAACCCGGGGGACGTTCTTTTTATCGATGAAATTCATCGACTCAGTGCGGTCGTTGAAGAGGTGCTCTATCCCGCGATGGAGGATTACCAGATCGATATCATGATCGGTGAAGGGCCGGCCGCTCGCTCGATCAAGCTGGATATTCCTCCCTTTACGCTGGTCGGCGCAACAACACGTGCGGGGCTTTTAACCTCGCCCCTTCGAGATCGATTTGGAATTGTGCATCGACTGGAGTTCTACACCACGAGCGAATTGGCTTTGATTGTGAGTCGTTCAGCCCGAATATTGGGTGTTGAGATGAGCCTCGATGGCGCGAATGAGGTCGCTCGTCGGTCGCGTGGTACGCCCCGAATCGCCAATCGTTTATTGCGGCGCGTCCGAGACTTTGCTGAGGTCATCGGGGACGGTCGTATCACCGGGGAACTTGCTGGTCGTGCACTTGAAATGTTGAACGTTGATGCCGAGGGCTTTGATCAGCTGGATCGAAAGCTGTTAACCGCCATGATTGATCGGTTTGATGGGGGCCCGGTGGGGCTCGATAACATTGCGGCAGCGATTGGCGAGGAGCGGGGCACGATTGAAGACGTTCTAGAACCCTATCTGATTCAGCAAGGATTCATCATGCGGACGCCAAGAGGGCGGGTGGCAACCCGTTCAGCATATCTCCATTTGGGGCTCAAACCACCGAAGGTTGAGAGTGGGGATCTTTTCGAGTGACCAGTGTGGATCCTTTGTTTTCTTGGCCAGTGAGGGTGTACTACGAGAACACCGACGCGGGTGGCGTGGTTTACCACAGCAATTATGTGACCTTTATGGAGCGCGCTCGAACCGAGTTTCTCCGAAGTTTGGGTGTTGAGCTACGCGCCCTGGAAATGGAGGAGCGCGTTCTTTTTGCGGTTCGCTCCATGGCCATTGATTTTAGGGGGCCTGCGCGACTGGATGATCTTCTGGAAGTCACCGTGGATATCAAAGAATCGCGCCCGGCCAGCCTCACATTTCTTCAGTCTATTCGTCTGGATGGACGGGTATTGTGTGATGGCGAAGTGCGTGTCGCCTCTATATCGGCAGACTTATTTAAGCCGGTCGCCATCCCATCGGGGCTCGTTGAGCTGTTGGGCTCGGTTCTTGCTAAAAAATTACCTTGATAGCCTCGTGATCGAGGCTGTTTCAGGGCGCTCGTTTTCGTTATTAATTTCCATCAATTAAGGTTGTTTGCCTCATGAACTCCGAACTTTCGATCGCCAAACTGATTCTGGACGCCAGTCCTGTGGTTCAGACCGTTATGGCGATCTTAATGCTTGCCTCAGTGGTGTCCTGGAGCTTTATTTTCACAAAGTATCGGGAGATTCGTAGAGCCCGGGTCACGACGGACGAATTTGAGGAAAGATTTTGGTCCGGTATCGATCTTGCGGATCTTTATCGGCAACTGGTTCGCGAGGACTATGAGACAGAGGGTCTTGAAAACATCTTTATGGCAGGTTTTAAGGAGTTCGCCCGACTGCGGCAGCAAGCGAATATCGGACCGGATGCTGTGATGGAGGGGGCTCAGCGCGTGATGAGGGTCTCATTGAACCGTGAGCTTGAAGCGTTGGATGAAAGACTCCCCTTCCTCGCCACGGTCGGTTCGACCAGCCCATATGTGGGGCTCTTTGGTACGGTATGGGGCATCATGAATTCATTCAGTTCACTGGGAGCGGCCAAGCAGGCGACACTCGCGATGGTTGCGCCGGGTATCTCCGAGGCGTTGGTTGCGACCGCCATGGGCTTGTTTGCGGCGATTCCTGCTGTCATGGCGTACAACCGCTATTCCACAGAAATTGGACGGCTCGCAAGTCGCTATGAGGCCTTTGCGGATGAGTTTTTGAGCCTTCTGCATCGTAAGGCGCATGCGAAATGAATATTCAGGGCACCTCTCGTCGGGGCGGGCGTCGTCAGCCCATGGCAGAAATCAACGTCATTCCCTATATCGACGTTTGTCTGGTTCTGCTGATCATTTTTATGGTAACGGCACCGATGCTGCAATCTGGTGTCGATGTAGACCTGCCGCAGGCCGAAGCCAAAACGTTGGATACGCAGGAAACGCTCCCAATCATTGTCTCGATTCAGGCGGATGGTGCGGTCTATGTCGACGTCAGTAATTCAGGCGATGTTCAAGTTTCGGACGATGAGTTGATCCCTAAAATTTCCGCAGCGGTTGCCGATAAACCGGGGATTCAGGTGCTGATTCGTGGGGATGAAAGCGTCGCTTATGGTCGCGTCGTGACTGTCATGGCGTCCATCAAGCAGGCCGGCATCCCCAGTGTAGGTTTAATGACCCGCCCCCCCGAAGAATGAGTATCCGAGAGTTGCTGCGGCGGTACGGTGCGGTTCTGGCATCAATCGCTCTGCATGGCGTGCTGATTTTTCTGATGCTGAATTGGCGGCCGGAGACTGAGAAACCGCAGCCCTTTCAGGAGACGGAGATCATTCAGGCAACCGTGATTGAGGGTGGAGCACCCGTCAAGCCGATGCCTGCACCGCCCGAGAAGGTGGAGCCTCCCGTTACGGAGTCCATTGAGCCTTTGCCACCGGAAGCGGAGCCACCTGTAACCAAGCAATTGGTTGAGCCACCCGCTAAACCGGTTCCTCAAATCCCAAAGGTTGATCCTGAAAAAGTTAGGCGAGAAGAGCAAAGGCGGCAACAGGCTGAAGAGCGCCTTGAGCAGGAAAAAAAGCTGAAGGAAAAAGCATTTAAGGAAGAGGCTGCCCGCGAAAAAGCGGAAAAAGCGGAAAAAGCGGAAAAAGCTGAGAAGGCTGAGAAGGCTGAGAAGGCTGAGAAGGCTGAGAAGGAGGCCGCCCGGGAAAAGGTTGAAAAGCAGGCAAAGGAGAAAGCTGAAACCGAAGCCAAAAAGAAAGCAGAGCAGGAGGCAAAGCAAAAGGCGGATGCCGATGCCAAGCGGAAGGCCGAGCTTGAAGCCAAATTGAAGGCAGAGTCCGACCTTAAAAAACGTGCGGAGATCGAGGCAAAGCTCAAAGCTGAAGCGGAATCCAAGAAAAAGGCCGAGGCGGAGGCTAAGAGGAAAGCGGAGGCTGATGCCAAGTTAAAGCTCGAACAGGAGGCCAAGCGGAAAGCGGACTTGGAAGCCAAGGCAAAGGCCGATGCAGAAATGAAGAAAAAAGCTGAAGCGGACGCTAAGAAAAAAGCGGAGGCGGAGGCCAAGCAAAAGGCTGAGGGTGAGGCGAAAAAAAGGGCTGAAGCAGAAGCCAAAGCCAAGGCAGATGCTGAGGCGAAGAAAAAGGCTGAGCAGGAGGCCAAACTCAAGGCTGAGGCGGATGCCAAGAAAAAGGCAGAGGAGAATGCTCGCAAGGAGGCATTGCAGGCTGCATTAGCGCAGGAGGAGGCTCAACGGCAGGCTCAAGCTAAAGCTGCAGCAGAAAAGGCGGCACAAACTTGGGTTAATCGGTATTTCAGGCCTAAGGTCGAGCAGGCGTGGTTAAGGCCACCATCCGCAGATGCGGGGATGTCCTGTAAAATTCAGGTTCGACTACAGGCTGATGGGCGAGTCTCCTCGGTTAATGCCTCCTGTAGTGGCGGGGATGCGGCATTTGAGCGCTCAGCAGAGGCCGCGGTAAGAAAAGCCGCGCCTTTCCCAATGCCCCCCGATGCGCTGGTTGCGGAACAGTTGCTAGGCCAGGTGGTCTCTTTCCGCTTCAGTCCGGAATAGCTTTACTAGGACCTTTTCATGTTGCGTCATCTTGGATTCTTGCTTTGGGTTGCGGTATCAGCAGTGGCGATTACGCCTATCGCCTGGGCCGAATTGACGGTGGATATCACTCAGGGGGCTGAAGGTGCGATGCCGATTGCCGTCGTGCCTTTTCAGCAACCGACATTGCCGGGTGATACCGTCAGTGAAATTGTTGCGATGGATCTTCATGGAACGGGTAAGTTCAGCATCATGAGGGAGTCGCAGTTACCCGAAAGGCCTATTCCTCCTTCAACCCCTGATTTTCCCATTTGGCAGACTGCAGGCCAGGAGCATGTGGTGATTGGTCGCGTGGTTTCCGGTGAAGGCGGCGGGCTCGTGGCTGAGTTTGTTTTGTACGATGCAATAAGGGGCGTCTCTGAACTGTCTGAGCGGGTCCCTTTCAAGCCCTCCGATGCGCGTCATGCTGCACACAAAATTGCCGACATGATCTACAAGCAGTTGACAGGCGATCGGGGTGTATTTAACACCCGGGTTGCCTACGTTGCAGCCTCTGGTTATGGGAATGATCGAGAATATCGGTTGGTGATTGCGGATACTGACGGCGAAGGCGATCGTGTCGTCATGACGTCTCCTGAACCCATCATGTCGCCAAACTGGTCGCCGGACGGCAAACGACTGGCCTATGTTTCGTTCGAGGACCACGCGGCTGCCGTATTTGTTCAGAGTCTCTCTTCGGGTGATCGACATAAGGTTTCGTCGCTCCCTGGAATCAACGGTGCGCCGTCATGGTCGCCTGATGGTTCAGAGTTGGCGGTGACCTTGTCGAAGGATGGTAGCCCAGACATCTATGTGCTTGATGTGAACTCCGGCGCTATGCATCGAGTGACCCATGATGATTCGATTGATACGGAAGCAAGTTGGTCACCCGATGGCCGAACGCTGGTCTTCACGTCTGATCGAGGAGGCAAGCCCCAGCTTTACACCGTATCAGCGCATGGGGGAGAACCGCAGCGACTGACCTATGACGGTTCATACAATGCAAGAGGTGTGTTTTCACCGGATGGGCGGAGCGTGGCCATGGTTCATGGTGGGCAGGGTG
This sequence comes from Pseudomonadota bacterium, assembly GCA_041158345.1. GTDB lineage: Bacteria > Pseudomonadota > Gammaproteobacteria > Methylococcales > Methylococcaceae > UBA6136. The sequence goes on along the minus strand of JBEBBO010000056.1, from coordinate 17,185 downwards.
GATACAAAATCGCCGTTATGGATCTCGGCAGTCGCCATCTTCGGGTCCTGACTTCAGGGCGACTGGATGAGTCACCGGCTTTTGCGCCCAATGGACAAATGATCCTCTATACCCGAAAGGATGGCGGGTTGGATCAGTTGGCCGTGGTATCAGTTGATGGAAAGTTTAAGCAGAACATACGGGTTAAGGGCGGGGATATTCGGGGCGCCGCTTGGTCACCCTGATCAGAATTTTGGAGAGTTTTATGCAAAAGTGGATCAAGGTTTTATTCAGTGCCCTCTTGCTGGTGAGCATTGTGGGTTGCAGCAGCAAGGGCGGGGTGGATGAAAATGCTGATGCCGATGCTGCCGCTAAGGCAAATGCAAGAAATCGGTCGGGTAAATACGGCAAATACGGTGCAGGTGGCGCCAACGGGGGATCTGGTTCTGGCGGTCGCTACGGTTCAGGATCCGGTCGCCAGGATGCGGGGCCAAGTGGTGGCGTTTTGTCTGAGCGGGTGATCTATTTTGGGTTCGACAGTGAAGAGGTTCTGCCTGAATACCAGAACATTGTGACTGCCCATGCTGAGTGGTTGGCTGCGCATCCCGACAGCAATCTGGTCCTCGAAGGACATGGCGATGAGCGCGGTTCGTCGGAGTACAACGTCGCGCTTGGTGAGCGTCGCGGACTCTCAGTCGCCCGAAGCATGCGGCTTCAGGGTGTTTCGGACTCTCAGGTGAGAGTATTGAGTTATGGTGAAGAAAAGCCGGCTACTTCCGGACATGACGAGAGCAGTTGGCAGCAAAACCGTCGGGTTGAGCTGTTCTATCCGCCGCACTAACCCAAGATGAACATTTACAGACCCATCGCTTTCGGGGTTTTATCCCTGATGCTTCAGTCGCCTGCAACTCAAGCTGAACCCCAAGATCTTCAGGATGAGGCGGGGTACGCTACATCAACTCTCGATGCTCGTGTCGCCCGACTTGAGAAGAGGACGGCCAATCAGCCTCTTTCTGAAGTTGTTCGTGAGATGGACCGTTTGAAGGAAGAGTTGAAGAAGCTTAGAGGGCAGGTCGAGGAAATGCACAATGCCCTCGAAAGACAAGCTGGGCAGACGACAGCACTCCTGCAGAGAAATGCAGAGCTGGAGGCTCGTCTGCTGCAGGGTGGAGTTCCTGTAGCGCCAGTGACAACGCCACCAACATCGGTGGTATCCGAGGGGGCTACGGGAACCTCGGCGGTAACCAGCCCGCCTGAATCACCGAAACCCGCGAGTACCATTGAATCAGCGCTGGCGACAGCAAAGCCGCAGGTTACTTCTCCGGACCCATTTGCAAGGCAAAAGGAATATGAGCACGCTTTTGAGACGCTCAAGGCTGCCAAGTACACTGAAGCAATTTCCGAGTTTCAGGCATTTGTCGCACAGTATCCGACGGGGGACTACAGTGACAGCGCCCATTACTGGTTGGGTGAAGCGTTGTACGTGAATCGAGCTTTCGTTCCTGCGCGAGAAGCATTTCGCAAGATGATTGCTGATTTCCCGCAAAGCACAAAAATTCCGGATGCAAAGCTCAAGCTGGCCTATATCGAATACGAAAACCAGCAATACCCCAAGGCGAAAGAACTTCTGGGTGAAATCGTGAAAAGCTATCCAAACTCGGCGACGGCCAAAATGGCCGAAAAACGGCTGGAGCGGATGCGACAGGAGAACCGCTGAAGCCCGTGGACTCCCTCCGAATTTCAGAGATTTTCCTCTCCGTTCAGGGGGAGTCACGGACGGTTGGTTGGCCCACCGTATTCATTCGCCTGACTGGCTGCCCTCTTCGATGCACATGGTGTGATACGGCCCATGCCTTTTCAGGCGGAAAGCGAATGGCATTGCAGGAGATTCTTGCCGAAGTTGACCGTTACGAGATCAAACGGGTTTGCGTGACCGGGGGGGAGCCTTTGGCCCAGCCCCACGTTCACGCTCTTCTTGATGCGTTGGTTGAGGCTGAATATCGCGTTTCGCTTGAAACATCGGGTGCGATGGATGTCTCGAAGGTTAATCCCAAGGTGTGCAAGGTGATCGACCTCAAGCCGCCGGCCTCAGGCGAAGAGTCAGCAAATCGCTATGAGAATATCGGCTATCTCATGCCAGAGGATCAAATTAAGTTCGTGATTCAAAATGAAGCGGATTACGCATGGTCCGTTTCGAAGGTGAGGGAATTTGATCTCATGGACCGTTGCGAGGTGCTTTTTTCTCCTGTAGCCGGTGCCATCTCTCCAGTTTGGCTTGCCGAAAAGATTCTGAATGACCGGCTCAATGTCAGATTTCAATTACAGCTACACAAGATTCTCTGGGGAGACAAGCAAGGGGTATGAGCAAATCAGCAGTCGTTCTTCTTTCTGGCGGCTTGGATTCTGCCACCGTTCTGGCATTTGCTCGATCACAGGGATACCGTTGCCACGCGCTGAGTTTTGATTACGGGCAACGGCATGGGGCCGAACTGGTTGCAGCGGAGCGATTGGCTCGCGCCATGGAAGCCGAGGAGTTCAAGACGATCCGTTTGGGACTTGATGCCATTGGTGGATCGGCGCTGACAGATCCCGCGATCGCTGTGCCCAATCAATTGCAGGAGGGGGTGATACCCGTTACCTACGTCCCTGCACGTAATACCGTTTTTCTTGCGTTGGCGCTCGGTTGGGCTGAAGTGTTAGGAGCCTCAGATCTTTTCATCGGAGTCAACGCTGTTGACTACTCAGGATACCCGGATTGTCGGCCGGCTTTCATCGAAGCCTTTGAACGGCTGGCAAATGTTGCTACGAAGGCCGGTGTCGAAGGGACGTGTTTTAAAATCCACACGCCGTTGATCCAGCTGTCCAAGGCTGAAATTATCCAAATGGGGACGGAGCTTGGGGTGGACTATCGGCTGACTGTGTCTTGTTATGCAGCGGATTCTCTGGGTCGTGCGTGCGGGGTCTGCGATGCGTGTAGGCTCAGAGCACAGGGGTTCTCGGCAGCAGGAATTACCGATCCCACGTCCTATTTTTGAGGGAACCGGTTCGAGGGTTTCAAGGCCTGAATCCAGGCCAGAAAAAGAATCGGAGCGATGAGGTAACTCCCGGTTACGGCCTGCAAAAGCGTCTTTTCGGCATCCAATCCCTCAGGGTGCTCCAATGCGATAAGCCAGGTTACGCCTAGCTGGAAAGCAACAATTCCCGTCCAGAAAAGTGGAGAGAAGAACGCCATCCCCGGAAATCGCACTGAGGGTTTGCGGCTAAGGCCTTTCGTCGAGAGCCATATGTCCAAAAAACGATTGGTCGTCAGTGTCGCCAAGGCGACGACGAACCATCCGCAGTAGTTCGCAAACGTTACGCCAAAGTGAATTCCTGGGTTTGGGTAGTGATAGATCTTACCGAGGAACCAGTATTCTCCTAGGTTAGCGATTGGATCCACGATGAGGTCAATGACCATCATCAAGAAGGATCCCAGCATCAGTGTCCCCCAGCTCCATCGTGACGCCTGAGTGTCTTCACGAATCAGTCCAAACCCTCGGCCACTGAGAGGGGACATAAAGTAGACCGCAAAGGAATAGCTGACGTAACTCAAGAACGAGAAGGAGATCGTGTCAAAAAAAGGCACCCCCGCGATCACCAAATCCTGGGAGAGCGCTTCGTAGTGATAGCTGTAGTCGCCAAAGGGAATGCCATAATTAATGCTGCCCCACTCGGCAGCCAAAGCAATCAGGTAGCTTGATAAAACCCATGTCAGCGTCCTCGTCCAGCCCTGTTCCATGACCGCGAGCAGGAAGAAAAAAACCATAAATCCAGTGACATACGGTCGGTGTGTAAGCGACCAAAAGAGTTGTTCGAGCACCTAAAATTCCTACTGCGGGCTATCGGTTTTCTGGCCAAAGTCGGATGAAGCCATCTCGATTCGGCATCTGGATCGTTGGAAGGCTCTTCTTGTCGAGGAGAGCTCCCTTGGTAATTAGGCCATTAATTTCAAGGATATAGGCAGTCAGGGCATAAACCTGATCGCTTGAAAGGCTTCTTGGCGCGTTAAGCGGCATTGACCTTCGAATGAAATCAAACAGCGTTGTGGCATAGGGCCAGTAGTTTCCGACGGATTGGTCCGGATGCGGGCCGTTGAGTGGTGACCGGCCGACCAACTCACCAGCGCTGCCCCCTATCCCTTGTGGACCATGGCAGGATGCGCAGAGCGCTTCGTAGAGTTTGGCACCGGTTTCGGTGTTGCCGCTGCCTTCGGGAAGACCTGTTCCATCAGGAAAAACATGGATGTCAAAGCCCTCCAGGTCGGCGGGTGTCAGGGGCTTTCCAAGGTGAGGGCCTTCAGGGGGTGCGGCAAGAGTTCCGCTGAGGCAAAGGCACAGAGCCATAAGGCCGATGATCCGATGCGGGGTTCTAGGCATACACATGACTCAGCGATCCATCTGTAGAGACCGACCAGGCGACGATCGCATTGTAGTGAAAGTAGCCCTGCTTTCCCCGTTCCGCAATCAGCTGAGTTCTTTCAGGTTGGCGATACCCGGTTTCATCGGTGACCCGGCTTTTGAGAATCAGCGCAGAGCCATCCCACCGCCAAGGGAGGCGAAAGCGTGTAAAGGATTTGGGTAAGACCGGGTCAGTTAAGGCAGCTTCAGCCCAGCTTTTTCCCCCATCGGCGGAGACTTCCACTTTGGCTACTCGGCCTCGACCACTCCAGGCAAGACCGCTAATTTGGTAGAGACCCGGTCCTTTGAGTTGGTGGCCGGGGGAGGGGTGTGTAATGACCGATTTGGCTTCCATGACGAAACTGAACTGATGCGCCTTTCCTGAGGGGAGCAGTTCCGTGTACTTCGCGGTTTCATTTCTGGCCATCACCGGCTCACGGGCGGCTTGCAGGCGATGTAACCATTTGACATTGAGGACGGCTTCCCAACCGGGAAGGATCAGTCGCATGGGGTAACCGTTTTCTGGGCGAATGTGCTCACCGTTTTGATACAGCGCGACTATTGTGTCGTCTAGCGCCTTTTCAATCGGGATGCTCGTGTTCATCGCTGCGGCATCGGCGCCTTCAGCAATCAGCCAACGCGCTTCGGGCTGAACACCTGCCTCGTCGAGCAACGTTGAAAGGGGAACGCCCGTCCATTCACTGCAGGAAGCAAGGCCGTGAAAATACCCCACTGGTGTCTGAATGGGTTCGTCATGCCATCCCGCATTACTGTTACCGCCGCACTCTACGAACAGGGTTTTAGACACCATGGGGTAGCGCAACAAGTCATTCAGCGAGAATCGCAAGGGATTGCGGCACAATCCATGGATCAGAAGTTGATGCTTGTCCGGATTGATCGCGGGTACGCCATTGTGGTGACGCTCAAAATGCAGGCCGCTGGGGGTAATGGTGCCTTCCAGTCGGTGCAGGGGGGTCCATGAGATTCCGTTGCCTGGGGCCATGCTGTTCGCTGAAATCCAGCGTACGGTTTCTTTCTCATGGGGCGAGGGTTCACCATAGTTGGAAAAGGGCCGGCCTGGAAGTTTCATTCCTTCCGGCACGTCTCCTGCGAAAGTCGAAGGGGTGCTTAGTAGAAGACTTCCACTTGCGGCCATTCCCAAACTTCGCTGTAGGAAAATGCGCCGATCTAGCAAACCGCCCCCGGCCACGGCTTCGTCGTGATTTAGAGGGGTTTTGGGTTGTTTGGACATATTGGCCTTTGATGGATGTCAAACTAGTCGGAAAATTAATCGCTCGGTAAGCGAAGGTCAACCGGACTGGCTTATCCCTCTTGCGCACAAGGATGGTAGGCTCACGGTGTGGGGCAGTGAACTTCACTGCGCTTCGGCCCTCTAATCCCTGTTGGTGCCATTGATTCTCCGTTTTCGTAACCATAAATCGCCCAGGGGCATTTTGGATGATACCTTTCAAAGATACGGTTCCGGTTCACCACACCCCGTGGGTAACTTGGGGCTTGATCGCCCTGAATGCGGCTGTTTTTTTGGAAGGCCAACTTCTGGATCCAGATGAGCTGAGGTCCTTCCAGTACCTGCATGGCCTTGTCGCCGCACGCTACGTTTTTCCCGATTGGGCCATAACCGCTGGTTTTCCCTTGGATTACACGCCGTTTCTGACCAACATGTTCCTTCATGGCGGGTGGTTACACCTGATTTTTAACATGTGGTTGCTCTGGATATTCGGGGACAACATCGAGGATCGAATGGGCAAGGTTCGGTATCTTGCCTTTTATCTGCTGTGTGGGCTTTTTGCCGGTGTGGCTCATCTTTATGCTAACCAACTCTCTATCACACCTACGATTGGTGCCTCCGGAGCCATTGCAGGGATCATGGGTGCTTATTTCTTCTTGTATCCCTACGCCCGCGTTGTCATGTCGGTTTTTTTTCTCCCCATTTTTGTTGAGGTACCCGCCATCGCATTCCTTGGGGTGTGGGTCATTATTCAAATGTACAAAATCACGACTGGGGTGAGCTCTGGGAATTCCTACCACGATGTGGCGTGGTTTGGGCATTTGGGTGGGTTCATTGCCGGAATGGCTCTTTATAGGCCTTTTTTACTGAAGGATCGAATGCACTTGGGCGGTAAATATCATTTCGGTGGCGGGCATGGCCGTTAAGCCAGCTTAAGCGGGGGATTGGGTGATGGCCTGCACCCCTGCCTCGAAATAAGGTCATACGGTCCGGCTATTCAAGCTGGGGTCTTGTTTCGATCACCTGCAGTTCGAACCAGATAGGTGTCCATGCCGTTTGAAACGGAAGAACCCATGAACCGGCTTTTTTCTTTCGGCGATTGAATCAGTTTAGTGTTCGATATTTTGCGTCAGTCGGCCAAAAACGGGTAGGTCCAAGAGGTCGGCTTTATTGACGTTTTCTGCAGATTAGAAGGTGCATTTTAATTCTTCTCGTTGAACACATATCTGTAAACCGGGTCGATTGGATGGCTGGGATCAAGGCGAATTATTTCTTTGATGCGCCCATCTTCAAGGCCGTACACACAACCATGAAGCGTCGGAAAGGATCTCATTGCCCATGATTCCTGAATGATCGAAGTGTGAGCGATATTGAATATCTGTTGACTCACATTAAGTTCGACAAGCCGATGGTATGCGGCCTCATCTCCGAGACCATGGTCAAATTCGGTTCGATGTGCGACGTACAAATCCTTTATGTGCTTTAACCACTTGTTGACCATCAGCAGTCGTGGCGATTGGCTTTGCATTGCTGCACGAATGCCACCGCAATTGTAGTGACCACAGACGACGACATGGCTCACCTTTAGAACATCGACGGCATACTGGAGAACGCTTAGCGAATTGAAGTCCGTTGAAATGAACTGATTCGCGATGTTGCGATGAACAAACATTTCACCCGGTTCCGCGTTTACCACGATTTCTGAGGGGACACGACTATCGGAACAGCCTATCCAGAGTACCTCGGGTGTCTGCTGGGTGCTCAACCGTTTGAAGAAATTTGGCGTGGTCTCGACCTTCTCTTCTGCCCAAGCTTCGTTATCAAGCATCATCCGCTCAAAAATATCCATTTAGGTTCCCTTTTCAGTTTCGGCTATTTCTTTGAAGTGGTCATTGAGATGCCCCGAGTACCCGAGTACATTCCGCAACTCAACCGAAAGCGCCTTGGCCTCCATTCCCTCGTGAAAGTCCAAGATGCAATCCAAAATATCCCTGTCAATAAACCGCGAATTGCTGCCATCAATCAGTACACAACTTTTAGGCGCAACGGAATCAAGAATGTCTCTTAGCTTCTTTTTGTTCAGGAATGTCACATCCTTTCTGAAGCGAATCAGGTAATTCCCATCTCTGTAATTTACGGTGATGGCGGAGTGGAAGTTGGAACGAATCACAAAGATGAGGCCAATCACTGTTCCTATGAGAATCCCTTTGAGAAGGTCATCGATCAAGATCGCAATCACAGTGATGCTGAAAGGGATGAACTGGTTCTTGCCCCGCCGATACATCTCAAAAAACGTAGCGGGGTTAGCCAGTTTGAAACCCGTGAGCAACAAGATTGCAGCTAGGGTAGCCAACGGAATCGTATTCATGATGTCGGCAAACAGTAGCACGCTGACTAGAAGCAGAAGGCCGTGAACCATTGATGCCAACTTTGTTTTACCACCGGCGTTTACATTGGCAGAACTCCTAACAATGACGGACGTTACGGGAAGCCCTCCAAGCAAAGAGCTGACCATGTTTCCGACGCCTTGTGCTTTCAGTTCGCGATTGGCAGGTGCTTGACGCCGCAGGGGATCAAGCTTGTCTACTGCCTCAAGGCTAAGTAGGGTTTCTATGCTGGCGACGATGGCAATCGTAAGGGCGACTTGATAAACCTTGGGATTTGTCCATTGAGAAAAGTCGGGATTCAGTAATGATCCCCATAAATGATGAAAGCTCTCATGTTCAGGAAGCGAAACGAAGTGTTGGCCTGGAATTTCAAAATTAGTACCGACAGCAAATGTCTGAAAGAGGAGGCCCCACAAAACGGTTAAGAGGGGACCTGGAATGATGGCTGCGGGAGTAAAGCCTCGCTTTGAAAGCCAGCCCCAGGCCAGCATGATGATGATGGCGCCGATACAAACTGCTGTAGCACCCCATGAAATGTAATCCATGGCGCGGGCAATTTCATGAAGCAATGATGTCGGAGACTCCGGCGCGTAGGTCTCATCGACAATCAGATCTGCACCATAACCAACAGCATGCGGAACTTGCTTAATGATCAAAATTAGCCCGATCGCTACAAGCATTCCGCGAATCACCGAATTTGGAATGAATGAACTGATTGCCCCCGCGCCGATGTAACCCAAGGCCAACTGGATCGCACCAGCAATCAACCCTGCAAGAAGAAACGTCTCAAATTGTCCCAACTCCTGAATGGCGTTAAACGTAATCGCGGTTAGGCCAGCAGCAGGCCCTGAAACACTGAGTTGGGATCCGCTGAGTGCGGAGATCACAATCCCCCCGACGATGCCGGCAACAATACCTGAAAACAGAGGTGCGCCAGATGCGAGCGCTACACCCAAACAAAGGGGAAGGGCGACAAGAAAAACTACGACCCCTGCCGGGAAATCGTGCTTGAGATTATCAAGAAACTTTAGCATTGCTCGTACGTGAGATTTTTTGGTGGTGATGGATGATTCAAGGGCAATCCAATGGTGCCATCATAGCTCTTGTCTGTTACGGAATGGTTTAAATGCACAATTTTATGATCTTGAGGTTCATATGAACCTTTCTTGGTTTGGGTCACACTGAGTCTGAGTGGAGCCTTCTGTCCACACTGACTTAGTCAAAAATGGGGCGCAGTAAACACACCCCAAGGCCTTCTGGGATTATTGGAATCGGTCTAGTACATGAATGCATCATCCAAGTTGTTCAACTTGGAGAGGTTTTTGGTCTGTGAGTTAAAGTTTTTTAGGCAAATTTGATGGTTTCATCAATAGTGGCGCCCTCATGGGTCAGGGGGGCTTTGACAATTTGGCTCAGAGCCTTCGGCAAGGCCCTGAGCTTAGTCGTTCAGGGAGGGAATGAATCGTGCAAACACGATAGTGTCCTGATTATGTGGCAGGCAATGTTGTTGCTGGATAAACAGCTGATAATTTCGATCGGCGAACCGCTACAACTGCCGGCAAATTAGCTGGTCGGTCATAGGGGGTTGTCCTAAAGCTTCTTCTTAATACTGAGATAACTTTTCCGGATAAGATGGCCGGATATTGCTTCCAGGCTATTAACCAGTTTCGGCTCCGTCACTTGAGTGGATATCCGTGGCCATCTCTCCATCAAGTTCGACCAACGCTGCTTCAAAGTCGACACACAGGCTAGCGAGGATTCCTTGAAGGTATTCCCGAGTCGCTCGATGGCGGATGAGTCCAAGATGTCTGCACCACACCTGATGGGCACCGGCAGAAGTGATTTTCAGATTGAGTTAGCAAGTTGCTCTTAACCCACGCAGTAATCGGGTGATCGGAGCAGGCGGTGATATGATATACTGTATCAAATGTCCGGTTGGGACTGCGCCATGAATACACATAATCACGATCACTGCATCGAATCAGCATTAGCACATGCAGAAAAACGATGCATGGAGCGAGGTGCCAGGTTTACACCCATTCGCCGAAAGGTTCTCCAGTTGATATGGGAAAGTCATCAGGCTGCAAAAGCTTATGATCTCCTTGATCGCATTAAGCCGTTTGATCGAGGCGCAACGCCTATGACGATCTACCGGGCACTTCAATTCCTGCAAGATCAGGGATTCATTCATCGGGTAGAGACGCTTAATGCCTTTGTAGGATGCAGTCACATGGAGCATCAGCATCAACATGAAATCATGCTGCTGATCTGCGAAAGCTGCCAACAAATTGAGGAACGTCCGGCGCCGAACATGATCGAGATGATGCACGAAGAAATTGCCAACTCAAGCTTCCATGCCCGGCGAAGTACCATTGAGATCTATGGCACGTGCCATTCTTGTGCCGTTCTGCCTCCAGCGTCTGTCTAGAGAGCAGTTTCATATCACCAAAGTATTTCCCCCTAGATACGATATGTTATTACGTCTCATTCGCTGCAGCGCGTCCTTAGCACTGTGCATCGTTTCGCTTTTCATCATCAGCCATCAAGTAGCATCGGCCGAATCAAGCGCAGTGATTCCCATCCTGAAAGAAGCAAAGGATTTCCGAGATGAAAAGGCAAAAACATCGGATGAGTTAGAGCTTGAAGAGGTTGTTGTAACCGCACCCCTGGAAAGAAGGGTCGATGAACAGTCCCGTCCTGCAACGGTTCTGACGGGTGATGCGCTTAGGTCACAAATGGGGCCAACGGTCGGCGCCACATTAAGTCAGCAGCCTGGCATCAATAATCAGTCGTTTGGTCCAGGGGTAGGGCAGCCGGTGATACGCGGACTTTCGGGGCCTCGAGTCAGAGTCATGGAGAATGGCATTGGAAACAATGATCTGTCCAATATCAGTCCTGATCATGCCAATAGTATCGAACCCTCACAGGCTGATCGAATTGAAGTACTCCGAGGCCCCTCGAGCCTCCTTTATGGCAGTGGTGCTATTGGTGGAGTTGTCAATGTCATTGACAACCGAGTACCAGAAAAGAGAGCGGTTCAGCTGATCGGCGGCACCTTTAATCAGCTCTATAACTCGGCATTGGATGAAACATCTACCTCGCTCAAACTGGAAGGTGGGAAATCCTCATTCGCTTATCATCTGGATGGTTTCTATCGAAACAGCGGGAATGAAACTATCGGGGGGGGCGCAATTGACGTCCCCGCAGCCATCGCATCAGATGCTGCCTTGGCTGAGGAACCTGTGCTCCAAAACACGATTGGTTATGTCCCGAACACCAATTCAAGAGCCAAAGGCGGTACTGTCGGCATGTCTTGGGTGGGAGAGAGTAGCAACGCCGGAGCCTCTATTAATCGGCTTGAAAATAATTATGGCATTCCCCCAATTGGGGTTCCGGGAGAGCCCAATATCCGGATCAATCTAACTCAGAACAAGTACGATTTTCGGAGTGGGATTGAAAACCCCTTCGATTTTGCTGAGAAACTCAGGGTCAAGTTCGGTTATACCGACTACCAGCATGTCGAGTACGAGGGGGGGCTTGCAGGGACCACTTGGAGCAGTAACTCATATGAAGGTCGCGCGGAACTGAATCACTCTCCGTTGGGACCTTTGAAGGGGCAATGGGGGCTCCAGACAGTAAATGGAACCACTTCCGCCGTTGGCGAGGAAGCTACTCTGCCTTTGACTACAGTCGCAAACTATGGTTTGTTCGGCTTGGAGACACTCGAAACAGATCCGATTACCTACGATTTTGGGCTCCGGGTTGAGCCCCAGTTTGTAACGCCCGCGTCTTCGAGCGGTTACATTGCCAGAAGCTTTCTGCCCGTGAGCAGTTCAATTTCGGGCCTCTGGAAAATTGATCCTATTCATAGCCTCTCTCTGGCCTTTACAGAATCGCAGCGAGGCGCACAGGCTCAGGAACTTTATGTCAACGGGGTGCATCATGCGACCCGAGCATTCGAGATTGGCAATCCGAACCTCAAAATGGAAACCTCATTCAACTTGGAGTTGGGTTATACGTTCAAACACGACGACATCACTGCCGAATTAAATCTCTTCAATAATTGGGTTAACGACTACATTTACGCTCAATATACGGGTGAAATCTTCGGCCATGATGAGGGTATCCACGCGCCCGTTACGTCTAACGGGACGCATGATCATGGTGGAGAATTACCTATTTTGCAGATAGAACAAGCCAACGCAGTCTTTAGGGGGTTTGAGGGCAACGTCAACATCCCTTTGTTAGAAAACAAATACGGCTATTTTGGAGTCAATTTCTTTGGTGACTACACCCGAGGAACCTTAATTTCTGCTGGTAACGGTAATGTGCCGCGAATGCCGCCACTTCGATACGGTGCTCAACTGGACTACAGCAAGGAAAAATGGTCCGGTTTTTTTAGAGTGACCCGCGGAAACAGGCAAGGATACGCCGGTGAAAATGAAACCGAGACAGCCGGATGGGTGCTGATGAATGTCGGGTTAACTTATGAGGCCAAGAGTTATGCTGACACCAAACTACTTTTCTACGTAAAAGGAAACAATTTGCTTGATCAGGACATAAGGAACTCTACTTCGTACCTCAAGAACTTTGCGCCCGAGCCAGGGCGCGGCGCACAGGTAGGTTTCCAACTCAGCTATTAGTTAACGCCTCCATAGGGGATGAATGCCTAGGCTCTACCCGATTATTTTGCGCGAAGTTACCGTATTAAACGGGCATCCATCATGCTATCCATGCTTATTCGGAAACAGTTTGAGCTTCCTACTTTTTTTTGCGTTCAATCAGCCGAAATGTCAGGGTATAGGTATCATCATCTGCAGGGTAGACATCGACACGCGAATCCGGGGTTACGCTCTCATCGACAACTTCTAGATCTTTTCCTGCGGAATAGGCAAAATCTCGGGCTTGCGCATTAACACCGGATTTAAGGGATTTCAGGTCATAACCCCAACCCCCAAACTTTGTGATTTTGTATACATCTCCATCAACCTTGGTAACACGAGACTCCGTTGCGCATCCAGTAAAAAAGAGCAGAGTTGCAAAGATACATGCCGAGGGCTGCAAGAATGGTGAGAGGCGTGTCGTAATCATGAGAATTCGTAAAGGAATGAAGAAAAAATGGAGTGCGTTAAACGCACCCCCAAGGCCTTCTGGAATTGTCAAATCGGTTTAGTACATGAATGCAACACCGAGGTTGTACTGGTTGGGAAGATTTTTGGCCTGCGAGTTAAAGTTTTGGTAGTCAAATTTAATGGCTACGTTGTCGATCGGCTTGTAACTCAGGCCGGCCTGATAAATCCAGCGGTCATAAAGTCCGCCGTAATCGTCAAATCCGGTGGGCACTCCAGCTAAAGTGTTGTAGGACTCATATCGGAAGAATGGTGCCAGATATTGCTGGTTTTCAGGCCAAATGACCGGCATGACGTTATAAGCCATTTCGGTATACCAGCCGTAGTTCTGACTGCCGATGGTTTCCCCCTTGGCCGCACTTAGCTGAGCGGCGTTTCCAACAAACCCATAGGCGCCGAGGGCACGCATTTCGAGTCCACGCCAGCGCCATTGCATATGCCCCTCATAGAGTTGGGTCAGAACACTCAATGACTGCGAGCCATAGGCCTTACTCGTAAATACCGTTCCCTGACCAGAGTTGCCCACCCAGGCCGAGGTGCCGACCAGAAGCCCTGGGACCAGGGGTACGTCGTAGTCCACTCGTCCGGTAAATGCAAAATCCTCTGCGATGGCGAATGTTCCTGATTGTCTGCCATCGCGAATACCACCGCTGGAGAATCCTTCGGCATTCAAACCGTTCAGGCCATAAAACCGATATTGAAGACCTGGCGCAATCTCACCCCAAAGTCCAGCACCCATTTCTCGCCATGTGGTAGGGATAATGACCCGCTCCACCTGGGGACGATAGTTGCCGTGAAAGGTTGGACCTTCATGGATTTCGTTGATGAAGCCCATTGGAACCAGCATCATGCCGGAGCGCACATTGGCGTAATCTTTCAACATGAAATCAAGATAGGCAAACTCGACAGATACCTCGCCCTTTTCCTCTGCGCCCTCGCCGGTGGAACCGTGTTCAAACTCAAACTCAGTGTTCATCAGGATCCAGTCATTGAACTTGTATCCTGCATAAAGAACTGCACGAGCATTATCGATGGTCGGTCTCAGACCGCTACTGTAATCGCTGTACATCCATTCACCGTAACCGCCGATCGAGAGACCCCGATTGATACGGTAGATAGCCGAGGCGGCAGGGCCTAGACCATATTCTGTTTTGTACTCCCGTTTATCAGGAATATAGAGCTGCGTCTTAATCTTCTCGACTTCAGAGGCAAGAATGTCCGTCTTTCGATCGGATTCGCTTTTTGAAGCAGTTTTCAATTCCGTTTTTAGAGGCGGGTTGTCGCGCGAATCGCCTACCTTCTTCTCCGCACCGGATTCCAACCCACTGCGCTTCTCCTGTGAGGCAACCTTTTGAGTCAGTGCCTCAATCTGCTTTTGCTGGGCCTGAATGATCTTCCACATTTCTTCCATGCGAGGATCGGTACTCAACCCGGTGGACTCCTTGGCATTGAGTGGTTGTAAAGAAAAAAACCCGATCAAGATCAGTAAGCCCAAAGTGGCTTTAGAGCATGAATATTTCATAGATCTATGGCGCATGATTATGAGAATGAGCTCATATGTTAATGAGAAGCATTATCAAAAACAAGCGGGCTAGATATCCCGGGGTTCCCCGCTTCGAGGAAAGTATTCTGTCGCTCTATGCCCGTGCAAAAGGGTTCGGGAAAACTAATGTCGCCATGAGGAGATTTATGGGACTGATATAGCTCTCAACCTTACCTTGAGTGTGACTGACGCCGTTACCGGTGAAGTCAACCAAAAGTAAGCCGGCCACAGAATATGAGACGCTTTGTTTGATTAACAGGCCCGAACTGAAGATCCTGCTGGCCAGTGCGGCGTTCGCTATAAAGAGTTTTCTTAAGAGCAGCCTGATTTCAAAGCGATGTTCATCACGGAGGGAGAAGATGGTGGAAGGAGGTTCCAATGAGCTGGACGATGTAACTCCGAGACAATATGCCCACGCCTCTAATCCGCTCAAAGTCCTCTCTGATCGAGTTGATATCACTGGAGCCCATGTAAAGCGCTGTCGCTTACCATCGGGATCGACAGAGAAGAGCTCCTAAGCCGCTCTCCCCGCCCCCTGTTTCATTTCAAGGATTCTGTAGACGCGACAACTATCCTGACCCAAGGGGGGAGGCACAAAAAAACCACCTTGAAGGTGGCCTTTTCCGTTGGTTTCCGTAGTGGTGTTTTCGTATTTTCGTACAGACCTAAGGCAAACGGAAGTGTTAGCCGTAAGTTATTGAAACATGGCGCGCCCGATACGATTCGAACGTACGACCTTTGCCTTCGGAGGGCAACACTCTATCCAACTGAGCTACGGGCGCGTGACCTTTGAGTATAGCGGAGTCAGGGTGTTTTTAACAGGTTTCTCAAGTTGTTGAGCGAGGCCTGCCCCCGCTCCTTGAGAATCTGGGGGTCCACGGCTTTCCTGGCAGCCCACTCCAGATGTTCCTCGGGGAGTTCCTCGAGAAATCGACTGGGTTCTCTTGGCTCGATTTCCCCCCGGCGTTTTCGATGAGTGCAATAGCTCAAGGTCAGACGCCGCTGGGCGCGGGTGATTCCAACGTAGGCCAATCTTCTTTCTTCTTCGATGTTTTCGCTGTCCATGCTGTTCTCATGAGGCAGCAGATTTTCTTCCATTCCCACGAGATAGACGTATGGGAATTCCAGCCCTTTCGAGGCATGGAGTGTCATAAGGTTCACCCTGTCTCCGCTGGCCTCCTCCTGATTGCGGTCCAGTACATCCATCAGCATGATTTTTGCGATCACGGCATCCAGAGGTAATGCGTTCTCCTCTGCTTCGCCTTTTCCTATCCGTCGAAGCCACTCGATCAGTTCAGTAACCCGCGTCATTTTGCGGCGGACACTCTCTGGGCTGGTCGCGTTCTCATGAAGCCACCCCTCGTAATCGATTTCTAATAGAAACCCCTCAAGGCCGCTAAACGGATCCGCCTGATGCGTTTTTTGTTCAAGTGTTTGAATGAGTTGGATGAAGCGACCAAGACGTCGGTACGCCGACTCGCCCAACTCGGCAGCCGCACCGAGCTCTTGCGAAGCCCTGAAAAGACTGATGCCCCTGCGGTGTGCATAGGACCCAAGCTTTTCGAGAGTCACGGGCCCAATTTCGCGTTTGGGAACGTTCACCACCCGAAGAAAGGCCGCATCGTCATCCGGATTGACGACCAACCGGAGATACGCCAGCACATCCTTGATTTCGCTGTAGCCAAAAAAACTCTGTCCCCCGCTGATGAAGTAGGGGATGCTGGCTTCCCGCAGCGCCGTTTCAAAAATACGAGCTTGGTGATTGCTGCGATACAAAATGGCGTAGTCACTGTAGCTTGATGCTTGGCGGAAGCGATGATGAACCAGGTCTGAGCAGATCTGTCTGGATTCATGCACATCGTCCTTGTGATGCAGGACGGTAAGGGGTTCACCTCGGCCTAGCGAACTCCAGAGCCGTTTTTCGATCACATGGGGGTTGTTGGCAATCAGGGCATTTGCAGAGTCCAGAATTCGTCCGGTTGAACGGTAGTTTTGCTCAAGCTTGATGACTTTGATCTGAGGATAGTCCTTCTGCAGTTTTGCGAGATTTTCCGGCTGTGCGCCTCGCCATGAATACACTGACTGATCATCATCGCCAACGACGGTGAATCGTCCTAGCTTTCCAACCAGAAGTTTCAGCATCTGGTACTGGGTTTCGTTCGTGTCCTGATACTCATCGACCAGAAGATAGCGAAGCTTGTTTTGCCACTTATCAAGAATATCGCTGTGATCTCTGAAAAGAAGAACGGGCTGAAGAATCAAATCGTCAAAGTCGACCGCGTTATAGGCGCGCATCTGATTCAGATACAACGAGTAAATCGCCTCAAGGCCCGGAACCGTGCCTGCAGCGCTTGAGTCCATGTCAGGGAGAATAAAGAGGTTCTTTAATCGGCTGATTGCGCTGCTAAAAATCTCTGCATGATCTGGATCAATATCGTTTCGATGGTGCCTGATCAATTCCC
>JBEBBO010000055.1:0-11892 GCA_041158345.1 Pseudomonadota bacterium | reverse complement strand
GAGGCCGTCGTCGAGGCGATGCTCCCCTATATCGAAACCCATGTGGCCGGGGGGCAACGACTTCACGGGGTGACCCGTCACATGCTGGGGCTTTTCCATGGCCAGCACGGGGGGCGGATCTGGCGGCGGCGACTGGGTGAGGTCGCAACTCGGCCGAATGCCGGCGCGAAAGAGATCCTCGAAATTCTGGCGTCCCGACGTCCATCGCCCCGTGGGGTGGAGACCGGACTCGGGGTATAATCGCCCCCTTTGTTGATCGGATGACAGAGCACCATGCAAGATTCGGAGATGGAAGACCTTTTTAGTCGCCTGATTAGCGGTGTCGGTGAAGATGTGACCCGCGAGGGGCTCCTTGACACGCCCAAGCGCGCGGCCAAGGCGTTCAAGTTCTTGAACAATGGCTACGAAAAGAACCTGGATGAGGTGCTCAATGGCGCCATCTTCGAGTCAGACACCCGCGACATGGTGATCGTGAAGGACATCGAGCTTTATTCCCTTTGCGAGCATCACCTGTTGCCCTTTATCGGAAAGTGCCATGTGGCCTACATTCCGTCCGATAAGGTGATCGGGCTTTCCAAGGTTGCGCGTATCGTCGACATGTATGCCCGTCGTCTCCAGATCCAGGAGCGGCTGACCAATCAGATTGCGACAGCCCTCCAGACTGCAATCAATCCGACGGGGGTTGCCGTCGTCATCGAGTGCAAGCATCTTTGCATGATGATGCGGGGCGTCGAGAAGCAAAACTCGGTCATGACCACTTCAGCCATGCTGGGTCTGTTCAGAAAAGAGATCAACACCCGCTCCGAGTTCCTGAACTTGATCAACCACCGCTGATGACGCGTGAGAGGGGGTCCCGTGGGCGTCCGTCCTTTCTGGATCTGAATTAGGTTCTGGCGTGGCAACGAGAACCCGCAAGACCCAGGTCAAGAAGGCCAGGCCTTCGCTGCTCCGGTCCCTCTTATCCCCCTTTTTCTGGCTTTTTGTCACGGTGACCCCGTTCCTGCTCGCAGGACTCGGTGCCTATGTGGCCCTTGAAGACCGCATCGTCCGTGAGCAATTTGAAGGCAAACGGTGGGCGCTTCCGGCACGGGTTTATGCAGGGCCTGTCGAGCTTTTTGTCGGTGCGGCCTATGATGCGCCCGGCTTTGAATGGTTTTTAAGCCAGCTCAAGTACCGCAAAGATCCCCAACTCTCGACGCAGGGGACCTTTGTTCGTTTGGGCGAAGAAATGGTCTTCAAGACTCGCGAGTTTCAGTTTCCGGACAAGACGGAACCGGCCCGTGAAGTCAGAATCCAGTTTGCCGATGGCCAGGTCATCCTGCTGGAGGATATGGCATCCGGGCAGGCGGTTGATCTGCTTCGCCTTGAACCCCCTCAGATCGGGAGTTTTTATCCGGCGCGCCGGGAGGACCGCGTTCTGATCCGACTGGATCAGGCCCCACAAACGCTCCTCAAAGCCCTGTTCGCCAGCGAAGACCATAATTTTTACGCCCATCACGGGGTCTCCTTGCGGGGCATGCTGCGCGCCGTTTTCGTCAACCTTCGGGCTGGTGGGATCGTTCAGGGGGGCAGCACGCTGACCCAGCAGCTGGTGAAGAATTTCTTCCTGTCCTCGGAACGCACCTGGTGGCGAAAGATCAACGAGATCGTCATGGCGATGATCCTGGATGCCCGCTACACCAAGGAAGAAATCCTGGAGGCCTATCTCAATGAGATCTACCTCGGACAGGATGGGTCCCGGGCGATTCATGGGTTTGGGCTCGCCAGCCAGTATTATTTTGGTCGTTCGATCGAGGAGCTGGAGCTCCATCATATTGCCGTTCTTGTCGCGCTGGTTCGAGGGCCCTCCTATTACGATCCCTACACCGCGCCAGAACGCACCCTGAAACGCCGGGATCTCATTCTGGATGAAATGCGCGATCAGGGTTTCATCGAGGCGGCATGGGTGGAGGAGGCCAAGCAACACCCGCTGGATGTCGTCAAGGATCCCCATCAGTCCGTCAGTCGTTACCCCGCCTTCATGGATCTGGTGAAACGGCAGCTCGAAAAAGAGTACAGACCCGAGGATCTCACCTCGGAGGGTCTTCGGATTTTCACGACGCTGGATGTCAGCGTGCAGCATCGCCTGCAGCAGGCGATTGATGAAAATCTGCCCAAGATGGACAAACGCCCGGGTAAATCACCCTTGGAAGTGGCAGGGATTTTTACCCGCAAGGGGACCGCCGAGATCGCAGCGCTGGTCGGTGGTCGAAAGGAGGACGGCGTGGGCTTCAATCGGGCACTGGATGCGACCCGGCAAATTGGATCGCTCTACAAGCCCGTGGTTTATCTGACAGCGCTGGAAGACTCCCAGAAATACACGCTTTCGACGCCGCTGACGGACAATCCGGTTCAGGTGAAGACACCGGGTAGTGTCTGGTTGCCGAAAAACTATGATGGCAAGGAGCACGGCACGATTCCCCTTTTTAGTGCCCTCGCGCATTCCTATAATCTCGCCACAGTTCACCTCGGAATGGATCTTGGGGTGGCGCATACCGCCCAGACCCTCAAAAAGTTGGGGGTCAACCGCCATGTCGATCTGGTGCCCGCGCTGCTGCTCGGTGCGGCGGCGCTGACGCCCATGGAGGTGGCACAGATGTATCAGACCCTGGCGAGCGATGGGTTTCTGACGCCGCTGCGGGCCATTCAGGCCGTGATCTCACCCGAGGGCAAGACGCTCCAACGCTTCGACATCGAAGTCCGGCAGACGGTAGAGGCTGAGGCCGTCTGCCTTCTCAATGCAGCCCTGAAAGAGGTTTTCCATCAAGGCACCGCGCGCCCCGCCTTCAGTCAGATGCCCCAAAGTCTGGAGCCTGCCGGAAAAACCGGTACGACCAATGAACTCCGGGATAGCTGGTTCGCTGGTTTTACCGGGGATTATGTGGGCGTGGTTTGGGTGGGCCGGGATGACAATCAACCGGCCGGGCTGACCGGGGCGCAAGGGGCCTTGAAACTTTGGGCCGGGACCATGGCCGCGATTAGTCGCGAGCCGCTGGAAATTGATTTGCCCGACACGGTTCGGATGCTTTGGGTGGATCCGGTCCGTGGCGCGCGGTCGGGCAAGGGATGTCCTGGCGCCATTCAGCTCCCCTTCGTCAAAGGCACGCGTCCCGAGCAAAGCTCAGGGTGTGGGGGCGATGAGGACCCCTCGGATGAATAAGCGCTGGAGTGAGGCCTGGAGCGATGCGTGTGAATGAACCTAAATCCGTGCTGATCACCGGTTGCTCGAGTGGCATAGGCCGCTGCACCGCCGAAATGCTTAAGGCCAGAGGCTACCGCGTGTTTGCCAGCGCCCGGCGTGCGGAGGATGTCGCTGAATTGGCGAAGGCCGGCTTTGAGGTCGTCCAGCTGGATCTGAGCCAATCCGATTCGATCCAGGCGGCCGTTGCGAGCGTTCTTGATCAGACCGGCGGTACGCTTTATGGGCTTTTCAACAACGGTGCGTATGGTCAACCGGGCGCCGTTGAGGATTTGAGCCTCGCGGCATTGAAGGCGCAGTTTGAGACCAATTTCTTCGGAACCCATGAGCTGACCCGTCTGATCATTCCCGTCATGCGGCGGCAAGGCTATGGGCGCATTATCCAGAACAGTTCGGTGCTCGGTTTCGCCGCGATGAAGTTTCGTGGGGCCTACAACGCCAGCAAGTTTGCGCTAGAGGGTCTGACCGATACGTTGCGATTGGAGCTTAAGGGGAGCGGTGTCTGGGTGAGCCTGATTGAACCGGGCCCCATTGAAAGCCGTTTCAGGGACAATGCCTTGAAACAGTATCAGGCACATGTGGAGCCGACGGGAAGTCCGCACGAGGCGACCTATGCGCGGCTGGTTGAGCGGTTGGTCAAAGTCGGGCCGGCCGCTCCCTTCACCGAAGGTCCAGAGTCTGTGGGTCGCCGAGTGATCCATGCCCTGGAAGCGCGTCGCCCCAAGGTTCGCTACCATGTGACCTTTCCGACCTATCTCTTTGCAGCACTCAAACGAATTCTCCCTGATCGGGGAATGGATTGGGTCTTGAGCAAAATCAACTGACCCCAAAGACACTCATGTCATCGGATTCGCCACAGGTTGACAGCCCCGCCCCAAGACACCTTGCACTGTTTGTCTCTTTTTCGGGGACGGGGGGCGTTGAACGCGTGACTTTGAATTTGCTTCAAGGTCTTTCGGCGGAGCCGAATGTCAGGGTGGATCTGTTGCTGGTGGTCGCCCGCCGCGGGACCCTACCGGTCATTCCCTGGCCCAATATTCGGGTCATCCAATTGCCGGTCCGCCATTCCCAGATGGCCATACCCGCCCTGATTCGATACCTTCGAAGCGAACGCCCAGAGGTTCTCATGGTGGCGAAAGATCGCGCCATCCGAACCGCGATTCTTGCGCATGCTCTGGCGGGGGTAAATACCCGCTTGGTTGGCCAGCTGCACATGAACATGCAGGGTTTCCTTAAGAGCAAGTCCTTTCTGACGCGCTGGATGCGGCTTGCTCCCATGCGATGGCTCTTCCCCTCGCTCGACAAAATCATCGGTGTCTCACAAGGGGTGGTTGAGGATACGCTGGAAATTACCGGGATGCCGAGGGACCGCGTGATTGCGATCTGCAATCCCGTCATTACCCCCGAGCTGGCTGTCATGGCTCAAGCCGAAGTCACACACCCCTGGTTCCAGGAAGACCGTCCGATTGTCCTGGGCGCAGGGCGCTTGACCCCTGAGAAAGACTTCCCGACGTTGATTCGCGCCTTTGCAAAACTTCGTGAGCAGAGGCCTGCACGGTTGGTCATTTTGGGCGAGGGGCCGCTTGAGGCCAGCCTCCGGGAGCTGACGCGAACCTTGGGTATCGAAGCCGATGTGGATTTTCCGGGATTTACGGTCAACCCGTTTGCGTACATGCAAAAAGCGGCGCTCTTTGTCATGTCGTCCGCGTGGGAAGGCTCGGGCAATGTTCTGGTAGAGGCGCTGGCCTTGGGAACCCCCTCGGTTTCGACGGATTGTCCGTTTGGTCCCAGAGAAACCTTGGCCGACGGCCGTTATGGGGCGCTCGTCCCGGTCGGGGATGATGGGGCGCTTGCGAAAGTCATGGCGGAAACGCTTGAAAATCCCCTGCCGCCGGAGACCCTTAAGGCGGGGGTCCAGGCGTTTGAGATCGGCTTCAGTGCCCGCCGCTATCTTCAGGTCCTGTTTGACGAGAAAGTCCCTTGAATTACACCGCATCCGACGTAGGCCGTATCCCGGGTCCCTCGACGCGCATCATCGAAGTGGGCTTTCTCAGTCTTGTTTTATCTCTGCTCTTTGCTCGTGGGACCTTCCATCAGGCGTTGGATATTCTGGCCGTCGGTGTCCTTTTGAAGGCCATTGGAGGGGAACGTCCTCTCATTCTTCCGCCCACCCTTCGCTGGGTGCTCGGCGTGATTGCTGTCATCTGGGTGTGGGGTGTTGCGGTCAATCAGGGACAGTTCTGGCAGACTGGTAATAACCTCATTTGGTTGGGCCTGATTGGGGTCGGTTTTTTTCAGTTGCCGTCGCAGCTGTTCTCTCGCGTGGCCTGGTGTGATCTTCGAGGTCCCCTGCTTGGGGCTTTTGTGGTTCTCAACGGCGTGGCTGACTTTTTCTATCAAGGGGCACTTTTTGAGGGCAGGGGATATCCTGGGCTCTTCAGCAATATTCATTACCTTTCAGAGTACGTGGTACTGACCGCGCCGGCTCTGGTGCTGGCCACCCTGCGAGGTCGGGGGCTTTTGCGTTATCTTTATCTTGCGGCACTGATGGGGGATCTTGTCCTTCTGCTTGCCTCGAAGTCGCGGCCTGGATTTCTGGCGGCAGTTGCGTCGGCTCTCATTCTCATTCCCCTGGTGGCGCCAGCCGCAAGGCTCTGGATTGCAGGTGGCACCAGCTTGATTCTCGGGACACTCTATCTTGGGAATATTGGGCATTTTTCAGACCGTATCGACGATCTGTTCATCAATCTTCGATGGGATGAACGTGCAGAGATCTGGCTTCAGGTTTTCGATATGTTGGTCTCCAATACGCAGGCGCAGTGGCTTTTTGGACATGGCCTTGGACAGTTCTTGATGGATTTCCACAGTCGGGGTGTAGAGCAACAATTTCGAGTCTTTCTCTCCCCACACAACTTCTTTTTTGAGATTCTCTACAGCCATGGCCTCTTGGGGCTGGTGGTGATCTTTGGGGCAGTCCTGACACTCTTTGGCGCTCTGGTCCAGGCCTTGGGGCGCTGCACGGATCCAATCCACCGCTTAGAGGGTTATGTGTTGGTCTCGACACTCACCGCGTCGTTGGTGCACGGAGTCTTCACGATCCCGTTTTTCTCCCGAGATTTCCTACTGCCCTTTGGCATTCTGGTCAGCCTGATCTTGTTTTACATCGAGCGAGGCCAAAGGCCTTCCGTCATAGGACGCTGAGGTTATGTCGTTTCAACCACCGGTCAGCCTGATTATCCCTAACTTCAATGGCGCTCAACTCCTGAGGGAGAACCTTCCCACGGTGCGCTCCGCGCTTTCGGCGTACCCCGGGGGCGGGCGAGTGATCGTCGTGGACGATGGCTCAACCGATGCGAGTCTTGACGTTCTAAAAAACGAGTTTCCGGATGTGCATTGCGTGATTCACGCTGAAAATCGGGGCTTTTCCGAAGCGATTCATTCCGGGGTTCAGGCGGCCACCGATGAGGTTTTGATTCTTTTGAATTCTGATGTTCAGCCGGAACCCGATTTCATTGCCCCGCTGGTGGCACGCCTCGAGGGTGCCAACGTTTTTGCAGTCCAATCGGCCATTCGGGTGGATCAACCGGCGCCACATCCTTACTGCCTCAGCCGCTATGTCTTTCGATGGGGCGCACTGAAACGCTTGCCGACCCCGGATTTGGGTCTTGAGGGATGGCTGTGCCTCTACGCCTCGGGGGGATCAATGGCCGTCAGCCGCGAGAAGTTTCTCGCGCTCGGGGGATTCTTGCCTCTTTTGAAGCCGTTTTACTGGGAAGACTTTGATTTGGGCGTCAGGGCTTGGCGTCGGGGCTGGGAAACCTGGCTTGAGCCTCGCAGTCTGGTCCTCCACCAGGAAAAGGGGTCGATTCGTGATCACGTGAAAAAGCGCAAGATCCGTTGGGCGCTCCAGCGCAACAAACTCTTGGCGGAGTGGATTCATTATCCCGCGCTGAGCCTTTTCTTGACAGCGCCCCCTCGAATTCTGATTCGCCTTTTCTTGAGGATGCTGTCTGGCGATGTGGGCTATGTTTCTGCCTTGTTGAGTGCGCTCTCAAAACTGCCGGAGGTGCTCAGGATCCGCCGGGAAATCAGGGAAGGGGCAACGATGAACTTCAAGACGGTGCTTCGAACCATTGAGGAGGAAAATGCGGGGCATACCGAGCTTGACCCCCCGCGCTCCGGAGGGTGTTGTGGCGTTTGAGATCCGAAAAGCCCGGGAGAGCGATCGCCCGGAAATTATCGGATTGATTCGTGATGTCTTTGGCGACGAGGCGGCCGACCGTGCCGATGCCCGCTGGGCCTGGCAATGGCATCAAGACCCTAAGCTTGAGGGGGCCGGCTATCAGGGGATGGTGGCCGTTTGGGAGGGGCAGTTGCTGGCGAGCATGGCCACCATTCCTTCCGGGCTTTTTATTGATGGAAAGCCTGTGCCGGATGCAGTCTGGTTTGCGGATGCATTGGCACACTGGAGCCGGGTTCGCCAGGCCCTTCGAAGCCTCGGGAAAAAAGGGCTCCTGGCGGAAGGGATAGATCTTTCTTCGGGCTTGGTGGGTGCGATCCTCAATCATCCTGAATGCCCGCGGCATCACCTTGGAAAACACCTGACCGATCCCATGCTGGTCGTGGCCTACAAGGTCGGGACTGTGGATCAGCCGGGTACCGGCAGTTGGGCCCGGACGGTCTCTTTAAAAGCCTTATTGGCCCGCCATGTCGGGCGCCCTCTAGGTTGGCTTTTGGGATCCATCGCCGATCTTTTCCTGCCGGCCATCCCGAAGACCACGGCGGCCGTCTCGATCCTCGAGGGGGCCTTCGATGCGCGCTTTGATGCGCTTTTTGATGAGGCACTTCAGCAGCATCGGGCCATTACCCGCCGCGATGCGGCCGTTTTGAACTGGCGTTACCGGCAAAATCCGGACACCGTTTACGAGGTACTCACCCTTTCCGGGGGCGAGGTGCTGATGGGGTATCTCGTTTTGGGCCGTTTTGAGCGCCATGGGCAACCCCGAGCGCATGTCCTTGATCTTCTGGCGCGAAACGATGATCCCACCGTCTTGAAAACCCTAATGACCGACGGCCTCCGGCGTCTTCGACGGGATGGCGTCACCCGCCTTGAGTGCTATTGCGGGTCCAAGGCCGTTCAGGGCGTTCTCGAGAGTTTGGGCTTTCGCCAACGACGCCATCGGGACCAGCCGATGCCGACGGTTGTGCGACGGATTGACGTGCCTGAACTGTATGTGACCCGGGGGGATGGGGATGGGGGCTAAAACGTCGGCCATTTCCCGAATGCTCCGATGGAATTGGAGCCGGTTGCGAGCGACCTTTTTCTCACAGCATTCAGAAAAACGGCGCGAGGAAGAAGCATCGCGTCAATGGTTCCTGTTATGCGGTCCGCGCCCGAAGGATCTCGGCGGGGCCCCGCCGGATCCCCAGAAGTTGGGCGCGCTGATGCCGCCCCGAGACCGATTTTGGGCCGATCCCTTCCTTTGGTCCATCGGCGATCAGCGGCATCTTTTTTTCGAGGAATACCCCTACGCCGAGGGGCGGGGGCGGATCAGCGTGATGGCCATTGATTCGCAGGGCAAGGCGATGGGTGAACCTCAAATCGTCCTGGCTGAGCCGCATCATTTGTCCTATCCCTATCTCTTCACCGTGGAGGGTGCGCTCTACATGGTTCCCGAGCAAAAGGCGGCTCGGCGGGTCGATGTGTATCGCTGTGTGGATTACCCCACTCGATTTGAACGGGTAGCCACCTGGTTCAAAGGCGTCCGGATGGTGGATGTCACCGTGTTCGAGCATGGCGGTCGCTGGTGGCTCTTTTGTGCCGTCAAGGCCAAGGGGCTTCGTTATGACGAGAGTCTTTGCGCCTATCACACCGATCATCCCTTGACCGGAACCTGGACCCCGCATCCTCTCAACCCCTTGGTGCGTGATTTTCGGCGTGGACGACCCGGGGGGCGCGTTTTCAAGGATGCGGCCGGCCGGCTTTTGCGCCCTTCACAGGATTGCCGCCCCCATTATGGCGCGGGGTTGAACCTCTCCGAGATCGAAGAATTAACCCCCACGACCTACCGCGAAACACCGCTTTGGCACTTGACCGGTGCGGCAGCGGGCGGCTGGCGGGGACTCCATCATCTGGATGTCCATGGCGATCTGATGGTCATGGATGCCGAAAGAGTCCTCTGATTCGGGGATTTCCTTGCCCTGAATGCGGACAATGTCTTGCCGGTGTTTTGGGGGAGTGGGACAATGGGCAGCTTGGTCGACGGGTGGCTAGAGCCTTGCCCAGACACCCGAACTGAATCGAACCCATCATAGTGAGGCCCAAATGAACAAGCCCTGGATTGCCCCCTCCATCCTGTCTGCCGATTTCGCCCGTCTCGGCGAAGAAGTCGTGAATGTCCTGACGGCAGGCGCGGACGTCGTCCATTTCGACGTGATGGACAACCACTACGTGCCAAACCTGACCATTGGTCCTCTGGTGTGTGAGGCTTTGCGCAAGCATGGGGTGACGGCGCCGATCGACGTTCATCTGATGGTCAAGCCGGTCGATCGCATCATTCCGGATTTCGCCAAGGCGGGTGCCACCTACATTACGTTCCATCCCGAAGCCTCTGAGCACATCGACCGGACCATCGGTCTGATTCGTGAAGCAGGTTGCAAGCCGGGTCTGGTCTTCAATCCGGCCACCCCGATCGATGTCCTCGAGTACACCCTCGACAACATCGACATGGTTCTGCTGATGTCCGTCAACCCAGGGTTCGGTGGCCAGAAGTTTATTCCTTACGTTCTAGAGAAGGCGCGCCACGTCCGCCAGATCATCGATGCCTCAGGCCGAGACATCCGCCTTGAAATCGACGGCGGTGTGGGTCCTGCGAATATCCGCGAAATCCGTGAAGCGGGTGTGGATACCTTTGTTGCAGGCTCTGCGGTCTTCGGCGCGGCAAATGCGGCCGATCCGAATCACTATGACACCATCATCAAGAAGTTGCGTGACGAACTGGCCCTCGCGGCACCGTTTGAATCCCACAAGAGCGGCGGATGTTGCGGCGGCGGCCATCACTAGTCCTTTTTGACCTCGACGGCACGCTGGTCGACAGCGCGCCGGACCTGGCCTTGGCCGTGGACCGCATGCTGGTGGCGCTGGGCCGCCAGCCGGCCGGCGAAGACCGGGTCAGGGGATGGATTGGTCGCGGTCAGCCGATGCTGATCAAGCGTGCCTTGACCGGGGATCTATGGCCTGAGGGGATGCCTGAGGACTATGCTCGGGCCGAGGCGCTCTATGTGGATTTCTACGGTGAGGGGCTGGCAGAAAGAAGTCAGTTATACCCGGGTGTGATCGAGTGTCTGGATGCGCTTCGGGCGCTTCAGATTCCGATGGCCTGCGTCACCAACAAAGATTCCCGTTTTACGGCGAGAGTTCTCGAAAGTCTCCGGATTCTGAGCTATTTCGATGTGCTGGCGTCTGGAGATCAGTTTGCACGCCCGAAGCCGGAACCCGATGCGCTTCTCGATACGGCGCAGCGTCTCGGGGTGGCCCCTGAAGATGCGCTTATGGTGGGCGACTCCTCAGCCGATGCCAAAGCGGCGCGTGCGGCCGGGATGATGCTCGTGATGGTCCCTTATGGGTATCATGGGGGTGAATCGGTCGAATCCTTTTTGCCGGACCTTGTGCTCTCGGACTTGAGCGAACTTCCCCGCTGGATTGAAGCGGCACAGCCGAATGCGCTCCATTGATCGACAACGGATCACTTTAAAGAAAACATGACGCCCCAGGAATTTGAACACTACGCGCAAGCAGGCTACAACCGAATCCCGGTGTGGCGTGAGGTCCTGGCGGACCTGGACACCCCTTTAAGCGCCTATCTCAAGCTGGCCAACCGGCCGTACGGATACCTTTTTGAGTCGGTGCATGGCGGGGAGCAGTGGGGTCGCTATTCAATTATCGGCTTGCCGTCCCGAAGGATCATCCGGGTCAAAGGTTCCGAGATCGAACTGGAGAACGAGGGGGTCGTCGAGCAGCGACTCACCGTTGAGGATCCTCTCGAGTGGATCCGGCAGTTCTCGAAAGGCTTCAAGGTGCCAACCATCGAAGGCTTGCCCCGATTTACAGGCGGCTTGGTCGGGTATTTTGGCTACGAAACCATCCACTACATCGAACCCCGACTCAAAAGCGAAAAGCCGGATCCCTTGGGGGTGCCTGACATTCTTTTGATGGTGTCAGAGGATGTTCTGGTTTTTGACAATCTCAAAGGTCGCCTCATCGTCATCACCCATGCGGATCCCTCAGAATCGGATGCCCAGACCCTCGCTGAAGATCGTCTGGATGACCTCATCCGAAAGCTTCGCGAAACGCGCCTGCCGGAGGTGCATCGTGCTTCCGGACGGGAGGTCGATGAATCCGATTTTGTCTCCGGTTTCACACAGGTCGGCTTTGAACGGGCTGTGGGGAAGGTGAAGGAATACATCGTCGATGGCGATGTGATGCAGGTGGTGCTGTCGCAACGGATGTCGATTCCATTCGAAGCGCCCGCTCTCGATCTGTATCGTGCCCTTCGTTCCCTGAATCCCTCGCCCTATATGTTCCATCTGGATCTGGGCGATTTTCAGATCGTGGGTTCCTCGCCTGAAATTCTGGTTCGGCTGGAGGATGACAC
>JBEBBO010000054.1:0-6112 GCA_041158345.1 Pseudomonadota bacterium | reverse complement strand
ATTTTAGGCTCTCGGTTCGCGCTTCATCGGGCCCCTGACAGATCCTCGGAATTGCTCCCTTCGGGGTCAGGTGGATTTGGCCCTCCACGCGCATCACATCCGGCGTTTCCCCGCCGTAGCTTCCGGGGTAGGACCCCGTAGCGAATGCAGCGATGTTCTTCGCTGCATTCTCATCTCGATCATGGACTGCACCGCAGGTCGGGCAAATCCATTTTCTGATCTTGAGACTGAATTCCTTCTGGTAACTCCCGCACGCAGAACATGTGCGGCTGGTCGGAGCGAATCGATCCGCAAAAAGGGTAATCCCCCCACCCAATGGTCGCTGCTTAAGGTGCCATTCACGAGCAACCATCTCAAAGGTAAGGACTTCAGGGAGTTCTTTAGGCTTTGAGTTAACAGATGGGTCGAATCCGGAAGAAACTAAGCTCTTTATGCGGTCGCGTTGGACTCTCGCCTGCTTTAACGACAGATCAGGGTGAACCCCGATGGCGGCCGTTTTCCTTTTTCCAGCGAATCGATAGTCATAGCGAAAATATTTGGAGGCGTTTGGGTGGACCAGAAGGTACATCCCTCCGCTGTCCGAGATTTTGAAGGGCTTTTGTTCTGCTTTCGCAATGCGTATGGCGGTTTCTGTAAGCGGCATGGGTGACGGTATAAAGGTTGTGATGACAGATTTCTACCGTCATTTATACCGTCAAAATGAGCAGGCTGCAGTGGGATGAAGGGGGGCGTCCCGGGACGTCAGGAATCTCCCTAGGCCTTGTGGAAAGGGGCTTTCAGGGTTTTATGGGATGTCTTGAAACTAAGAAATGGTGCCCCGAGCCGGGGTCGAACCGGCACAACCGTAAGGTCGAGAGATTTTAAGTCTCTTGCGTCTACCAATTTCGCCATCGGGGCAGATGGGAGTTCCTGAATCAGATGCTCGCGCGAGGACCTGATTCTACCAGAGCTTGGTGAAACCGCCTTTTTATCGGCGAAGACAAAAAAAGGAGGCCCGAAGGCCCCCTTTTTACCGTGTTGACTTTTTGTCTCAGATTCCCGGCCATCTCCAGGCATTGATTTCGGGGCTGTCGATCCCGTTCTCGTAGGCATAATTCCGGCAGGCAATTTGACGGTTACGGTAGCGTTCCTTCGCGTGTCCACCCGACAATTGCAGTTCAGGAACCCGGTCGATGACGTCAATCGCAAGGCTGAATCGGTCAATCTGGTTTTGAATGGCCAGTTCCAGCGGCGTGTTGATGTTTCCCTTTTCCTTGTAGCCACGCACGTGGAAATTCGCATGGTTGTTGCGTCGGTAGGCCAAGCGATGGATCAGGAACGGATAGCCATGGAAATTGAAGATGACGGGTTTGTCTTTGGTAAACAAGCTATCAAAATCTCGATCGCTCAATCCATGCGGATGTTCATGTTCTGGTTGAAGTTTGAAGAGATCGACGACGTTGACGTATCGAATTTTCAGTTCCGGGAAGTCCTCCCGCAGCATTGAAATCGCTGCCAGAGTTTCCTTGGTGGGGATGTCCCCAGCGGAGGCCATCACCACGTCCGGGGTTTTGCCCTGATCGTTACTGGCCCAATCCCAGATGCCGATACCCTTGGTGCAATGCGCAACAGCGCTCTCCATGTCGAGATACTGGAGATGGTTCTGCTTGTCAGCAACGATGACGTTGACGTAATTCTCACTTCTCAAGCAGTGGTCGGCGACCGAGAGCAGGCAATTGACATCCGGGGGGAGGTAAATTCGGGTGACATCCGCGCTCTTATTCGCCACCACGTCGAGAAAACCAGGGTCCTGATGGGTAAACCCATTGTGGTCCTGTCGCCAGACCGTTGAGGTAATCAGAAGATTCAGTGAGGCGACAGAGGGGCGCCATGACAGGCGATTTGCGATGGATAGCCATTTCGCATGCTGGTTGAACATCGAATCGATCACATGCACGAAAGATTCATAGGTCGAGAAGAATCCATGACGTCCCGAGAGAATGTAGCCCTCAAGCATCCCTTCGAGGGTGTGTTCACTCAGCATCTCCACCACGCGTCCGTCCATGGCCAGTTCACCCCCGTCACTGTCTTCCGGGAAATACGATTCAAGCCAGAGCTTTTGCGACACCTCATAGACCGCGTTGAGCTTATTCGAGGTGTTTTCATCCGGGCCAAAGACGCGGAAATTCGTGATGTTGGCTCGCATGATTTCGCGAAGCAGCTGCCCGAGGGGACGGGTGTTTTCAGCCTCAATTTGTCCAGGGCGTTCAACCGCCAAGGCAAAGTCGCTGTAGTTCGGCATTTTCAGCGCGCGTTTGAGTTTGCCGCCATTCGCCTTGGGGTTACTCCCCATGCGACGGTCGCCCTGAGGAACGAAATTGCGAATGATCGCGGCCGGTGCGCCCTCCGTTGTAAAAAGTTCGTCGGGGCGATAGGAGCGCATCCAGGTTTCAAGGATCTGGAGGTGTTCGGGCGATTTTTTGACGTCGGCGATCGGCACCTGATGGGCGCGCCAGAAGCCTTCCAGGCGATGGCCATCGATCTCTTTTGGAGCGGTCCAGCCCTTGGGTGTCCGAAGCACGATCATCGGCCAACGGGGGCGTGTGAAACTGGGTTCATTACGCGCCTTCTCCCGAATCTTATGGATTTCAGCAACGCAGTGGTCCAGGGTGCTTGCCATCGCAGCATGCATGCTTTCGGGCTCTGACCCTTCCACGAAATAGGGCTTCCATCCATATCCCTCAAACAGCTTTTCGAGTTCCTCGTGGGGGATGCGAGCCAAGATCGTTGGATTATTAATCTTGTAACCATTGAGATTCAGGATCGGCAATACCGCACCGTCAACTCTGGGATTCAGGAATTTATTGATGTGCCAGGAGGTGGCCAAGGGCCCGGTTTCAGATTCACCATCCCCGACAACGGCGGCGACGATGAGATCTGGGTTATCGAAGGCTGCGCCACAGGCGTGTGAGAGGACATAGCCCAATTCGCCGCCTTCATGAATGGATCCCGGAGTTTCCGGGGTGCAATGGCTTCCGATGCCGCCGGGAAACGAGAACTGATGGAAGAAGGCATGAAGGCCCTCTTTGTCCTGGCTTTTGTCGGGATAGATTTCCGAGTAACTGCCTTCGAGGTAGACCGGTCCCAAAACACCGGGTGCGCCGTGGCCAGGTCCCGCAAGAAAAATCATGTCGAGGTCCTTCTCGCGGATGATCCGAGAGAGGTGCGTGTAGGCAAAGGCCAGGCCAGGGCTCGCACCCCAGTGACCCAGCAGGCGGTTCTTGATGTGCTCGGGCTTGAGAGGCTCCTTCAGGAGGGGGTTGTCCTGGAGATAAATCATTCCGAGGGCGAGGTAATTACAGGCCCGCCAGAAGGCGTGAATCTGCTCAAGCTCCTCTGGTGGCAAGGCCTTTGCCGGAACCGTCGAACGCGCGGGGCCATAGGCGCTAATGGCGTGGAGATCATTCATGATGGGTCTTCTGCGTAGAGGGTAAAAAGAGAGGTGCAAGGGCAACGGCCCATTTCCTCAAAAAGTATAAGGCTAATAGGCCAAAGTTACAGACTTGCTCAATACGAGGGGGGATTCTTGGGCCGCCATGGGACTTGGCGGCCCGGAGTTCTGGCATCAGCTGGCCTTGAGCCGGGCAATTTCCAGTTTCTCAATGCGGCGCCACTTTTTTAAAGTGCCGCGGTGTTGTTTGCGTTCCGTTGCCGGCAGCGTCTTGAGTTCGGTGACAAGTTCTCTGAGATGCTCGACTTCGCGCCGATACGTAAAACAAAGCTCATCACACCCCTCCATGAACTGCCGATGAATCCACGCATCCACGCTGCCGCTGATTTCGGTTGCGTGATTGACTTCATGATCGCTCATCTTTTGCTCCTGTGCCGTTAGGGCTCTTTCTGGAGAGTACGGCTCTTGGTCACTCAAGATAGCGCAAGGTTCAATCGGCATGTGGCACTTATTCGTAAACAATCTGTCTCATGGATATCGATCTTCGGATCACCGATCTCAGGAGCTGATGATGAAAGCCCAGACCATGATATTTCTCGGCCTCTTCCTTCTGCCGAGCGGCATTCTGACGGGTTCAATTCTCTTATTCACCAGTGGGAGCCTCAGTCTGCTGGCCGGGAATTTGCGCCTTCTCAGCACGATGCGAACGACGGACTGAGAGCGCTCAGACCAATAAAAAACCCGGCGTTGGCCGGGTTTTTCATGACTCGAGAGAGGAATGTATTTTTTTTTAATGCAATGGTGAGATCAACACCATTCCCAAAAGTTCAATGGATTCCCCATCTTTTTAATAATTATTCCGGCATGCCCTCGGGGAGTCTTTCCCCGAATGCCGTTTTGACTGCAGTCAGGCGTTCTTTACAGATCTTGTAGGACGCGAGCGCCTTGTCCACCATCGGGATTAACGCGTCGATATCCGGTTCCTTTTGGTTTCGCAGGGTTTCGGCGACTTCTTTGAGAATGGCATAGTGCGTTTTGTAACTCTCGGTTTCGGCAGTCATGAGTTTGCTCCTGGTGAGTCGGGAACGACGCCAAGGACGCCGTCATGGAATTCAAGTGCGAGTCGTTTCTCCCGTAAGGCATCCCGGCGGGAGGTCAGGGGCTTCCCACGGGGATCTCTGACCATGGCGAATCCCCGGCGAAGGGTGGCATCGGGGCCAACTCCGAGGATTTCTCGGGCGAGGGCTTCTATTTCGTGACCGGCTTCATCGATTCTCAAGGCGGCATGCTCAAGGGTTCTTCCCTTGAGTTGCTCCAGTTCAAGGGCCTGTGTCTGAATCAGGTTCTCCGCATTGCCTCGGAGCTGATCCATGAGCCGATCAAGTTGATGGAGGCTTGCCTGTATCCCCTCCTGGCTATTCTCACGGATATGGGCCCAAATTCGGTCAAGCCCGGCCTCGCCTTGGGTGATCGCATGACGCATGTCGGAGGTGATTTCAATCCGGAGCCGATCGACTTCAGACTCTGCCGTCTTCAAGTGCGCATCGGACAATCGAAGGATCATCAGGATGTTCTGGATGGCCTCTTGGGCATTGGCGTAGACCGTCCCGTTAATATGGCCGATGACCTTGGATGGCGTGTCAAATCGAGTGTTGGCGACCTCATCCAGAATCGTGTTGTCCCGTTCATGTCCAATTCCCGTCAGGACGGGAATCGTGATCTTACAGAGGGCCTCAGCCAGATCGCGATCATTCAGCCAATAAAGATCGGTTACCGATCCGCCGCCTCGAATGACGCAGAGTGCATCGGCGCTCTGTGCATCTTTTTCAAATTGTGCGAGTGCTGCACGAATGCTGGCAGCCGCCTCGGGCCCCTGAAAGACCGCCGTGTAGTAGGTGAATCGGCAGATCCCATGTGCCTCCAGTCGATCGGCATCCTCGCGAAAATCCCCCAATCCAGCCGCATCCTTGGGACTGATCACCACGACATGGGTGAATTCCTTGGGCTGCGGCAGGCTTCGATTCAAATGGAAGACTTGTGCGTCAATCAGGCTTTTTCTGATGGCTTCCAGCTTCTTGGCGATATCGCCGAGGGTGTAGGAGGGATCGATGTCTTCAACGAGGGCGCGAAGTCCGTAAGTGGGATTGTGATCAACCGAGAGTTGAAACAAGACCTTGATGCCGCTTTCAAGTTGCGCTCCCGTTTCCCGCTCAAACCGTTCAACGATCTTGGCGGCCTTCTGTTGCCATAGAAATGCAGGCAGTCGGGCGGTCAGTTGCCCGAGACTGTCGTGTTCGACGAGTTCAAGTTGGAGGTGTCCGGCTTGGGTTCGCTTGAGTTGGCTGATCTCCACG
Source organism: Pseudomonadota bacterium (assembly GCA_041158345.1). Classification (GTDB taxonomy): domain Bacteria; phylum Pseudomonadota; class Gammaproteobacteria; order Methylococcales; family Methylococcaceae; genus UBA6136. The sequence continues at coordinate 328 of JBEBBO010000054.1, read as the reverse complement.
CGGACCCATTGCGATTTGGGTACGCCACGGGCGATGGCGAGATTGACCTGCTGGAGATAAGCCAGGAGCGTAATCCCGGGGGTATCGCTTTCCGTCGAGGGCAGCGTGGGTGATGCCGCTTCCAAGAATGCATCCGGCTTGAATTCTTCACCGGGTCGCCAGGCCGCGAAAGGCGCAGGATCCAGCCCTTCGGGGACATACCATTTCCGGAGGACGGGGTTCCAGCGGGCGCCTAGTTGCTTGGCAACATCCTTTTCGGCAAAGGGCACTTCGAGGAGAATGATCCGCGAATCGGACATGGGCTGAGGGCATCTCCCTGACGCAGCGA
>JBEBBO010000053.1:0-16927 GCA_041158345.1 Pseudomonadota bacterium | reverse complement strand
TCATTTCGGCCGCAAAGGGGAAGGTCTCAGAGAGTGTGGGATGCGGGTGAATGGTCAACGCAATGTCTTCCACATCGGCCCCCATCTCCAGAGCCAATACGGACTCACCAATCAGTTCACCAGCGTTCGGGCCCACAATCCCGGTTCCAAGAATTCTTTTCGTTTCCTTATCGACGATCATCTTCGTCAAACCCTCGCGGCGGCCTATCCCCAGCGCACGACCACTGGCTGCCCATGGGAATGTGGCTTTCTCATAGGCGATGCCCTGCGCCTTGGCCTGAGTTTCGGTGAGCCCCATCCACGCAATTTCGGGATCCGTATAGGCGACCGACGGGATCGTCAGGGCCTGGAACGCTGATTTGTGCCCTGCGATGACTTCGGCCGCCACTTTGGCCTCATGGGTCGCCTTGTGGGCCAGCATCGGGTTTCCAACCACATCGCCAATCGCAAAAATGTGTGGGATATTCGTTCTTTGGGTTCGATCAACGGGGATAAAACCACGCTCATCCACCGTGACGCCCGCTTTTTCAGCCCCGATCAGCCCCCCGTTGGGACGCCGACCCACAGCCAGCAGCACCTTATCGAAAATAGCAGAGGCCGGTGCGCCCTCTCCTTCGAAAAAGACTTCAAGACCTTCAGGCTTCGCATCGATTCGCGTCACCTTGGTCTTGAGATAGATATTGTCGTACCACTTCGCAATTCGCTGATGCAGCGGCTTTACCAGGTCCGCATCACAGCCGGGTACCAACTGATCCATGAGCTCGACCACCGTGATGGCAGAACCCAGGGCATGGTAGACCGTCGCCATTTCAAGACCGATGATCCCACCCCCGATAATCAGAAGACGCTTCGGAATGTCCTTAAGTTCCAGAGCACCGGTCGAATCGATGAGCCGCGGGTCCTCATGCGGAAAGCTTGGAATCTTGACCGGCTGAGAACCGACCGCAATGATGCAGTGGTCAAACGTAATCGTTGACGACCCCTCGGGACCTGCAACATCAAGGCTTTTGTCCGATCCAAAAGTTCCAAGACCTTGAACCACCGTGACGCCACGTTGCTTGGCCATCGAAGCCAATCCCATGGTGAGGGTTTTGACAACCCGATTCTTGTGGTCACGGACTTTATCGAGATCGATCACCGGTGCACCGAAAGACACCCCGGTTGACGCACTCTCGGCCGTCTCATGAATGATCTGAGCAGAATGCAGGAGCGCTTTTGAAGGAATACAACCGACATTGAGGCAAACGCCACCCAAGGTCGGGAAACGCTCAACTAAAACCACTTTTTTGCCAAGATCTGCAGCCCGAAATGCGGCGGTATAACCGCCCGGGCCGCCGCCGAGGACCAAAACCTCAGCGTGGAGGGAATCGCTTGCGCTCATTTCGAGACGGTGCCTCAGGTAATGGATAAGAGATTAAAGCAGAACCCGACGCATGTCTTGAAGCGTCCGGCTCAAATGCACAATGAAGCGAGCCCCTTCGGCGCCATCAATTACGCGATGATCGTAGGACAGCGACAACGGCAGCATCAAACGGGGCACGAATTGCCCGTTTTGGTAAACCGGCTTCATCTGGTTCTTGGAAAGCCCCAGAATGGCTACTTCAGGCGCGTTGATAATGGGCGTAAAGGCCGTACCGCCAATGCCTCCCAAGCTTGAAATGGTGAAACAGCCGCCTTCCATGTCCGTTCCGCGCAGTTTCTTGCTTCGGGCTTTTTGGCTCAACTCGGCGAGTTCTTGCGCAATCTCAAAAAGACTCTTCTGATCGACATCACGAACGACCGGCACCACCAAGCCTTCCGGTGTATCCACCGCCACACCGATATGGAAGTATTTCTTGAGGATCAGGGTATCCCCTGTCGTGTTGAGCGATGCATTAAAGGTCGGATGCGCCTTCAGCGCAGAGGCCACGGCCTTCATCACGAACGGCAGGAAAGACAGCTTGACGCCCCGCTTTTCCGCCTCCGATTTCAACGACACCCGAAACGCTTCAAGGTCGGTGATATCCGCGTCGTCGTACTGGGTCACGTGGGGTATGGAAACCCAATTCCGATGAAGATTAGGCCCTGATAGCTTCTGAATTCGGGTCAATCCCTGACTTTCGACCGGGCCGAAACGGCTGTAATCGATATCAGGAAGCGCCGGGAAAGCAAATCCCAGACCTGATGCCGCCCCACTGTCGCGAACCTGCGTCAGCGTCGCTTTGACATAGGCCTGGACATCTTCACGGGAAATGCGATTCTTGGGCGCTGTGCCCTTGACGCGAGCCAGATCCACACCCAACTCCCGCGCGAACTTGCGAATGGCTGGGCTGGCATGAGGCTGCGCCCCACCCGCGGGGGATTCGACCACGGCCGCAGGGGCGCTTGGAGGCTGAACCGATTTTGCGGCAACCGGGGCCGCCGCAACTACGGGTGCCTGAGCGGTTGATGGGGGCGCCGCAACCACCGTCGCGGCTGTTTCAAGCACCAGAATGACCGCACCCTGACTGACCCTATCACCCGCCTTTAGCTTGACCTCCCGAACGGTACCCGACTTGGGAGAAGGCAATTCCATCGCCGACTTATCGCTTTCGAGCGTCACCAGCGAGTCTTCCTGACGGATGACATCCCCCGGCTTGACCAGGACTTCAATGACCTCAATGTCCTTGAAATCGCCAATATCAGGCACCTTGATTTCCTCGATACCACCCGGCACCTCGACAGTCTGAGGCGCCAATGGCGCTGCCGCTTGAGGTGCCACTGGAGCAGTAACCGGCGCCGGCTGGGGTGCGACTGGGGCCTTCGGAGCCACTTCAGGGATGGCGGCTTTGCCCTCCTCGACTTCCAACACCAGAATCAGCGAACCTTTGCTGACCCGATCGCCCGCCTTGACGTCCAATCGCGAAACGATACCCCCTAATGGAGAGGGGACTTCCATGGCCGACTTGTCGCTTTCAAGCGTAATCAGTGAATCTTCCGGCTTCACCACATCGCCCGGCTTGACCAGAACTTCGATGACCTCAATATCCTTGAAGTCACCGATATCGGGGACGTGGACTTCTTTCAGAGCAGCAGCCATGGATTGCCTCAAACGGTCAGCGGGTTGGGCTTTTCGGGATCGATGCCAAGCTTCTTAACGGCCTCGGCGACGACCTTCACGGGAATCTCGCCCTCATCGGCCAGGGCCTTGAGTGCTGCGAGCGTAATGTAGTTGCGATCGACTTCGAAGAAACGACGGAGTTCAGAACGGCGATCGCTTCGACCGAAACCATCCGCACCCAGCACCGCGTACGCGCGCGGCACATAGGGACGAATCTGGTCAGCAACGGTTCGCATGTAGTCAGATGCCGCCACAATGGGCCCCTTGGTCGGTGCCAGTTGTTCTTCAACATAACTGATCTTGCGGGGCTGATCAGGATGCATGAGATTCCAGCGCTCCTTGTCGATCCCATCTCGACGCAGTTCGTTGAAACTGGTCACACTCCAAACATCCGCATCGATCTTGTATTCGCGCTTGAGGATATCCGCAGCGGCGAGGGTTTCACGAAGAATGGTTCCGGCCCCCAACAGTTGGATTTTGGCTGACTTTCCAGCTTCTCGGATGCGGTACATGCCCTTGACGATGCCCTCGCGGGAACCTTCCGGCATGGCCGGATGAGCATAGTTTTCATTCATGACGGTCAGGTAGTAGAACACCTGCTCTCCGTCCTGATACATACGGCGCAAACCGTCTTGGATGATCACGGCCAATTCATAGGCGTAGCAAGGATCATAGGCCACACAGTTCGGGATGGCCGACATGCCGAGAAGGCTATGGCCATCCTGATGCTGGAGACCTTCCCCGGCCAACGTCGTCCGGCCCGCGGTCCCGCCAACCAGGAAGCCCTTGGCCCGCATATCACCGGCAGCCCACATGAGGTCACCGATCCGCTGGAAACCGAACATCGAGTAGTAGATGTAGAAGGGAATCATCTGGACGTTATGGTTACTGTAGGCCGTACCTGCAGCAATCCATGAACACATGGCCCCGGACTCATTGATGCCTTCCTCGAGAATCTGTCCAGACTTGTCCTCTCGGTAGTACATAACGCTGTCAGAATCCTCGGGCTCATAGAGCTGACCGACGGACGAGTAAATTCGATACTGCCTGAAGAGACTATCCATACCGAAGGTTCGGGCTTCATCCGGAACAATCGGCACGACATAGCGGCCCACTTTGTTGTCCCTGAGCAGCTGCGTCAGGATGCGGACAAACGCCATGGTAGTGGACATGTCACGATCTTCGCTGCTCTTTAGCATAGCTTCAAACAGCTGAAGATCCGGAACTTGGATATGAGGCGCTTCGCGACGACGCTGGGGCATTGATCCCCCGAGTGCCTCACGTCGAGCCCGCATGTACTGCATCTCGGCACTGTCCTCCGGTGGACGGTAGTACGGCACTTCCGGAACCTTGTCGTCCGCAATCGGAATACTGAAACGATCACGGAAGGCACGAATTGACGCATCATCCAGCTTTTTCTGCTGGTGCGTGGACATGCGCCCTTCACCCACAGGCCCCATACCGTAACCCTTGACGGTTTTGGCCAGAATCACGGTCGGTTGGCCCGTGTGCTGAGAGGCGGCGGAATAGGCAGCATAGACTTTGTGCGCGTCATGACCGCCCCGATTGAGGCGCCAGATGTCCTCATCGGTCATGTTGGCGACCATTTCCTTGAGTTCGGGATATTTGCCAAAGAAATGTTCGCGGGTGTAGGCGCCACCCTTCGCCTTGTAGGCCTGGTATTCCCCATCGACGGCCTCTTCCATCCGCTTCTTGAGGAGCCCCTTGGTATCTTTGGCCAAAAGAGGATCCCACTGAGAACCCCAGATGACCTTGATCACATTCCAGCCGGCACCGCGGAAATTCGCTTCCAGTTCCTGAATGATCTTGCCGTCCCCACGAACCGGTCCATCGAGTCGCTGAAGGTTGCAGTTGATGACGAACACCAGGTTATCCAGCTTCTCGCGGCCAGCAAGACCGATGGCACCCAAAGATTCCGGTTCGTCCATCTCGCCATCGCCACAGTAGCACCAGGTCTTGCGCCCGGCGGTACTGAGAATGCCGCGATCCTCAAGATATTTCATAAAGCGGGCTTGGTAGATCGACATGATCGGTCCGAGCCCCATGGAAACTGTCGGGAACTGCCAGAAGTCGGGCATTAACCAAGGATGAGGGTATGAGCTGAGACCCTTGCCCTCGCCTTCAATCTCGGCACGGAAGAAATCCAGTTGCTCTTCGCTCAAACGCCCTTCAAGGAACGCTCGGGCATAGATCCCCGGTGCAGCATGCCCCTGGAAGTAAACCAAATCGCCGCCAAAATCCTTGCTTGCCGCCCGAAAGAAATGATTGAAGCCGACATCGTAGAGCGTCGCGGCAGAGGCGAAACTCGCAATATGTCCGCCATACTCCGTGGATCGGCGATTGGCCCTGACGACCATGGCCATCGCGTTCCAGCGAATATAGGATCGGATGCGATTCTCGATGGTGGCATCCCCAGGGAGGCGCGCCTCCATATGGGAGGGAATCGTATTGATGTAGGCGGTGTTGGCCTTGTAAGGGAGATTGGCACCGGCTCTACGAGCATGATCAACCAGGTTCTCGATCAGGAAGTGAGCACGTTCAATGCCTTCACTTCCGATGACGGAGGCGAGGGCATCAAGCCACTCGCGAGTTTCTTCTGGATCGGCATCGTGTTGCAACTGGAGGTTCTGATTCATGCGGCGGATTGCACCCTAAGCGTTTAAGACGATCGCAAAAGCAATCGGGACATTAGCGGATTATAGACAAGCCTGTCTGCCAGATTCCATTGATAGCGCGTTCACCAACGGCATCCTTTGCCCCAAAAGAGCACAATTTAGGGGAGAAACGTCCCGGAGAACGCGGTCCGGGCTAGAATTATGCGCCCCTTTCACGCGAGGAACCCACCGTCATGAATCTGAAACGCAAATGTGCTGCTGAAGCCCTAGGGACCGCATGGCTGGTGATCGGGGGATGCGGCGCGGGGGCTCTTGCCGGTTCAAGTCTTGGTGGCGTTGGGGTTGCCTTGGCCTTCGGGCTCTCGCTGATTGGCGGTATTTATGCCTTGGGCCACATTTCGGGCGGCCACTTCAACCCCGCAGTCAGCCTGGGGCTCACCGCCGCGGGTCGGTTTCCGCGTCGAAATCTCCCTTGGTATGTTTTTGCTCAGGTGTTTGGCGCATTCGTCGGGGCGGGTTTCATCCAATTGCTCACGATTGGGATGCCCGAAATGGCGGATGCCCTTTCACATGTCGCCAACGGTTATGGTGATCACTCCCCGGGAGGGTTTGGTCTGATTGCTGCCCTGCTTGCCGAATCGGTTTTAACGTTTTTCTTCGTCCTGGTGGTCCTTGGTGCCACCGATGGCCGAGCTCCCGCTGGTTTTGCTCCCCTCGCGATCGGTTTGACATTGGTCGCCATCCTGCTCATCGGTCTTCCTATCACCAATCTCTCCGTCAATCCGGCTCGGAGTACAGGAACTGCAGTCTGGGCCGGTCCTTGGGCCCTCGCCCAGCTCTGGGTCTTCTGGCTTGCCCCACTCTGGGGGGGCTTTCTGGCGGGAAAGATCTATCGCATGGTGGGAAGGCCCCGATAAACGCCCACCTCGCCTAGTGGGCCCATGCGCAAGCTTAGCGAAGAGCCCCCTCTGCTTCTGAGAGCGCGTTCAACTGCGTCAAGGCAAAACGGCCATAGCTCTTGCTGTGATTCTTGACCCAGACGGCCGTTCCGAGGTAACCCGTCGGAAGCTCCGGCCCACCCTCTTCAGCCGTGAGTTCTGAAAAAGGTGCCATGGGCCTTCGATGGTGATCTGCATGCCGAGTCAGCCCCAGAAAGAGGAAGTAACTGACCGCCCCATCACATCGCCAAGCGGTGTGATGGCTCAGAGAAGTCTCGGCCGTCAGCCCGTAGTGCTGAAAGTAATTCACCGCCTCGAGCAATCGCACAGCGACCCAACTCAGATAAAGCCAGACCAGCGCCGAAAGGGGACCAAAGGCGAACCCAAAGATGAGGACCCAAAGGAGCTGCACCACAAGCCCCTGTCGAAAAGCCTTTGGATGTAACGTCCTGACCTGTCGCCATTGGGTCAACCAAGAGCGCTTGAAGAATTCACCATAAGACTCCCCGAGGCGCGCGGTGGAAGGATCTTGGGCCTCCCCCAGATAACGGTGATGCCCCCCACCGTGCGCGAAATAGAAGACGTCAGAAAAGACCAAAATCAAGAGACCTCGAGCCACTCGACGCACCCAGCGTGAACGCCGATGCATCAGCTCATGCGCCGGTGCGATCACCGAGCAGCAGAGCGTCGTGCCGGCCAGCATTCGAAGACCCAAAAGGTCAACGCCCGTCACCCACCACGCATCGGGAACAAAGGCCTCGGGCAATTTCATCACGAAAAGCCCAAGCGCCATGAGATTGACTGGCGCGAGAACGGCAATCAGACCTAAAACAACGGATAGAAAAGGTTCGGCGAGATGGGAGGGCACCCTGCGCCGTTCTGGACCCGAGAGGCAATCAAAGGCGATCAGACAGGGAACCGGAACCAGCCAGGCAAGACCGGCCCAAAGCGTATGGGGACCACTCAGGAGGAACCCCAGAAGGCACACCGGCAGGAACAAGGCGAGGGAAAATCCCCACCACCATGGAATCCTAAACTGCAACATCGCGCTGAGATCAAAGCGTCGGGTCATTGTGTTGGCCCGCCGTCAAGAGAACTTCGAAGCATCACGCAGGTCACATAGGAATTGAAAAATCTTTACCATGCACGTCTGAAGAACCCTGCGTTTGAACTCATCATTCCTGAACTATGAAACGGTTGCCTAAAAGCGATGGCTAACAGCCACGCTGCATTCGGTCCGACAGTCTACCTTGGCCTAGGTTCCACGTATCATGATCCTGCCGTTGCCCTGGTCGATGGGACGGGACGCGTCCTTTTTGCCGAAGCACTGGAACGTCCGCTTCAGTACAAGCGCGGCATCAATATGGAACCAGATAATCCCTTCACGCTCCCCAAACTGCTCCTGGAATATGCCGGCGATGCCGACCGGATTGTAGTCGCCAGCAACTGGAAGGCCCGAAGACCCTGGTATGAGAATTTGGCCCACCGTATGGGCTGGCTCACGCCACGGGGCATTCTTCAATATCAGGGACGAGAACTCGCGGCATGCCTTCCCACATGGGAGATCAATTACATGCAGTCCCTGCAGCATCAAGCGCTCAAGCGCGCGGGACTGACGCTTTCTCGAACCTTGCGCCATCATTTTGGGGGGGTTGCCATTGAGTTTCGCCACTTCGACCATCATCTGACGCATGCGGCATTCGCGGCGTATGGCAGCCCATTTGAGGATGCGGCATGTGCCGTGATCGACTCCTACGGCGAATCCGGGTCTTTGGCCTTCTTTGAGTACGAAAAGGGGCGCATCACCCCGCTCTATCAGTCCAAAGGGCCCCAAAGTCTGGGTTTTTTCTACATGAAACTCACCGAACTTTGCGGGTTCGACTGGATGGCCGGCGAGGAATGGAAGGTCATGGGGCTGGCTTCCTATGGCAAGACAAACCCCGAATTACTGGCGCGTTTTCGCCGGTTGATCCGGGTTGAAGGTTTCAACCTGCATCACGACCGCCGCACATTTTTCTCCGAGCTTCGGGCGTTAGAGCGTTTCAGACGACCCATCGACGCCCCCCCCGAGACGGTTGCCGACCTCGCACATACCGGACAACAGTTCTTCATGGAGACGGTGAATCAACTCCTTGCGGCTTTCAGGGTCAAGGGGGTTTCCGGCAATCTGGTGCTGGGTGGGGGCTGTGCGCTGAACTCCGTCACCAATGGCCAGCTGCTCCAAAATACCCCGTTCGATGCCCTCCATATACCTTCGGCCCCTGCAGACGATGGAACGGCTCTGGGTGCCGCTCTTCTCGCCTTTCACCGGGATCACCCGGGGGCACCAACGCGGAGGGAAGTCCTTTCACCCTATCTGGGCAGTTCGATCAATTCCGCATCGCTCGACCGCTTTGCCCGCTATTGTGGGCTTCACGTCGAGGAACTGGAGGATTCTGATCTTTGGGCGCGAACCGCGGATCTTTTGGCCCATGGTCAGATCGTCGGATGGATGCGGGGTCGATCTGAGTTTGGGCCGCGCGCACTGGGGCACCGCTCGATTCTTGCAGACCCCAGGGACCCTTCAATGATGGATCGCGTGAATCGGATCATTAAGTTCCGTGAACGCTTCAGACCCTACGCCCCCTCGATCCTCCACGAGTTTGGACCGGACTATTTCGAGGCATACCAAGATACGCCCTACATGGATCGGACCCTTCGTTTTCGCCCGGACGTCCGACAGCGCGTACCGGCCGTCGTTCACGTCGATGGAACCGGCCGCCTCCAATCCGTGACAGCACGCAGAAATCCCGATTTCCATGGTCTGATTACTGCATTTCATGATCGAACCGGGATCCCGATCTTGCTTAACACCAGCTTTAACGTCATGGGAAAACCCATTGTTCACTCGGTTGAAGATGCATTTTCCGTCTTTCTCGGCTCAGGACTGGATGTGCTGGTCATCGGCAACCACCTCTTTATGAAAAATCCCGTTGCCTAATGTCCTCGGAGTTTGATCTCGCGCTGGGACTGCTTTGGTCCAATCCAAGAGCCGGACTCCTGGATGAAGCGCGTTTGAGACTGGATGCGCACATTGCATCCGTAGCCGCTTACGAAGGGGACATCAAGGCCTTTTGGTCACCCATCGAGACTTCGGAGCCACAGGCGCATGCGCGGGGTGAAGCGTGGCTACCCATCAGATCCATCGCACCGCTCTGGTTAAGCGGGATGGCCCGACCGGCCCTGGCCGAGGGCCACCTCGAGGGAGTGCTCTACCAGATCTATTGTCGCTCCCTCGACCGGGCTACCCGAGTCAAAGCGCTGGATTTCTATCATCGCGACGCCATTCACCCTCAAGCGCTGAGTCTCTGTATTGAGCTTCTGACCCTGCGGCACTTTCCTCGCAGCTACCTCCCTGAGGCGTTGGGTGTCACGCTGGCCTATACCTCGATGGACATTCCAGAAGACACCCCAGAGGCAAGCTCTCGTCATTGGGCCCTGTTGGGCCTTGACGTCGCTCTGGGTTCGGGCCTTGATCCGAGCCGGATCAGGAAAGGTTTCAATCTCTATCGGACGGCAGCGACTCACGTTTTCTCTCGGCAGGAAAAAACGCCGCTCGCCCCAACCCATCGCCACACCTTCGCCAAAATTATCGCGGAAAAAGCCCACATTGCCAGGGGCTATCACGCCAAGGTTCGCTTGGAGGATCGTTCCCTTGATGATTGGCTTGAACAGCATGAAAAGAACCCCGAAGCCCTCTTGTTGGCTCTGGAGAAGTCTCCGCTGATCGACCGTACCTGCCCTTTTGGCAGCCGACTGATTCAAGCCATGGATTTTGGCGGCCCCATGTTCGGGGTCTTTAACGCGGATGAACGTCAGGCAACGGCAGAATGGATCACCTCACCGGAATCCACCTCGACCGCAAAAATGTCGCCGGAATTCAAGGCCGTCAGGGTCCCTCGGCGTATCGGCGCGCCGCATCCCATCCGGCCCAAAATCAGAAACAGCAGAGATCTTTTTCACCATCTCGCGGCTGCTGAAAATTCGACGCAAGTGCCTATCGAAGGGCTTCAGTTGATCCGTCGTCTTCTTCGAAGAACCCGGCAACTCCAAAGTCTCAAAATCCTGCCCAAGGCCTTTGCATATCATCCCGACCGCCTGGATCAATTTTTAAAGGACCGCCACACCGCAGCGCTAAAGACACCCCGGCGTCGGTTTTTTTCAAACGGCCTCTCGCGGGAGGCATGGTCTTGGACTTTGACTCAGTTGAGCCCTGCAGTTCTTGTGGATGGCGCTTGGCTATCCGGCGTAGGTACTGCCCCGGGTCCGCTTCAAGCATGGCATGTTGAGCTGCTTCAGATTCATGAAGATGAACTCGGAAATGGAAACCCGAGGCAGAATCACCCTCGGATCTATCGACAACTGCTCGAATCCCTTGGGATCCATCTCCCGGAGATTTCGGATCTCACTTTTGTTACCGATCCGCGGATTCATTCCTCGGCCTTTACCTTCCCTTCTTACATGATGGCCATCGGTTGGCACTACCCTGCATTCGAGCCCGAGTGCCTGGGCCTCAATCTCGCCATCGAAATGAGTGGCCTTGGATCGGGCTATCAGCAGGTCGTTGAATCCATGAGACAGGTCGGCATTGATCCCCTCATTGCCGAACTCCACCTCTCCATCGACAACCTGGCGTCAGGTCATGCCCGAAGGGCCCGGGACGCCATCGTGCTTTACCTTGGAAACATCAGCCGCATCGAAGGCCCTCAGGGAGAAGCCAACGCATGGAAACGCATCCATCGAGGTTTTCTCTCTTACAAGATCGGCCTGTTGGGTATCGGCTTACAAATCTTGACCCGCCACCTGATTTCAGGGGCAATAAAATTTTCTAAGTGATGATGCGTCTCAACATTAACTGAAGCGTATGATGGGCTCTCATGGCTTGATCCTAGGGCCCCTGGCCTCCCCCACAACAAGGAGAATGCAAGATGACCGTTAATAGCTCTACGCCCATCGGCCTACAGAATCGTGCGGCGGATGATTGTGTCATGGTGATTTTCGGGGGTACCGGGGATCTGGCGAAGAGGAAGTTGCTTCCCTCCCTCTACAACGTCGCACAGAAGGGCCTGCTTTCGGAGCATTTTGCGATCATTGGGACGGGATCAAAACCTTTGGAACCGGGCGTTTTCCAAAAACACCTGGTGGATGCCATCCGGGAATATGCCGGAAATGACGTCGATGAAAAGCTCGTCAAGTGGTTTGAGGAGCGAATCGGCTATGTTGGCGGCAACTTTAAGGATCCCGCTTTTTACAAGGAAATTGGTAAAGCCAGTGCGGAGATGAAGGAAAAGTTCGGAATCGGCAACCGACACTTCTATTACCTATCGACCTCTCCTGACTTCTTTGGCGAAATTGTCGAGCAACTCGACAAGGCGGGACTCGCCAAGGATGAGGGCGATCAATGGCGCCGCTTCATTATTGAAAAGCCCTTTGGTCACGACCTCGCTTCTGCCATTGAACTCAACAAACGCATCAAGAAAATCCTGAGTGAACGTCAGATTTTCCGGATCGACCACTATCTCGGCAAGGAGACAGTCCAAAACCTCATGGTGCTTCGATTTGCCAACAGCATCTTCGAGCCCATCTGGAATCGGCGCTACATCGACAATGTCCAGATCACCGCGGCTGAGACGGTTGGTGTTGAAATGCGCGCCTCCTACTACGAAGGTGCCGGCGCTTTGAAGGACATGGTCCCCAATCATCTTTTGCAGCTGGTTTCGCTGACGGCAATGGAGCCGCCAGTTTCATTCGAGGCCGATGCCGTTCGGGATGAGCAGACCAAATTGCTGCGAGGGATTCAGAATCTGACACCAGAGGAAGTTCTGACTCAGGTCGTTCGCGGTCAGTATGGCGCGGGGCAAATGGGCGGAAAGGACTGCCCGGCGTATCGCGCGGAACCGAATGTGAATCCAGAATCCAGCACCAACACCTTCGTGGCCCTCAAACTTATGGTCGACAATTGGCGCTGGGCGGGTGTTCCGTTCTACATTCGGACCGGAAAACGCATGGCGCAGCGATACACCAATATTGTGATCACATTCCGAAAGGCCCCGTTCCTCCTGTTCAACAGTACCGATATTGATGAACTCCGCGACAACCGTCTGGTGATTCGGATTCAGCCTGATGAAGGGGTATCGCTAGAATATGGCGCCAAGATTCCAGGACCCTCCATGAAACTCGGCACGCTCAAAATGGACTTCAACTACAAGGACTACTTTGGACAAACGCCCAACACCGGCTACGAGCGCCTCATGTTGGACTGCATGCTGGGAGATGCCACGCTGTTCCAACGGGCCGACATGGTGGAAGCAGGCTGGAGTCTGATCCAGCCGATCCTCGATGTCTGGCATGCCCTGCCCCCGCGGAATTTCCCGAACTACCCTGCGGGCTCTTTTGGTCCTGAAGCCTCAGACCAGCTGCTCGCGCAGGATGGTCGCTCTTGGTACAACGTCACCTGAGCAGAGGGCCCTGAGAAGATCCATCAACAAAATGTAGGGCTGAATCCTTCAACCCGGTCGATCCTTTTTAGCACCGGCGCAGTGAGCCTGCGCCATCCACCCACCTTGGAGACCGCCGATGAGCCTTAATACCCTCGAACAACTTCGAGCCCTGACCGTCGTCGTTGCCGATACCGGAGACTTTCAGGCTATTCGCAAGTTCACCCCGCGAGATACCACAACGAATCCCTCGTTGATCGCCGCGGCCGCCCAAATGCCTGAATACCAGGATGTCGTGGACGAGACGCTCTTGAGTGCCCGTAAAAGCCTGGGGGCCAGTGCGAGCAACGCAGCCGTCGTCTCGCTGGCCTTCGATCGACTGGCCGTCGCTTTCGGACTTCGCATTTTGGAAATTGTCCCGGGGCGCGTCTCAACGGAAGTGGATGCCCGATTGTCTTTCGACACCGAAAAAACCATTCAGAAGGCCCATGAGATCATTGCGGCCTACCGAGAAGCAGGCATTCACTCGGACCGGGTCCTCATCAAGATTGCCTCGACCTGGGAAGGAATCAAGGCTGCAGAAGCCCTGCAAAAGGAGGGGATCAACTGTAACCTGACGCTCCTGTTCGGACTCCATCAAGCGGCGGCCTGTGCGGAAGCGGGCGTCAAGCTGATCTCCCCCTTCGTGGGACGCATCCTGGACTGGTACAAGAAAGATACCGGTAAGGAGTATGCCGCAACTGAGGATCCCGGTGTTCTCTCCGTCACCCGGATCTACCACTACTACAAGAAGTTCGGATACGGCACCGAGATCATGGGCGCTAGCTTCCGCAACACGGGTGAGATCAAAGAACTAGCCGGCTGCGACCTTCTGACCATCTCCCCCAATCTCTTGGCCGAACTTGAAGCGGATTCAACCCCGATCATTCGAAAGCTCACGCCAGAAGCGGCGAAGGCCTCAGCAGAGTCTCGGATCACTATCGACGAAGCGACGTTCAGGGCCATGCACGCCGAAGATCGGATGGCCTCTGAAAAGCTGGCGGAGGGTATTCAGGGCTTTACCAAGGCGCTTGAGAACACTGAAAAGCTGCTCAGTCATCGTCTCCTCCAGTTGGAGGAAGGTCCCAAGGCAGTCAAAGCCGCAACCGACCTCTTTCAGATCTACGATCACAATGGCGATGGCAAGGTTTCCCGGGAGGAATGGCTGGGAACGGATGCGATTTTCGATGCCTTGGATGTCGACAAGGATGGCGTCGTCACGCTGGATGAACTCCGGGCGGGGCTTGGCGCACTGATCAATCTCGCATTGGCCCAGTAGAACCGACCTTCATTGCTTCGGACGATGCCTTTTGCGCACCGCCCGAAGCAATGTCTCCAAGTCTCCACTAAACGCCCTTTCTTCGGCTCATTTGCATTGAACGGTGACAGTCGGCCGGACGCCATAGAATCGAGAGGACTTGATTACCGAGAGCGTATTGTTTTTCTCGTCATAATCATAGGCCGTCGTGTAACCGCCTTCCTCGTTGGTGATGATCTTGGCCGAGTAGTCAGGCTGCTTCAGCTCCACACCCGATTCGAGATACAGCCCTTTCTTGTGGCGAATCAGAACCGTTGTCCCGCAGACAAGCTCTCCCAGAATATCGTCTTTGTTCCAGGACACTTTTTCAGGTGCCGCGGCGACGGTCGTTGCTTTATTGGCCGTGGTTGAACATCCGCCCATCATCAGGGACGCAGCAAGCAGGGGAAAAAGGACGGACTTCATCAAATACGCTCCGGTCAGATTAAGAAACACGATCCGGAGAGGGTCCGGAAACGCCAAAAGGACCGCCCACTAAAGGGCAGAATCGATCTTAACTGATGCGGGAGACCCCGATTAGATCGTCTATTTATTACGTTATTCCCGAATCCACTGCGCTTTGCTGAGCTATCGCACCCTGAAAATACTGACCTCTTTCTTGAGGCTCTCGATCGCGCCCTCGAGCTGTTGAGTCGCATCCCCCATGGCTTTCACCGAGGCCTGGGTAGACTGCGCCGTGTCTTTGAGCCCCTCCATGGCATCGCGAATTTGGCGAGCGCCGCTGGACTGAGAGCGCATACTTTCGTGGATCTCTTCAAAACGGGGCAACATGAAGCGCACTCGATCAAGAATTTCCGCAAATCGTCCGTTACTCTCCTGCGTATCTTTGACACTCCGATCCACCTTCTCGGCAAACCGCTGCATTTCACTGACGCCGCCGGACACCGCATCCTTCATTTCCTGAACCATCTGTTCAATGTCGAGGGTCGCCAGTGCGGTCTGATCTGCCAATCTCCGAATCTCCCGGGCCAGTACCGCAAAACCCACCCCGTATTCCCCCGCCTTGTCGGCTTCCATTGAGGCATTCAAGGACAAAAGGTTGGTTTGATCTGCGATTTTGGTGATGGTGGTCGTGACGCTGGCAATAATCTCCGTACGCTCGGCGATCATGCCAAGCCGTCTTGAAACCGAGCTGGAGGCATCCACCAGATCCCGCATGACAGACGCCATTCGGCCGAGAGACTCTTGACCTTCATTGGCGAGTTGGCTGGTCTCATTGGTGACGTGCGTGACCGAGGTCATGGTATTGAGGAGCTCATCGGAAGTCGCTGAGATCTCTTGGGTCGCCGCCGCGATCTCGTTGGTGGCGAGACTGAGCCGCGTGGCGCCCTCACCCTGGTTTCGGGACATTTCGCTCAACTGAACCACCGTCTGAGCGAGGTGACCGGTCGAATGCTGGACCTCCCCAATCAATGAATTGAGATGGCTGACCATACGCGCCAGGGCGGCATTGAGCTTTCCGATCTCATCCGTGCCATGTCCCTTGAGCTGGACCGAAAGATCTCCAGCGGCAACCTGTTCCGCAGCATCGACCGCCTCGCCAACGGGCGCAAGCACCCGACGGGTGAAACCAGTGAGAATGAGTAATCCCAGGACCAACGAGAGGACTGAGGTGAGGCTTGCGATTCCCAGCTCACGATAGAGGAGTTCCTCCAACGCGCCCGTCGACATGTGGATCAAAATAGCCCCGCGGACCGTATCGGTCATCCGGCTGCTGCGAGTGGCCTCAGAGACGCCTTCGTCCAAGTGGGCGCTGGTCATTAAAGGTGCCGCAACAGAGATATGATCGCCATCCAGGCGGCTCTGGGCGTTGGCCTGATTGATGACATCACCCAACATCGCAAAGTCCTGGTCGGACAGTGCGCGATGGCTCATGTCGCCTTCATCATCGGCAAATTGCTGAACCCTGCCACCGATGTCCACGACCCAGATGCGAAAAATGACACTTTCATTGACCATGTGGTCGAGAAGCTGCTGAACCCCAATCGACTGATTCAAAATGTCCAGCATGCTCCCATCAAGCCCCACCTGAACGATCCGGGGATGGTCCACGCCGGAGACCCCAACATATTTATAGGGTTTTCCATCCACTTCCCGCGGAACAACGCCCTGAATCACGGACTGAGGGCCTTTAGCCGAGAGCAGCCGATAAAACTCGGATGCTTGTGGCTGCGCTTTGGGATCCGGCAGAAACTGGAAACCGCGTTCACCGGAGGTATCCAAGTAGGCTTTGCCATTCGCGTCGGTCACTAGAATTTCGCTGAGCCCATCCTCGCTGACCATAGCAGTCAGACGGTCTCTAATCTGATGGATGGGTAAATTGCACTGCTCAGCCACAGCCACAAACTGGCTGATGATCTTGGCACTGGCCACCATATCCATCGAGACAATGTTCTCAGAACCGCGCTCGACCTTTTGGCTGACTTCGATACTGCGACCGA
>JBEBBO010000052.1:0-9885 GCA_041158345.1 Pseudomonadota bacterium | reverse complement strand
GTCATCAATACCTCGTCCAACCGGCTGTTGATTCGAGCCCAGGCCAGAGTTTTGACCCTTGAGACGACCCTGGGTATCCACATGAACCGTTCCCAAGGACGCCAGAGGCCGTTTGTTGCAGCAGCCGATGAGCCCCGTCTTCCCCCAGAGGTTGCCAGTCGCGTGGTTCATATTGCAGGGCTCCAAAACGCGCATGTCCGAGAGCCGCGAATTCAACGCTTGGCCCCGCGGACGGTCACCCAGGCCGACCTGAGTGGAACGGGACCCCGCGGTGGACTTGCGCCGCAGGACATCGCGACGGCCTACAACCTGCCTGGCGGTTCTACCAATGGTCAAGGACAGACACTGGCACTATTTCAGATGGATGGCTTTAAAGCCTCCGACATTCAAGCCTATACGTCTTACTTCAATTTGAATCCGGTGCCTCTGGAAACCATCTTGGTCGATGGGTTTGATGGTTCGGCAGGCAGCGGCTCCGATGAAGTCTGTATGGACATTGAGTTGATGAATGCGATTGCTCCGGGGGCTAGTCGCATCTTGGTTTATGAGGGGCCCAACACCGATCAGGGGGTGCTTGATGTCTACAGCCGGATTGCAAGTGATAACCGGGCAAGCGTTATCAGCAGTTCCTGGGGATTAAGTGAATATGACACCGGTACGAGTTATGCGCGTCTTGAATCCCAGTTTTTCATGCAGATGGCGGCACAGGGACAATCTTTTTTCGCTGCAAGCGGCGATTCTGGCGCCTACGATGCCCAATCCCCCAATGGAACTCCTGTGCTAACAGTGGATGATCCTGCGGGACAGCCCTATGTCACCGGTGTAGGCGGAACACAATTGAATTTGGGCTCGGGGCAGAGCTATGGTTCCGAAGTGGTTTGGAATTCCAACGGTGGAGCGACCGGGGGAGGGGTGAGTACGATTTGGCCAATCCCGAGTTGGCAGAGCGCCGTTGCCACGACCAACTCCAAGTTGATGCGTAATGTTCCGGATGTGGCGCTGAATGCTGATCCCTATACAGGCTACGCCATCTATACGGGGGCGCAGTGGCATGTGATTGGGGGTACCAGCGCTGCAGCACCTCTTTGGGCGGGCTTTACAGCACTGGCCAATCAGCTGCGAGCACAAAATCAACTCCCCGTATTGGGATTTGCGAATCCGACGATCTACAGCATGGGTAGCGTCGCCTCGTATAGCAGCAATTACCATGACGTGACGATCGGGAATAACAATTACTACACGGCAGGTCTAGGCTACGACAATACCACCGGATGGGGCTCGTTCCAGGGCGCTAACTTATTGGCCACCCTGAGTCGGGGTGGCCAGACGGTGACATTCAATGGGCTTTCCGGCTCTTTGGATTGGGCCTCTTCGGTAAACCTCTCCGAAAAGGCGTCCGCGAGTTCAGGGTTGCCCTTGGCCTTTGTTGCTGGGCCATCCGACAACTGCAGTGTGTCTGGAACGATCCTCTTGGGGTTGTCGCCGGGAAATTGTGTGATCCAGGCCATACAAGCCGGGAATTCTCAGTACGCGCCTGCAACCGCTAATGCGGTGATTCAGATCATTCCTCCGACCTATCCGGGCGCTAATCGAACACTAAAAGTCACGGTGCGAACGCCCGGTGGAACAGTGACCAGTCAGCCGGTAGGGATCGCCTGTGGGGATGGTGGAAGCTATTGCACGCAGGGATTTACTCGCAATTCGCTGGTCACATTGACTGCAAAGTCAGGCGATGGCAAACGATTCCTGGGATGGAGCGGTGCCTGTCACGGCAGGGCACTGACTTGCAGAACGAAAATGACCTCGAACCGAAGTGTCACGGCACGATTTAAGTAGTGACCTGACCTTCTCCATAAGGTGGGTTCCTCAGGGGTTTCACTTGAACTTTGCTTGCACGCTTTTGCTTTTGTTCAACCTGATCTGACAGAGCGGCTTCTTGCCGGTGCAGGCCCCACTCCAGCCCATGAATTTTGATCCTTCCGTCGGGATCGCTGTTAATTGGACGACTGCCCCCTTGGTGAAGGGATAGGCGCATAAAGCACCGCAACTGATGCCTGCCGGGCTGCTTTCAATGCGGCCTTTACCCTTAAGGACCTTAGCGCTAAGGGTTGCCCTGGGCTGTGGATAATTGGGGGGCGTGACCTCAAGGGTCGAAGTCAAACTCGCGGAGTTATAAACCTCATCGCCTGGTTGTCTCGAGACAATCTGGCATGCGCCAGGCAACAAACCCCGGATTTGATCATTTTCAACGACGCAAATACTGGGTGTAGCCGATTCATTGAGCACGGTCAGGCCGGAACTTGCAGTTGCGCTGTAAGTGATGGTATTGCCCCAGACAAGGCTCCCGGATGTGTTGAAGGTAATGATCTGATCGACCTTGCTTGGGACTAACCACTGGCCCAGGTTGCCAGCACTGTAGGTTTGACCAAACAGTCCGTAAATATTGGATCCTTGAGTATAGGAGCAGTCAGAGTCCCCGCCGTATAACTGTCCAAAGAGATACTTGTTTTTATCGAGGAAAATGCCGCTTCCACTGCTGCCACCCTCGGTGGTTCCCGTGCTGAAAAGGATGTCGATAAACCGCGCATCGCTTCTGTTGGAGCCGTCACAGCCAAACTGCCCGCTCTGGGTTGCCCTGCAATTGAGATAGGTTTTTGTTTGACCGAAACTGATTTTCTGCAAGTCACCGGTCGGGTTATGTAATCCGGTAGATTCAATGCCGAGGTTGGGGATGGCGTTTGTCCAGCCTGAAAACGTCACGCCGCTTGGGGGAGGACTATTCAGTCTCATAAAGGTGGCATCTGTTGAGCTTGAACTGTAGAGCAGTTGCCCACCGCCTGAAGTTCTCGTCGCACCCGAATAAGTCTGGTTGCTGTCGCAACTCGATGAATAGAAGAACCAATAAGCCTCGAGCGATGACGCAACCGATTGTGTGGAGATGCAGTGGTTGGCTGTGAGGAAATAGGGCACGTTGGAGGCAATGCTGTCACTCAGTAAAGTCCCTGAGCAAAGATACGATCCCCCATCCTCAACAAAGGTGATTCTCGCCACGGCATTGGTCGCACTCGACCACGCTGGATAACAGCGCGAATCCAAGTTGCAACTGGCTGCGCGCTTGGGTGTCAAGCCGGATGGGCCTTGGGCCGAAGGATCAATGACTAGATGCGTCAGTCCGTTGAACTGAAAGCGAAACTGCTCCAAAGATTGGGCATCCGGTAAATAGACCTCAAGGCCTATCGTGTTGCCTGAGACGACGGGTGACCAGTACGTAAGGGTCTCCAGGGGGCTGGGGCCGCCGGCCTCAGGATGGCGGATGGTCCTTAAAACATCAGCCCCAGTCACCAAGATGGCCTTGGAAGGATCAGCCCCATGGAATCTGAGTTCACTGTTTTCAGGAAGAGAGGAAAAAGACATCCCTAATCGCAACGCGAGTGCACCCGGGGCATTGAATTGGACATGGCCTATGTAACCTTGCTGAGCGGTTTGTTTGAAAGCCATGCCCTCAAAGGTACTCTGCGGATCGACAAGATCTGGGATGGGCCTGGTGAAGCCGATTTTCTGATTGCCCCCCGTCTTTTCCAGTAGTCTTGTTTCAATTTCTGCGGCGTCCAAGGCATCGAAGTGGATCCTTTTTCCTTGTTGAATGCTGCTCCGGGATCTGAGTGTTGATTTTGCGTTGAGTTGCCTATCAACCGCGTTTGATCGATAAGTGTGGGGTTCTATCCAGATCTCATTGGATCCAAGTGGTCCTTGAGTCCAGCCTTGCATGGGAAAGGCAAGTAGGAGCAGGAGATGGCCCATGCCTAAGAGTCTTAGGGCGATTTGTTTGGTACCCATAGGATCTACCTTTAGAACTGAACCGCTTAACCGACCAACGGAAATGCTCGAATGGATTCAATCGTTTTCTATCGTCCGAATAAAACGATTCTTAACATTGCAACAACCGCTTTAATCTTTTTAACCAGGGTGGCTTCCTGATGAATCTGTTCTACCCCGGGTAGTTTTAACCCCCATGCAAGAAGTCTCAGCCTTTGCTTGACCGGGGCCTCAAGTTTTCCATCGGCTGCCAACTCCATGAACAGCGCCTTGACGTTGCCAAGGTCAAAGAAGTCCTTCTGCCATGCCCACTGATAGTTGCCACCGTAGCGAAACCAGGACCCTCCCAAACCCGCGACTTCATATTCGGTGCCATCATCCCGTTTGACTGGGGCAACCTGTCTCCAAATGCCAATGACTTCACCCTGGACTTCATCGATGATGAGCTTGTCATAGGGGTAACGCCATTTTTCGAATCCTTCCATGTGGGCTCCTAGTGCCCAATCCTCAATTTCTTTTCGGCCCCGCGCGATGAATTCTCGGTTGGGACCCATATTCCAGCTGTATTCGGCATCGTCGCGGTACATGCTTCCGAGCGCCTTGATCCAGTCACCGGCATCTTCAGAGGCCCGATTGGCCTCAAGCCAGCGGCGGATCATTTCTTCGATTTCTTCGCGGGGGTAGGCGGGCATGGCGAACTTCCTGGAATTTGAAAGGGCGTGATGACGTCCCTTGGCACGATCAGCCAGGGAACTTACTTCGATTATCCTAGACTAATGAGGGTTACGCTCAAAGTCCACGTTTGGGGTACGACTTATTGCCAAGGAGTTAGGGAAACACTAATAATGGCGCCACGACGAAAGTTGCAGGAAACCCTCCCTGTCAACATTAATAAGAAGCACCCCAATAAGGTGACACATTCAATGGTTCCCATCACATTGAGTTTGCTGAGCGATGCAAACATCAACACCCTCAAAGATTTTGCAGAATCCATCTGGAGAATCACCTACAGGCACGTGATCTCTGACGCACAGATGCGCTACATGCTGGACCATTTGTATGACCCAGAGATCCTCCGAGAGCAGGTCGCTTCGGGAAACCCCCTCTTGGGGGCTTTTTCTGGCGATGCGCTTGTGGGTTATGCCCATGTCTTTATTGAAGGCCACCAATCCCGGCTCGATAAGCTGTATGTCGACACGCTCTACCAAGGACAAGGAATCGGGCGAGAACTCATCAATGCGGCCGAGCAGTATGCCTTGGGTCATGATTGCAGTCTCATGACACTCAGAGTCAACCGCAACAACATCAATGCGGTGGCCGCATACGAACGATTTGGATTCGGCATTGTTGCAACCAACAAGAAGGACATTGGTGGGGGGTACGTGATGGATGACTACCTGATGTTAAAAGATCTCGGACCTTAAATCCCGAACCTTTTTTCTGTCATATGCCGCAACAGCTTAAGGCATATGCCCTAGTCAATCTGCGACAAAATACCACATTTATTCATGGGGTTAGCTCACTTAGGATGTCTGCAACTTCATTGAAGTTCCAGACTCTCTCTGATCCCTTGGCGCCTCTTAGGAGGCGCTTTTTTATGGAATCGCTCTCAAATTTGACCTACGTCAAATGGGTCGTGGCTTCGACCATCAAAATGGCCCCACGTAGGCTTTGTCCTATGTGACTTTTCCTCTTCGCCGGCTGGCTCCTTCGTACGCGAAGACCAGCCGATTTTTTGCCCGTTCCGATTTGGGAACTCCTTTCTTTTCCCGCGGTCACAACAGTTGCTTTGCAACAAGCGCAAACTTGGCCGCGTCGCATTTCAACGCTGTTATCCCCCACTCTTGGCGACGCGGCACTTTTTAGGTCGGGTTCAAGAAACGTCCCTTACGGCATGACGAATACCGTTAGAATCGGTGAGAACCAATGTCCTCGGCCGTATTCAGCATGCACTCTTTTTCTCTGCTCAATAACGTCATCTTACGATGGCTCATTCTTTCGATTGGCCTTTTCCTCGTTGCGTGCGGATCTTCTGACGAGGTACGCGAATTTGCTGGGCAGCAGCAAGGAACGACCTACCATATCAAGGTGGTCATTGATCCTTCGAAGACCTCCGAGAGGGGTCTTCGTGAACGCATTGATGAGATCTTTGCTAGGGTCGATCTTGCGGTTTCAAATTACCGCGATGATTCGGAACTCAGTCGCTTCAATCATCAAAAGACGACCAACTGGATTCAGGTATCTGCTGAGTTGGCTTACCTGACATCGCTTGCCCGTGAGGTCAGTGACAAGACGGGAGGCTGCTTTGATTTAACGATTAAGCCCTTGTTCGATCTTTGGGGTTTTTCAAAGACCGGTCCTCAAAAGGTGCCACCGGACTCTGAAATTCGTCGAGTGATGAAACACATTGGGATGGCTCGAATCGAGGTTGATCTTCCTGGGCACAGGATGCGTAAGCTTGACCCCGAAATCCAGTTGGATCTGTCCTCCATTGGCCAAGGTTATACCGTGGGTGAAATTGCTACCGCACTCGAACAACTCGGGGTGGCCAATTACCTGGTTGAAATTGGCGGGGAACTCAAGGTCCGGGGACGTAAACCCGACGGGAGCCATTGGCGAGTTGCGGTGGAAAAGCCATCCCCTTTCAGCAAGGAAATCCAAAGTCTGATCGATGTTCGTCAAATTCAGGGGACAGCCATCATGACGGCTGGAACCTATCGGCACTATTTTGAGCAGGAAGGCCAAGTGTATTCTCACATCATGGATCCTCACTCAGGGCGACCTGTGACCCATAACCTTCTCTCTGTGACGATTCTTCATGAGGATCCGACGCTTGCTGATCTTTGGGATACCGCGCTTCTCTGTGTGGGCGAAGAGGAGGCACTCAAGATTGCCCAGAACGAAAACCTCAAGGTCCTGATGATCTCGGATCATGCGCATCGATTGATTGAAACCATGAGCCCAGCGTTCCTGAAAGAAAAGGACGCAAGTTCGGAACAGGGGATCGGTTTAAGCTATCCCGGCAGCGAAAATTAAGCGCGAAACAAATCCAGTGAAATCAGTACTTCAAGGAAAGACAGCCTTTTTTGTTTGGGCAATACTTTTCTTCTGCTTACCCATAGAGGCCCTGGCGGGAGAGGGGGGCGTTTCAAAACCACTCGACTTGACGCACTCATGGGCCGGTTATTTTTCTCTTGTAGTGATCGTGATCGCCTATGTTGCGGCCATGTTTGAGGATGTGACATTCCTTCGAAAATCCAAACCCATGTTGCTCGGCGCCTCGCTGGTCTGGATTGCCATTTTGGTTCATTACCAGGGGCATGGTGAGCCTGAGCTCGCACTTCGAGCATTCAAGGAAAATCTACAGGCCTTTTTCGAATTGCTACTCTTTATTATGGTCTCCATGAGCTACCTCAATGTCATGGAGGACATGCGGGTTTTCGATGCCTTGAGAATCCGCCTGCTTAAGCTGAACATGGGATTCAAATCGCTGTTCTGGATCACCGGGATTCTTGCTTTCCTCTTGTCGACCATGGTCAACGGATTGACTACGGGTTTGCTGGTGGGGGCTGTCGCGATTGCAGTCGGAAAGCAAAACGCCAAGTTTGTTTCATTGGCTGCGATCAACATCGTCGTTGCCTGTAACGCCGGGGGATCGTTCAGTCCTTTGGGCGGCATATCGACTCTTTTTGTCTGGCAAGGCGGCGTTCTCAAGTTCACAGATTTCTTTTTGTTGTTCCTTCCCTGCGTTGTGAACTTCTTCGTTCCGGCTCTGATCATGTCCTTTGCCGTCCCTCGGGGTGTCCCAAAGATCGAGATCGAGACCATCGAGCCGCAAAGGGGAACCAAGCGCATCATTGGGCTCTTTGTGATCACGATCGGTTTGGCTGTGGTCTTCAACATGGCCCTGGAACTTCCGCCAGCGGCAGGGATGATGGCTGGGCTCAGTCTCCTCCAGTTTTTTAGTTATTACTTGATGCGGACTGACGACCTTTTTACTTCAGTTCCTGATTCGGATCCTCTGGATTCAGCGGATGCCGCAAGCATAAAACTCAAGGATCTTCAGAGAGGTCAGAGTTTCATGATCTTCGAGAAAATCGGCCGATTGGAATGGGATACCTTGTTCTTTTTTTATGGCGCCATGGTCGGTATCGGAGGGCTGGGTTTTATCGGTTACCTCGATGCTGTTTCAGGGTGGCTTTTCGGAGAGCATAGCCCAACTGTTGCGAACATCCTGATTGGTCTTTCTTCAGCTTTTGTAGACAACGGCACGCTGATGTTCGCTGTTTTGAACATGCATCCGGATCTTCCCATGGGGCAGTGGCTCCTGGTGACCCTCACGCTGGGAGTTGGGGGTAGTCTTCTGGCGATTGGTTCGGCACCAGGAATTGGCCTGATGGGAATCGCCAAGGGAAAATATACCTTTGCTTCTCATATGAAGTGGTGCCCCGTCATTCTTTTGGGATACTTCGCGGCAATCGGTACGCACCTGGTCGTCAATGCGCGTCTTTTTGAGCACTAGACCTTTGGGACCTAACGCATTCAAGACGAAGCCACTTGGGCTGGTGGGCGCTTTCGTTGCTCGTTCACCGTGGAATTTATATTGGTAATACGGCTTAGCGCACCATGACTGAATCTTCGCCAACGACCGTCGATCCTGAAGAGTCTGCTCGCTTCGAACGGCTTGCCGCACTCTGGTGGAATGCCGACGGCCCTTTCTGGCCTCTACACCGAATGAATCAGCTCAGAAGCGAGTGGATCCAGGCTGAAGTTCTGAGACATATGGACGCCCACCAAACAGGGGAAACTCTGCCGCTTTCGGGATTAAGGATTTTGGATATCGGCTGTGGTGGAGGCATTCTCAGTGAAGCTGTCGCACGATTGGGTGCCACTGTTACAGGCATTGATGTTGTCGAGAGAAATCTCATGATTGCCAAACGGCATGCGGAAGAGGGAAGTCTTCGGATCGACTATCGATGCATTGCTGCCGAGAACCTGAGCGAGGAAGGCCATCGTTTTGACGTCGTCCTCAACATGGAGGTTGTGGAGCACGTGGCGGATTTGCCCCTGTTTCTCAAAAGTGTTTCGGCATTGGTCAAACCCGGCGGCGTCCTGATTGTCGCCACCCTCAATCGGACGATTCTCTCTTACCTGATCGCCATCATCGGTGCTGAATTCGTCTTTGGCTGGCTTCCCAAGGGAACGCATCAATGGCGAAAATTTATCACCCCCTCAGAGCTGTCTGCCCTTTTGAAGCCAGAGGGACTGATTCCTGAAGCGAGCACCGGTGTCGGGATGAACCCTTTAAGCCACCAGTTTTTCAAGCTGCCCTTCAGAGCCGTCAATTACATGACCTGTTTCGTTAAGCCCCTGGATTGTAACCCGCACCCGTAAGACTCCTAAGGTGGATTCTGGGGAACGCTACGGCTTGATTTCTATATAGAAGGGTTGAAATGCCTCGCATCCTTCGTCGCTTTTGGCTCTGACAGTGATCCGAACCTTGGATGCAGCGGTCTTTGCCTCCTTGAAACCGACATCGATCCGAGAATCACCGCTATTTAATCGGGAGACCTTGATATCCTGTTTTACTCCATCCACCTCGACATTCAAGCTTTGAAGGTTTGTATTTTGTGAGGCTTCAAACGAAAACTGGGTCAAGCTCGCTACGGTTGATTCATTCTTGGGTGACTCGGAGGTAAATTGAGGTTCGCTGCAGGAACTCCCCCCACCGCCGCCTCCAGAACCGTAGCCGAATGCCATAGGAGCAAACAGGGCAGAGGACATCAGAATAAGACTTGGGATCGTGTGCTTCATTGGGAAGTCCCGAATGGTGGCTATGAATAGATGGCTTGAACCGTGTGGATTTATTTTTCTCTCACCATCCTCTGACCATCCGTTCCCGGATTGGTTCGGGATCGAACGACGGTCTAAGAAAAACAGCGGCAGGGTTCAGTAACAATCGTCTTCAACCGTCAAGGACTGGCAGGCACCATCGGCGGTCGTATAGGTCGTACTGCGGTATTCGAAGTACACAAGGCCGACTACGAAAAGAACGGTCAACACCAATAA
>JBEBBO010000051.1:0-9597 GCA_041158345.1 Pseudomonadota bacterium | reverse complement strand
CATCGACATGCGAAATGATCATCCGAGCATTGGGCGCTTCTTCTTGTAGACGCTTGAAGATAGCGCCACCCAAAAGGTAACCGCTGCCATAAGCGATGGCGATCGTGAAGGTTCGTCGGGTGGATGCGGGATCGAAGGCTTCTTTTGCGAAAAACTCGGCCCGAATCAGGTTCAATGCCTGATGGACCTGAGTGTAGAGGTCATCGGCCTTGGGCGTCGCCTGAATGGTTCTGCTGCCAAAAAACAGGCGGTCGTCCACAAGGTGTCTAAGGCGGCTGATGGCGTTACTGATGGCAGGCTGACTCATATAGAGTCGTTCAGATGCCTTTTGTTGGCTTCTCTCCTCGTAGACGGCTTCAAATACGGTCAAGAGGTTGAGATCGAGCTTGCGGAGGCTCATCTGTGACATGGGCTAAGACTCTCAGCTTTCTATACGCACTATCAAGATCCCCAATGGGGCCTTGGATTAGTATAGGCGAACCCAGTTAGTTCTGTTTTTCCTATTGGGGAATGCCGGGATAAAGCCTTTCAAGTTCGCGGCGTATGTCCTCGAATGCCGTGATGCAGGTTTCTCGAAACCAGGCGAGCGAAGGATCCTTTTCATAGGCCCGATGCCAAATGAGGCTGGCGTGACTGACAACCGGCTTGATGGGTAGCGAATAGATGCCCAGATCGTAGCGTTTAGCCATCATGTCGGCATGCACCCTTGGAATCAGTGCAATCAAATCGGTTTCTTCAAGAATTACAGGCAGCATGAGCGCGTTGGGCACCTCCACGCGAGCCCTGACATGGGCTTCATCCATCAATTCACGAAGTGCACGGTCGTGAGTTCGGTAAGCAAAATCATGAACCGCGACGTACTCTTCCGACTCGAGCATAGATCGTGTGGGCGTCTCCCGAATCCGTGGATGCTGTTTTCGGACAACGGCAACCATTTCAAAGTTGAGACAAAGTTCGCTGATGAGCATCGGATCCTCAAAGTCACGATGAGAGACCGCAAGATCAATGGTTTGGTCCCGAAGCAACTTCGGGATCTCGTCGTGGGGGTCGATGGTTCGGATCGTGAGTTTGCAATCGGGGGCTAGGGAATCCAGTCGACGAAATATAGGCGAACCCAAAAGAAATCCGCTGGCGTAACTGATTGCAATGGTGAAGGTACGTCGTGTGCGTTCTGCCTCAAACTGTTCCTTTTCGAGGATCTCGGCACGAATCAGCGAGAGCGCCTGATGCACCTGAGGATAAAGTTCATCCGCCTTATGCGTGGTCTGAATGATTTTATTGCCATAGAACAAACGATCATCCATAAGGGTACGTAAGCGGCTGATCGCATTACTGATGGCCGGCTGGCTCATGTATAACCGTTCGGATGCTTTTTGCTGACTTCGCTCCTGATAGACCGCCTCAAAGACGGTCAGGAGGTTGAGGTCCAGTCGTCGGAGATTGAGGTTCATGACTGGGTCTGGCTCTGGCGCCGCCAGCGGCGGACGGTTCGCTCAATGGCAGTCTGGGATTCTTCCTCGATGCCCCAGGCATGCGTGTAGGAAGGGTCCTCCGAGCGGGGACGACGCTGTTCATCGAGATAGTCCAGCGTCACCCTCAAGGGAACGACAACCCCCTCTCCACTGATGATGCACTCCCGATTTCGAAGCGCCGAGATGGTTTCCACAAACCCACGTGCGCTGTCCGGCAAGGTCAGGCGAATGCGTTCCTGATCGTTCTCATTGTTCAGTCTCAAGGTGATGTAGGTGCCACATTGCGACAAAGCGGTCTCGGACAGTTCACTAGGCCTTTGAGTGACAAGACCCAAAGCCACACCGTACTTCCTCCCTTCCTTGGCGATTCGCTCCAGGGCGTGTCGGACGGGCTCATTGTTAGCGAAAGGATTGGATGAAAGATACCGTTGCGCTTCTTCGCAGATGAGCAAAATCGGTTGCATGGATTCGTCTCTGGACCAGATTGCAAAATCCAGCGTGATTCGCGCGATGAGTCCGACTATTGTGTGGATGATTTCGGAAGGCATGCCGGAGAGATCAATGATCGAAAGCGGGCGTCCTCCTGCCGGAAGCCTGAAAATACGTGCTAGAAATTCCTCCATGGAAGCCGCGGCCAGCGAGCGATCAAAAATAAAGTTGAAGCGAGGGTCTCGCAGGGTTTCTTCAATCGCAATCTTGAGTCGATTGTAGTGGGGAACCAGTGAGGCCTTCTCCAGTCGCCCCATCTCCTGACTTAAGGCATCCAGCAGATCACTGAACTGATAGTGCAGGGGACTATCGACGGTGATAGCGCCGAGACTCAATGCGAGATTGCTTTTGGAGCGCGCCATCAGAAGGCACTTCGCCAAGACATCGCGGCAGACCTCGCGTTCAATTCCCTCGGCATGGATGAAAACCTCACAGTGTTCTTCAAAATTCATCAGCCAGTAAGGAATCCGAATATTGTCGACATTGAAGGCCATGCCAGTTTCAGGAAAGGCTTTCGTGTACTCCCCGTGCGGATCCATGATCACGATGTGGGCATCGGGCGAATGGCGGATCAGGTTGTGAAGAATCAAGGCGGTCGTCGTGGATTTTCCGGTCCCGGTCGAGCCCAGTACTGCAAAGTGCATGCTGAGCATGGGATCGATCAGGAGTGATGCTCGGGTATCTGAAGTTGGATAGATCGTTCCGATATCAATGTGGGGTCGATCACTAGAGGAGAAGGCCTCGGCCAGGGTTTCAGCCGGCACACCGAAGACTTTGTCGCCCGGTCTTGGGTAACGCTGAATTCCGCGGCGAAATCTCGTTATGGTTTCATTCTGAATTTCACCCTCGCCCAAAAAGTCGATGGTCGCTGTGAGCAAGAGTTCATCGCTGGCATTGAGGCGAATTTCTCTAAGATTAGCGAGGAGACATTTACCCTCAACGTTGATGCGAAGAATGCTTCCCGGCGCCCCGCAACGCGCAATCGAGGCATCCACATGTTCCTTGAGAAGATTAATGATATGGCCATCAAGATCACAGACGGCCGAATTCCCATTGACGGCTTTGACGATGCCTATCGCGAATTGATCATTGTCGAAAAAAATATCCTGGCTAAGTGCGTTCATTTAGAGTCCTCGGGATGATCTTGGATGCGCCTTTTTAAAAGGGCTTGCGCAGGAGGCGTGGATGGCGAACCTGACGCGTGAAGTTCGTTCGCAAGCGGATGATGGGATGTCGAAAGTCCCTTAAGTGCGGCATCTACCTTCAGGCGAGTGAGAGCTTCTCCAAGCTCAGGGCTTGCCAGGAGCGTATTGCCGTCACTGCCCTCTGGCGCGCCATTTTTTTGATGACTGCGGTCTGCCAGTTGCTCTTTTCGGACACCGGCGGGATAAAGGTAGAGGAGTTCCGAAGTATCCCGAACGCCCGCATGCTTGCCAATGGCATCCGGCGTTAAGCCCAGGATCGCAAGGTGGTCCGTCTGATGATTATTCCGGTAGTAATCCGATAGGGCGATGACTTCAACGCCCTCCGAGTTCCAGCTCGCAGATAAGTAGCTTGCAACATCTTCCTGATCTTGCTGGTTGCCACCGCTATCACCCATGAAAATGATTCGTTTAAAGCCATGCGCCTTGAGGCTCCCTGCGGTATCGCTCAGTAGAGACTGGAATGTCGTTGATCGAATCGAGAGGGTTCCGGGATAAGCCATATGACCTTCCCGAGAGGCAATATCGCCTTCTGGGACATAAGCTATGACCGGAGCCACCAGGGCATGGCCTAAGCGTCTCGCCACCTCAGTCGCGTTTCTTTCGATGATGGCATTGTGTTTCCCGAGGACGAGATGGGGACCGTTCTGCTCCGTTCCGCCTGTTGGAACGACAATTGTGGTGAAACCCTCGCGAATGAGTTTTGCCAACTCTGGGGAGGTTAGCTCGGTGAGCATCAGGCGAGAAACGGATGAAGTGTGTTCATTCACTGCTAAGGGCTCAAATCGTGGCATCAATAAAATACTGATTAGGCCGAGGGCGATTAGGCTACTTCGGTGATGTCTAAAGACTTGGAGAAAGGGCGCATACAAAAGTGAAAGAAAAGTTGGATGAGATCCGAAAAACGAGTCGTTGATCCCAAAAATCAGGTTCTCCTGCTTCTGTGGGAGATACAGCGTTCCAAATAAGCCATCCCAAATGGCCAGCATGTAGCCCAGATTCTTGTCGTGATGGCGAGGATCCACGCTGTGGTGAATTTGATGCTGTGCCGGGCTGATGAAAATTCGGCTAAAGCTTGGACCGTAATCAACCCAGATATGGGTGTGTCTCAGGTGATAGCCCAAAAGATAAAAAAGAAGGATCAGAACGGTTTGCCCCCCTAAACCCAGGAAATGGGTATCCGGTCCAAAGAGGAGTTTTAGGGCTCCAAAGGCGGCACCGACGATGATTCCACTTACGACTGTGTTGATGATGGTGTCAACAGGATGCTGTCGGTAGCCGGTAAAGGGGGTCAGAGTTTCTGCCGAGTGGTGCGTGGCATGAAAGGGCCAGAGTATGGGCACTCGATGGAGCAGCCAGTGGGCAATATAGAGGGCAAAGTCTGCAGCCAACGTCAGAGTTAGGGTGGTCACCACCATGATCACACTGGGCCCAGCAGAAACGGGCAACAGTTCTTTTGGAAGCAAATTTTCCATGTCCGCGAAGCGTTGGGCCACCTGATTCCCAATCGCTGTCCCGATCATCCCTATGAGGCCGAACTGGAGAATCAGCATGAGGTAGCTGAAGCCCATGTCATGAAGAACGCTGCGTTGCCACCAGACCCTCTTTGGGAAAAGGTCCGCGAGCACCTGAGACAGCCGGTGTGTCTTTCGGTGACGGAACCAAAGGATAACCCCCCCCATGGCGTAGGCCATCAGGACGTAATTCCAATAGAGACGTTCCTCTGGCTGGATAAGTGCGCTCAGAGGATCTATGAATGAATGAATATTGAATGCCATCGCAAGTCCTTGATCGATGGCGTCATTGAACAATTAGGGATCGACTGGAATCAACCCGACTGTTTTTTGCATTGCTCTAGGTGGTTCATAAAAATAAATAATAAAAACAGATGGATACGTGAAAAAATGCATTTGCCATTGATCTGGTGAATGAGAGAAATACGAAATGGCAATTGGAGATAAAAGGAGTGCTTGGGGATGATTCATTACAACAATTTTCCCCAATGGTTCATGCAATCCAAGGCTCCACAGATGAAACTGAAAAACACATTTTTCCAGATGCGGGGGCTCGCCATTGTGGAAATGGCCATCGTAGTCCCAGTCTTTCTGATCATGCTGTTTGGCATTCTCGAATTTGGAATCGTGCTTTATGACAAGGCGGTGGTTACGAATTCAAGCCTTCAATTAGCCCAATCGGGGTCACAGATGACCTCGACTTCGGCGGCTCTTCCCCCATCAAGTAGTGAGATTAGCAACGTGATTGCGGCCGTAACGTCCCCTTCGGCGGTCACCAATGTGGTGGGGAATTCACTGTTGAGTTTTGGGGCGACGGTTCAGCCGGGTGTAACCGCCAAGATTGGCGGCTGGGATGGGTTGGGTTATCCGTTGACCGTCACCGTCAGTTACCGATACACCAGCCTGGTGCTCAGTGCGCTGATAAAAATGCTTTCGTTGGCCAACCTCCCGAACCCGATCCCTTTGAATTCAACCACCACGATGTATCTGAATTGAAACCATGGCAATTGTGCTGTGCGAATAATCAGCTAGACAAAAAAAAATTTTACCGATTATCCATTGGACCCCTGTATGGAGTTCTACCTATAGTGAAACTGTGTTCTTAGGGGCATGGGGGGCTTCCCGAAAAATGATGCCTCTCTCTGGACAATGTTCTTTTATTGCTTGGAGTTATTTATGAAAACTTTCATCACCATGTTGAATCAGGAACTTCGTGCACTGGTCCGTGACGAGAAAGGCCTCAGTGTCACTGAATATGCCGTTGCTGGCGGGTTGGTTGCAGCCGTTGCGGCAGCCGCTTTTTCTACCCTCGGGACGACCATCACCAGCAAGATTAATGCGATTGCAAGCACCGTAGCTGCTGGTTGAGCGCGAATACGACCCATCGTTTTTTATGAAACGCGGTTCGCGGCAGGACCAGCCGGAGCAATCCTGCTGGTCCTTTTCAATTGCAGGGCACGGAGCAATTTCAGGGTTTTTGATGGCTTCTATGTGCCGGGCATGCAATGGCTCCCTCCCCCAGATGTGTGAGATTTTTGATCTTTCGCGAAATCCAAAAGGCGTCGGAGGGGATTCCCATTCTTGACGTGTGATGACACGAAAAGGAGTAGTGAAATGAGATGTCGAATTTTTACCAAAGATCTATGGATTGAGCTTTTCAGGGATCAACAAGGGGTCAGCATGGTGGAGTATGCCGTTGCAGGTGGCTTTATTGCGGCCATGGTGGCTGCGTCTTACACCCCTCTCGGAAATGCGGTGACCAGTCAGATCAATGCGGTCATCAGTGCAATGGGTTAGTCATCCCCAAGGCCCAATTTCAAGTGGTGGATAATTTTGTAGAGAGTGCGATGGACCATGGAAATGCATAACGTAATGGATCCCTTTGTTTTGACACGCTTTCTCATGGCGATGACGATGACCTTGCTCGCAGCCATTAATGATGTGCGTTATCAGCGAATTCCCAACGTGCTTATCGGGACATTTTTAAGTCTCGGTGTTCTCGCATGGGTGCAGGGGCATGGCGTTATCGGCTTTTGGTATTCGTTGGGTCCTTCGTTTTTCATCCTTCTTTTCTTGTTGCCACTTTTCGTGTTGCGAGCATTGGCCGGGGGAGATATCAAGCTCTTTGCGGCAATCGCGGGGATTACGGGTATTGAACTCTTTATCCCCATATTTATTTACAGTCTCCTTGCCGGAGGCATCGTGGGATTGATGATCTGGATTCGTCGTCGACCCAGGATCAGTTGGGCAGAGAACCAGGCTTTTGTCGGGGCGTCACTTGAGTCGGGGGGAGATCATCCTGGAATTTCGCTTCAGGATGACCGTTTCCCTTTTGGTGTTCCGATTTTTATGGGAACGATTCTGGGCCTTTTAGGGGAAGTGAATGTTGCTTCCTGGCTCTGATCAACTCATTTGGCCTGGTATTTCCGGGCATCTGGAGCAGAAATGGAACGCGTCGCGCGGATTCTGATTTTAGGCTGGAGCGCCGAGCAGCTCGAAGAAATGGAAGGTGAGCTTTGCTTGATTCCAGATCTTCAAATTTCGGCTCAGCTTTTGACGACCGACGTTGGACTTTCTGCGATTGTCAGGGCGCAGCTCATTCAGCAGCGCCCTGACTTCCTTCTTTACGTTGTCGGATCCAGCCTCGAACATGAACTCAAGGAGCTTTCTCTGGTGCCGGGCCCTGTTCGCCCCTCTACTCTGGTGTTGATTACCCCTGCTGCATTGATGGAACTGGGGCTGATCCGTTTGGCAATGCACGCGGGGTTTCGCGATCACATGGCCAGGGACGAGGTTCACACTCGGCTGGCCGATCTCTTTCGCGCGCTGAACAAGGAGCGAAGGGCGACGCTAGAGGTCAAGAACAGAATTGCTGCCTTTATCAGCCCCAAAGGCGGAGTAGGCTGCTCGACGCTGGCGGCATCGGTGGGACATGTCCTGAGCTCAACGCTTGGGCAGAAGACGTTGCTTCTGGATTTGGATTGTCAGTTCGGCACGCAGTACCTTTTTCATGATCTTGAGCCTTCCAAGGGGCTCAAAGAAGCGCTGGAGCATATTGATACCCTGGATGTCATGGCCCTTCGGGGGTATCTCCAGGTGACCGCCACCGGCCTCGAGATTCTGGGAGTTGTTCCTTCGCAAACGCTTATTCCTGGGGACATTGATCCGGATCGACTGATTCGGTTATTGGATCTTCTCACCGGCGAATATGACAACCTGATCATCGACATGCCTAATCAGATCGACACCCTCTATGGGACGATCATCGAGCGAATTAACCGGGTCGTTCTGGTTGTCCATCAGGACCTGGCCTCGGTTCGTCATAGTGCAAAACTCATGGATCTTCTGGAGAGGGAGCTCGACCTTCCTCGTCATGTGGTCTCGTTGGTCGTGAATGCCCACGATCCGGATAAGCCCATTACGGTAGAGGATATTGCGAGGGTCCTCAATCTGGAGGTCATCGGCACCATTCCCCGCGATGAGGAAGCCGTCAGTCTGGCCAATAACCTGGGTCTTCCTTTAGGCGTTCATGCCCCGGGATCGGCAGCCCAAAAAGTCATCGAAAAGATGGCTCATGCAATTGTGGGTCTTGAAGGGGTTGAGAAAGAAGATCGCAATCTGGTCCATCGGGTCCTTCGTCGTTTGAGGATTACGCGATGAGTTTGAAGCAACGTCTCATCCTCAATGCGCGACCGAGCTCGGTTACTCCCGTGACGACGATTTCCTCAAGGCCGCAGCCCCTCAACCTTTACGAAATGCAGCCCAAGAGCATCGAGCGGGAATGGTCTCTGGCCGATCGCCTGACATGGGGTGCGCTTTACGAAGCGGATATGGAGTGGCAATACCGGATTTTCGGTGATCTTCTGACCATGATCGATCTTTCGATGATTGCGCAGATTGATCCGGAGCAGGCACGAGAACAGATTCGTAACATTGTCGATCGGCTGTTGACGGACTACAGCGCCCCAGTGAACGCTCGAATTCGCCAGGCGATCTGCAAGAACATCGAAGATGAACTGCTCGGGCTGGGTCCATTGGAACCCCTGCTCCAGGACCCAAGGGTCAGCGATATTCTGATCAATGGACATGACAAGGTCTTCGTCGAGCGCCGGGGAAAAATGGAACTCACCCCCATACGGTTCAGGGATGATGCCCATCTCCTCAAGATCATTGAGCGGATTGTTTCAGCTGTTGGTCGTCGAATAGATGAATCGGTTCCGATGGTGGATGCTCGGCTCAAGGATGGCTCGCGCTTCAATGCCATCATTCCCCCTTTAGCACTCGATGGACCTTCCGTATCAATTCGCCGTTTTCCGGTAGAACGTCTCAAGATGCGCGATCTCGTTAATTTTGGATCGCTGACTCCGCAGGCAGCGGATGTCCTAGCCGGGATCGTTCGAAGTCGCCTCAATGTCCTGATTTCTGGTGGGACTGGTTCTGGGAAAACCACCATGCTCAACGTGATGTCGGGCTATATCCAGGAGGATGAGAGGATCATCACCATTGAGGATGCGGCAGAGCTTCAGTTGCAACAGGCTCACGTAGTCCGTCTTGAAACCCGCCCCGCTAACGTCGAGGGGAGAGGATCTATCTCTCAGCGAGAGTTGGTGAAGAATGCGCTTCGTATGCGGCCTGAACGCATCATCTTGGGGGAGGTTCGTGGCGATGAAGCATTTGACATGCTTCAGGCCATGAATACCGGCCATGATGGTTCCCTTGCAACGATTCACGCCAATTCGCCGCGTGATTGCATGGCGCGTCTGGAGAGCATGGTGGCCATGACCGGCATGGATCTCCCCGCCAAAATGGTCCGCCAACAGATTTCTTCAGCGGTCAATGTGGTGGTTCAGGTCGCGAGGCTTGAAGATGGTCAACGCAAGCTGATCAGTATTTCGGAAATCCAGGGTATGGAAGGTGATG
>JBEBBO010000050.1:0-5470 GCA_041158345.1 Pseudomonadota bacterium | reverse complement strand
TTGTAGTTCTCACTGGAAAACCCACAGTCGGTCGCAATCGAGATGACGTTGAAGGCGGCATGCCGCAAGTTGGCACCCAAGCTTGGGTAGGTGCCCGCATGCCAAAGAATCAGGGCGATACCCAGGACGCTCACAAGGATCAGCACCAGGTAGGGCAGGGCCTCCATGTCGCGACTGTAAGCTTCGAGACTTTTTTCTCGAAAGGCGGTGAAGTGGGTCGCGAAATTCATGCCGGCGAGCAACATGAAGACCATCAGGACGGTCTCGATCTCCGCAGAATGAAAATAGCCCACGCTGGCATCGTGGGTCGAAAAGCCCCCGAGGCTCATGGTGGCAAATGCGTGACAAATGGCATCGAACCAGTCCATCCCTGCCGATTTCAGGGCCACCGTACAGGCGAGGGTAATCAGGGCATAAGTGAGCCAAAGATTCTTAGCCGTCTCGGTAATCCGGGGCGTCAGTCGGCTGTCCTTCATGGGGCCTGGAATTTCTGCAACGTAAAGCTGACGGCCCCCAACGCCCAGGATGGGAAGTACGGCGACCGCCAGAACGATGATGCCCATGCCCCCAAGCCAGTTGAGCTCATGGCGCCAAAGATTAATGGCGGGTGGGAGGTAATCGAGATTGCTGAGAATGGTTGCGCCGGTGGTGGAAAGCCCGGACATCGACTCGAAATAGGCGTCGGTAAACCCCAAGCCCTCGATATAGCTCATCAGGGGGAGTGTCGACACACTCGCCATGCCAACCCAGGTGATAAAAACCAGGATAAATCCGTCGCGGGCCTTGAGTTCAACCTGAAATTGCCGGGTCAGTATCCAGAGGACAAGGCCCGATCCCAGCGTTAACGCCATGTCGAACAGGAAGATTTCGAGCGTGCCATCCTCGTAGAGGAGAGAGGTCAGGATCGGGAGAAGATAGGTCAGGCTGTAGACGATCAGCATCAGCCCAAAAATGCGAATATGGGTTAGAAGTCGTTTCATCGAAGCGTCGCTGTGCTGTCCAAAGCCGAGGTCTGGGTGATGACGCCGTGCTCGTCGAAATGGACGTTGAGGTTCCTGATGGCGCGCGCATCGCGAAGGTCCTGAGGACTCAGGGCCAGGGCTTCGGGAATATCTTTTTGCAGGCGTTTTTCTGCGATCACAGGGGCTTGAGGCCGAAGCAGATTTCGCAGGAAGGTCCAGATCGTCCAGATCACCAGGATTCCCAGAATCGTAAGGCCATATAACTCCAAGAGTTCAATCAGACTTTTGTATCCCCCGAACCAGCGCACTTCAGCGGAAAATTTTCGAACCCCCAGAAGCCAGCCACTGAGGGAAACCAGCGGCACAAGAAAATAGATCCAAAGTGACCAGCACGCGATGGAGACGAACCACGAGCCCACACGTTGTCCCACACTCTGAAGGTGGGGGAGTTCGATGATCAGATCGTCTTGTTTCATCGCTGACGAAGCCCTCGATCCAGGGTGACCCAAACGGCGCGTTGGCCGCGTTTCTTTCGAAGTGCCTGGAAAAAGCCGTTAACGGTAGTCCCCACATTGATGAGCCAGTAGACGATGGGATACCAGATCATCCAGTAGTAGTATCGGGCCAGTCCGCCCGTCTTCCTTTCATAGCGTGCATCGATAAAGAGGCTGACACCAAACTGAATCAGGCACGTGATGCTGAGCAACATGCTTGTCCAACTCGGGGAGAGATCCTCCAGTCGTTCACGATGGCTTTCGTGAAAAAGCTCCATCGGCAGAAAAATCAGGGTGGTAAAGACTAGAAACGACCAGCTGATACTGATGACGGATTCGAGGTAGAGCAGCCACATGCCTCTGGCGCGCCAACGCCACATCTCCCCAAAATAACGGATCAGTACCTCAACGCCCCCTTGGGCCCATCGGGTTCGCTGCTTCCAGAGTCCCTGCAAGGTTTCGGGCATCAGAACCCAGCAGAGTGCACGGGGTTCGAAACGGATCGTCCATCCGGCCAGCTGTAACTTCCAGCTGATGTCGATGTCCTCGGTCACCATGTCCGGGCTCCAGTAGCCGACGTCGGCCAGCGCTGATTTCCGAAAGGCGCCAATCACACCTGAGATCGTAAAAATTCGGCCATAGAGCCGTTGAGCCCGTTTGATCATGCCGACGATGGCTGAAAACTCACCCACCTGGACACGTCCAAGCAAGGTGGAGCGATTTCGTATTCTCGGATTGCCGGTGACGGCACCGACGTCGGGATGCTTGATGAAGTGCCTTACTAGCCAAAGTATGGCATCGGGGGCCAGAAGGGCGTCGCCATCGATACAGACCAGATAATCGCTGTCGGTCAGAAGGGCGGCTGTCCGAAGCCCGACCGCCTTGCCCTGATTACTGGCGAGATTGATGATCCTGAGGTTGGGGTAGGCGTGGCAGAGTTCCTGGAGAATTTCGAGTGTGTTGTCCCGGCTGCCGTCGTTGATGGCCAGAATGTCGAAATTGGGATAGTTCTGGGCGGCGCAGAATGCGATGGTCTCTCGAACGTTGTCTGCTTCGTTGTAGCAGGGAACCAAAATGGAGACCTTGGGTGCTTCGCTGAGGACGGGCGGTTCCAGCACATCTCCAGCTTTACGCCGCTCATGGCGCCAAAAATAAACGGCGGCACCGATCATCCAGACATACGCCATGAACAGGGGGTAATAGAACATGAAGCGGGCAAGGCCATCATCCACCAATGCCCATTCGGGGCGAGCGAGCCATTGGTCCAAAGACACAAGCCCAGAGAAATGACCCGGCAACGCTTCGAGGCGAGTGATCCAGTCCTCTATGGAGGGGTCTAGCTTCATTTCTTCGATTAGGGTTTTACTTCGACCGCAAAGACTTGATTCAGGGTGCTCAGTGCAGGCTGATCCGCAAAAACGTTATCGGGATAGTAACCGACATGGCGTGCGCCTGCTTTCCTCAGAAGACTGATTTGCTGCTTGAAGGTCTCCATAGGGATCGGCTTCTGCGTATTCCAGTCGACCGTTTGGAGTTCAAAGACCATCTTTTCGAGGCCTTGGTGTTGTTGTCCGACCTTTTGGGCCAGTTCTTGAAGCCAGGCGATGGGTTTTTCGGCTTTTTCCATGAAAGGCATGGCCTCGATCGCAACATAGTCGTAATGCGCGAGGAAGGCTGGCAGCGACTGGGCGTACCATTCCTCACTTTCCGGTTGCATGACCGGCAGGGCATAGAGATTGCGGACCGTTTTGAGGTAGGGCCTGAAAAGTTTTGCCCGCTCCGTCAGGTAGTCGGTGTACTGGGTCATGAGTTCGGTCTTGTGCCGAGCCCAGGCCAGGCGCATTTTCGGGGTGGCGTGGAGGGTCTTGAAGTCTGAGGGTAATCCCCAGACTTCCTGGGTATACCGCAGGGCTTTAGGTGATACATCCTCATAATCCGAGAGGATGCCATCGTCGTGAAAGAGGATCCCATCGAAGGAAGCGAATTTGGCGATGTCTTCGAAAAGGTCCCCGACCCAGCGGCGGCCTTCGGGGCTGAATGGTGAAATTCGGCTGTAAATGTGGGAAGGCACCTGTGCGCGGCCATCGCGCCATTCCATGACGCGCCAGCTCTCAGGAACATCGGCCTTATAGGCCATCATCGGCATCCAGGCGTAGACCTTGACGCCCGCTCGGGTCTTAAGTTGCCAGGCGACTCGATTGAATAAATCGGCCTTGACCGGCAAATGACGGTTGGGGAAGTAAAGGGCATCGGCATTTCCATCGCCATCCGGATCAGAGTAGGCTTGGAGGTACACCGTGTTGGCGCCACTGGCCCGAACCCGCTCAATGACAGCCCCGAGGTTGCGTTCTGTCTGTTCGGGATCGCGGTCATGGATGTAATCCATATCCAGATGAATCACCCGAAGGGGCCGATCCGCCCGAAGGCCTTCCACAATGGCTGCAAATTGCTTTTCATTGGGATCATCGGCGATGAGCAGTCGACGCATGGCCCGAAGATCCGCCAGCGTATTGAGACCATCCCAGAGCGCCATGGTGTGGGGCATCCCGGCATCGCGGGCTGCCTCAATCAACCACTCGTTGTATTCCCCAAAGGGCCAGACAATGATCCGGGGCCGGACACCCGCGTGCTGCCAGATGAAGTTGGCACTCTGCGCCACGGCCGCATTGATGCGCTGACGGTATTCTTCATCGTCTTCGTATTGTCGAAGGTCGGCATCGAAGGCATGCGTTGTGGCGGCGGCCTGTTCGTTGGCTTGGGGGTTCGAGAGGACCCCATGGTGAAGGTCATAGCTATGTGAGGCGACCTCGACGAGTCCTGAATTCACGAGTTCACGGACCTGAGCCCAACTCAAAAGCGTCTTGCCTTTCGGGCGTTCTGCCGCCGTTTCAGATTCCATCCAGGCACCGACCAGGGCAACCACCGCGGGGTAATGGTATTTCTTGAGGAGAGGGAAAACGCGGCTGTGGAAGCTCTCGTAACCGTCATCGAAGGTGAGAAGTATGGCCTTGTCCGGGAGCGCTTTTCCGCCCTTGGATGCATTCACGATGTCCTGATAGCTGACCACGTGGTAACCGGACTTCTTCAGCCAGGCAAAATGGTCTTCCAGATGGGCCTGGCAGACAGCAA
The DNA here is from genome assembly GCA_041158345.1 of Pseudomonadota bacterium. Taxonomy (GTDB): domain Bacteria; phylum Pseudomonadota; class Gammaproteobacteria; order Methylococcales; family Methylococcaceae; genus UBA6136. The sequence goes on along the minus strand of JBEBBO010000050.1, from coordinate 885 downwards.
CGCGATCAAAGGGAGGAACGCGCTCTTCTTCGGGAATGATGTCGTGGTAATTCAGCGTGATGAAGGTATTGCCGGCCGCCTGTGCCGAGAAGCTGACCCATGGGGCAACAGTCACCAAAACAAAAAGCATCGCACGCAGGTGCGTTCCCCCATAGCTCATAGTGCTCGCACCGATATTCAGATGGCGTTAGAAATACCGACCGTTCAAAAGGAAATGCGCGACGATGCTGCCCGCATAACCCAGGGCAATGACCGGGGTCCATTTGAGGTGTGAGACAAAGGAGTACTTGCCTTCCATTTGGCCCAAAAGGCCCACTCCGGCTGCGGAGCCAATGGCCAGGAGGCTGCCACCAACGCCTGCGGTCAGCGTGACGAGAAGCCATTGTCCATGGCTAATGTCCGGCGCCATCGTCAAGACCGCGTACATGATGGTGCCATTGTCAATGAAGGCCGAAACAATCCCAACCAGGATGTTCGCCCAGGTCGCCCCAAGGTCCTGATAAAGCGCATGAGAGGCGAGGTGGAGATAGCCGAGATAACTAAGGCCTCCGACACTCACCATGACCCCGTAGAAGAACAGGAGGGTATCCCACTCCAGTCGTGAGACGTTGTGGAACACATCGAAAAAGAGACCATCCTCATTTTTCTTAGGTGAGGCTGATTCGGATTCAGACTCAATTGCAGTGACGGTCTGTGCGAGACCACTTTCCCTCATCTGCTCCTTGTGCCGGGAGCTATAGAGGTAATAGAAGTAGAAGCTGAGGTAAGACAATCCGGCCAGCATGCCTGCTGCGGGAGGCAGGTCCAGGAAGTTCTCAAAGCAGACCGCCGTCAGGATGGTCAGCAAGAAGAGAAACACGATCCCCATGGCGCCCCGACGCATCG
>JBEBBO010000049.1:0-3738 GCA_041158345.1 Pseudomonadota bacterium | reverse complement strand
CGCGCTGCGGATCGCAAAGGCTCCTGCCTATGCCGGAAAAACCATCGTGGTCATCCTCCCCGACTCTGGTGAGCGATACCTCTCCACCGCCCTCTTCGAGGGACTCTTCGATGAGAAGGGCCTTTCGATCTAATCAGTCGCAATTGTTCCAGGGATTTTAGGATCATGTCGCACTCTCACGACACGCTGCACCTCGATTTTGGTCCAGTCGTGGATGACCTTCGCGAAATTCGCGAGCATTCGCTCGCGCTAAGGCAACGTATTGAAAACCCGCCTCGCTTGCCGGCCAGAGCCATCCTGAAGGAGGTCGTGACGGGCCTTGCGACCGCCCTTTTTCCGAACCGCTTGGGAACGGGCGAACAAACACGGGAAGGCATTGACTACTATGTCGGGCATCTTCTGGACGCCAACATGCGGCTTCTCGCAGGTCAAATTCAAAGGGAGCTTCGTTTTTCAGCCGAGCAGGAAGGACAAAACACCCCTGAACGACAAACCATCGAGGCAGAGGCGATCAGCCGGGTCCAACGCTTTGTCAAAACACTCCCCAAGATTCGCCGCCTTCTGGATACGGATCTTGAAGCAGCCTACGAAGGGGACCCTGCGGCGAGAAGCGTCGATGAGGTTCTGGTGTGTTATCCGGGCATTTCAGCGGTGATCAACCACCGTCTTGCGCATGAACTCTACCTTCTGGGGCTTCCGTTGATTGCTCGCATGGTTTCCGAAATCGCCCATTCTGAGACCGGCATCGATATCCATCCGGGCGCCCAGATTGGTCCCAGCTTCTTCATTGACCATGGGACGGGTGTTGTCATTGGCGAAACCTGCATCATCGGCGAGCGCGTTCGCCTCTATCAACATGTGACCCTTGGCGCCAAACGGTTCCCCACGGATGAAAATGGTGTGCTCCTCAAGGGCCATGCCCGTCATCCCATCGTCGAGGATGATGTGGTGGTCTATGCCGGCGCCACCATCCTGGGTCGCATTACCATCGGAAAAGGCTCGACCATTGGCGGCAATGTCTGGTTGACCCGCAGCATTCCGCCAAACAGCAACGTCAGTCAGGGACAACCCCGCCAGGAACTGTTCGACCTAGGCAGTGGAATCTGAAAGAGAAACTAGAGCCCCTCATGCAACAGCCCTGCCTTGTCGTTCTGGACGTCGACTCCACGCTGATCGAAAACGAAGTCATTGAGCTTCTTGCCGCCCATGCGGGGGTCGAAGCCCAAGTTGCCGCCATCACTGACCGCGCCATGCGCGGCGAGCTCGATTTTGCAGCGAGTCTAAAGGAGCGTGTCGCCACCCTTGAAGGACTGCCGACTCGAATTTTCGATGAGGTCCGACATCAGATCACCGTCACCTTGGGTGTTCCAGAGCTGATTCGTACAGTCAAAGCGCAAGGTGGTTTTATCGGTGTCGTCTCTGGAGGCTTCCATGAGGTGCTGGATCCTCTCGCAGAATCCTTGGGCCTTGATTTCTGGAAGGCCAACCGACTGGCGATCGAGGACGGTCATCTGACCGGAAAGGTGCTTGGTGAGATCGTCGATGCAGAAGTCAAAGCGAGGACGCTGATCCAGTGGGCCCAGGCAACCCAAATCCCTCTCGAGAGAACCGTCGCGATTGGCGATGGAGCCAATGATCTCAAGATGATGGCGGTCGCCGGACTTTCTATTGCCTTTAATGCGAAGCCCATCGTGCGCGAAAAGGCGATGCACTGTATTGATGAGAAAGACATGCGGCAGGTCCTGCCATTGATTGGTCTGGAAATACCGGCATGCCCATCAAAAGTCTGATTCTATCGTCCCCGCCACTCTGGCACGGCCAACAGGGTGGGATCTCACCCACCCCCAGCCCAGCGAATGATATTCACTCGTGGCTTTTGGAAGCGGGATCTTTGACCCAAAGACTTCGGAGTCGCTACGGCAACGCTTTTGGCGTTGTTCTCCTGCAGCAGCGCATCGGATTACCGTTTGCTGAGGAGCGAATGGCATTGTCACTCCGCCCGGGTGCCAAAGCCGTAATTCGCGAGGTCGCCCTGATGGCGGGTCAGTCACCCGTCATTCTCGCGCGAAGCATCATCCCGCATGAGACGGTGCAATACGCTGACCCCAGACTTTCGCGTCTGGGTGATCAACCTTTGGGGGAGATCCTTTTTACACACCCAGAACTGGGCCGAAGCACCTTGGAGTGGTCCCGCGTGTCGCTTCGAGGCCCATGGGAAGCACGGTCGGTCATGGGGCGGCGTTCTCTTTATACCTTGAGCCAATCCTTTCCCCTTCTGGTGGCAGAATTCTTCCTGCCTGAGCTACTCAAAGAGAAAGCTTAAGATGTCCGGCACCTCCCAACCCTCCAAATTCAATGCCTATTGGCGGCTCATGCGCTTTGACAAGCCCATCGGCATCCTGCTGTTGCTCTGGCCTGCCCTCTGGGCACTGTGGATCGCAGGCAATGGCCACCCCTCGACCAAAGCCATCTTGGCCATTGCCCTTGGAACTGTCTTGATGCGCGCGGCAGGTTGTGTAATCAATGATTACGCCGATCGTGACTTTGACCCGCATGTCGAGCGGACTCGGCTTCGCCCCATTGCCGCAGGGGAAGTCAGCCCACGTGAAGCGCTATGGCTGTTTGTCGGGCTGACGCTCACCGCTTTTTTACTGGTCTTGCAGCTCAACACCCTCAGCATCGCACTCTCCTTTCCGGGTGCCTTCCTTGCGGCCAGCTATCCGTTTACGAAGCGCCTGACGCATCTGCCTCAGGCGTATCTTGGCATTGCCTTTGGATGGGCCGTTCCCATGGCGTTTGCAGCCGAGATGGATCAAATCCCTGCAGATGCCTGGGTTCTCTTTGCCGCCACCGCAATTTGGGCACTGATCTACGACACCATGTATGCGATGGTGGACCGCGATGATGATCTTCGGATTGGCGTCAAATCGACCGCCATTCTTTTTGGAAAAATGGATCGACTCATCATGGGCATCCTTCAAGTTCTGATGCTCGGCCTACTCTTTCAAGCGGGCCAGAATGCAGGACTGGGGAGCCCCTACCATGGCGGATTGTTGGGGGGGCTCGGATTTTTTGGTTATCAGCAGTGGCTGATCAGGAAACGGGAGAAGGCCCCCTGCTTTCGGGCCTTTCTCAACAATAATTGGTTTGGCGCATCCATTTTCATTGGCATTGCGCTGGATTACGCGCTGCGCTGATTCTCAGCCTTTTCTAGCCGGAAAGCCTCTGGCACAACTGGGGCTGCAGACGGGAAGACGCCGTCCCTCGGGACCTTTCACATCAAACCCCTGAAGTTCGACCGGCGAACCACACACCGGGCAAGACACGGAGTGAAAGGCCCAGCGGTAAATTAATTGCAAAAAGCGGGTCGTCACATTCTTCATGGCGCATAAAAAAAGCGCCTCCGGCAAGGGAGGCGCAAAGCTTCACGGAGCACTGACGCAGGGGCAGTCATACCCCTGCCAATTCGCAGTCGGCACACCCTTGGTCTCCGTCGAAGCGGGCCTCAAGGCCATGCCGATTGCTGATCCTCCCTAATGCAGAATCAATGCCAAACCGTTTATAGGCATTTCCAAAATTTCAAAATCTCCAACGTCCAAGGCAAACGCGCTCAATATTACGCTGGTGGATCAAATTTCCCTAGAATTCATAGCGTCAGGATTCATACGACGATCTCGCCTTTAAAATAGAACTTTTTATCCGCCAAATCCCGCAGCTGGTGTGTCATTTCCCGCAGTC
>JBEBBO010000048.1:0-4164 GCA_041158345.1 Pseudomonadota bacterium | reverse complement strand
GCACTTCCAAAGTCGTGAGGCTGGCAATTTGCTTCAAGAAGCGCTCCAGCTCAAGGGAATCATTTTCAATTCGGATCAAGGGTTCATGGACGGTGACAAACCGTTCTTTCAGGAAATCCTCTAGGGTAGGATTTTCCCTGATTCGAGGGTGCTGATTCGAAACCATCATGACGATGTCGTGTTCCTTGGCGGGGGCGTGTTCCAGCATCGGATCGTCGAGGCGGAAATGGTGGTAGGCCAAGTCAAGGCGATGCTCCCGAAGCATTTGAGGAATTTCCTCCTCCGGATCGATATGTCGAATGACCAGGCGAGCCTGGGGTGCTGCTTCACGAAAGGCGTTGAGAAAGTGAGGGCCACTCAGGATGCCTGCGCCATGGCTGATGCTGATGACAAAGGTGCGTTGCGTTTTTTGAAGATTCAGCAGCTGGTTTCGCTGAAGTTCATCCCGAACCAATTCCAGTGCTTCATGCACCCGGAGATAAAGCTCTTCACTGCGAGGGGTTGGGCTTAATGCTCGGCCGCGGACGATAAAGAGGGGATCATCCATGAGATGGCGAAGGCGCGCCATGGCATGCGAGATGGCCGGCTGCGTCATGCCGAGGCGCTCTGAAGCCTTGATCTGACTGCATTCTTCGAAGACGGCTTCGAAAATGGTCAGAAGATTCAGATCCACAGCGCGAAGATTAATTTCCCGCATAATCGACTTGTGATTTATTCATTGGAGTCTGATCTTCTCTCGACCTAGATTCTCCCCAACGGTTCAAAGGAAAGCGATTCCTTGAATCACCTGTGAACTTCAATTGAGGGAGAAATAAATGAAAACGATTTTTTTGAAGCCTCTGGGTCGGTTACTGCCCTTGAGTTTAATGACCAGTGTCTCCTTGGCGCCGCAGGCCGCTACGCTACCCGCAACGGCTGCCCAGGTTATTGTGAGCGCTCAGAGCACTTGGGGAACGCCTCAAGACAGTTGGGCAGGATACACCGGCGAAGTGGATGTTTGGGTTCCCACGGCGGTCAGTGGTCCTTGGACATTAAGTTTCCAGTCCAAAAGTCTGGGCAAAGAGGCAGCTGCCGCATCGTTCTGGAACGCTTCGGCGACCTATGACGCCAGCACCGGGACCTACACCTTTTCATCTCCCAGCTGGAGTTCGGGTGCTGCTGCGAACTCCATCATCAAATTGGGATTTAATGGGACGGGCGTTCTGGATCCCGGGTTTACACTCAGCAACTGTACCTTCAATGGCGCCCCGTGTGTCGCATCCGTCATGACGGCAGCCAACGCGCAGCAGACGTTGACGACACTCGCGCAGAATGCCACTGCAAGCCCGTCGGGGACTTCCGGTGCCTCGGGCACTTCATCCGATTCTTCCTCGTCTTCTTCGGGCACCGCCGTTCAATCGTCTGCCAGTCTTCAGCTCACATTGAGTGTGGATAGCGCCTGGACGGGGGGATTTGGCGGCAACATCTCGGTTCAGAATCTTTCGGGCCAAACCTTACCGTCAGGGGCTTCCGGATGGAAAGCCACACTGAAGTTCCCTGATGCGGTCACGGCCGCAAGCGTTTTTCAGAGTGGGCCGTGGAATTTCACCGTGGCCATCGGTGGCGATGGAACGGTGACGCTGACGCCGCCTTCCTGGGCTGCGGGGCTTGCTCCGGGAGCCGTCTCCAGCAGCGGATTTAATGGTCAAAATCCACAGGCGCTTCAGAGTGCGGTCAGCACGACGCCCAATGTCAGCCTGCAGTTCGCCAGTTCAGTGCCTGCAAGTTCCGCTTCTGGAAGTGGTTCTGCATCCGGCGGATCAGGAACGACCAGCGGAACGGATGGGACAGCAGGATCCGGTGGAAGTAACACCATTCCGGCAACGCCACTCCCGACGGGCGCTGTGCCCGGCGGGTTTCTGTTCAGCCCCTACAAGGACGTCGCAAATTCTCTGAACTGGAATACCAACGTGGCCTCAACCAGCGTGACAGGCGTACTCTCGCCGATGTTGCAGGTGCTTCCCGCCAAGGTTCCCGCCGTTACGCTCGCTTTCGCAACGGGCCAATGTGGCAGCGAAAATTGGGGCGGGGTCCCGGCGGATGCAGTAGCCAAGGCCAATATTCCCCTCTTTACTGCCCAAAAGCGCAACTATGTCATTGCAACCGGTGGGGCGGCTGGCGCTTTCTTCTGCGCGACATCCGGTGGAATGCAAACCTTCATTAATCGGTATGCCTCAGACAATCTGGTCGGGATTGACTTCGATATTGAGGGGGGACAGACACAAGCGGACATTACGGCATTGGTGAAGTCTGTCTACGATGTTCAAAGCAGTTATCCCAATCTCAGGTTCAGCTTTACGCTCGCCACCTTGGGATCAACCAACGGGTTGGCCGGATCTGCACCCAACGGCGATCTCAGTCCTCTGGGCGGTTACGTGATGAACGCGTTGGCAAAATACCCCTTGAGCAACTACACCATCAATCTCATGGTGATGGATTACGGTAGTCCGTCTGCAGGCGTCTGTGTGGTCGGTTCGGATGGACTGTGCGACATGGGTCAGACCGCCATTCAAGCGGCCAAGAATCTCGTGGCACGCTATGGCATTCCCTATAACCACGTAGAGTTGACCCCGATGATCGGGATGAACGATGTCTCTAACGAGGTCTTTTCTCTGAAGGACGCAGCGACGATGACCCAGTGGGCCAAGACGAATGGCATTGCGGGGATTCACTTCTGGTCTGTGGATCGGGATACCCCGTGTAGCTCGGCGTATGCCTCACCGGTTTGTAGCTCCGTTTCGACAGTTCCAGCCTGGGGATATACCCAGGAGTTCATCAAGGATTTAGGACTTTAATCAAGGCATCCACGCAAGCCGCGGGTCACCCATCCAGGGTGATCCGCGGTTTTTTTGTATGCGTTATATGAGCTTAAGGGTACTGGCCGCCACCGCTGTCGGAGTGGCCACCACCACCCACAACGCCTGCGGAATCGTAAACCGTGGTGGTGCCGGTTGAGAACGTGGATTCCGACCTCGAGTTGCAGCGGCGCTGAGCCGTGTCCCAACCCGTCTGATAATCCGGTTCGTTTTGGTAGCGCTTGTCATCCCGGACTACGGTCCGGCTGATGTTGCTCGCCTCACCGGTGCCCGTCTGGCAGCCTGCCCGATAACCATCCGCATACGCGGGTGTCGCATTGGAGAGGATGAAATCCTGGCTGCAACCCGTGATGAGAAGCAGAAAAGTAATCAGGGAAAGTTTGTGCATGGGGACGACTCGTTGGGATCAAGCTCAACCGGTGGTTTCTTGTTGGATGGCCTCAAGTGCTTCCCATCGGGCATAGGCCGCCTCAAGGTCCTTTTGATGTTGGGCGAGCAGGTCCTGTTTTTGCTGAATGACCGACTTATCCTGCTGATAGAACGCAGGGTCTGCCATCCCCGATGTCAGATTCTGAAGCGCCGTTTCCAATTTTTCGATGGTGACCGGCAGGGTCTCAAGTTCTTTGGTCTCCTTGAAACTCATTTTGCGCTTTGCCGGGGAGGGCGCAGCCGTTTGAGGTGGCGTCGCTTGAACGGGAGTGGCTGACTGCGGAATTTGTGATTTCGTCGATACGGGCCGCTGACGAATCCAGTCATCGTAACCCCCGACATATTCTCGAATCGTTGCTTCCTCCTCATAGACCAGAACACTGGTGACCAGATTGTTGAGGAACGCGCGGTCATGGCTGACGACAAGCACCGTCCCTTCAAAATCGATCAGAAGTTCTTCCAAGAGGTCGAGCGTTTCCGCATCAAGATCGTTGGTGGGCTCGTCCAGGACCAAAACATTGGCCGGCTGGGTAAAAAGTCGGGCCAATAAGAGCCGGTTACGTTCCCCGCCGGAGAGTGAGCGAACGGGTTGGCGGGCGCGATCGGGTGTGAAAAGGAAATCCTGAAGATACCCGATCACATGGGTATTCCGTCCATTGACGGTCACCCGGTCACTGCCTTGCGCAACGTTGTCAATCACGGTCGCATTCTCATCCAGCGTCGCTCGGTACTGGTCGAAATAGGCCACCTGAAGGTTGGTCCCCTGACGAATTTTGCCCGAGGTAGGCGCTAATTCGCCCAGAAGCAGACGCAGCAGGGTGGTTTTACCGCAGCCATTGGGCCCAATGATGCCGACTTTGTCACCCCGAAGGATCGTGGT
>JBEBBO010000047.1:0-4542 GCA_041158345.1 Pseudomonadota bacterium | reverse complement strand
TGGAGGTGGCGTCCACCGAACTGGACTAAAAAGTCATTTATAAACAATGACATAAAAACGCCAAAAAAATAGTTGCCCCCAAAGTTGCCCCCAGATTTTTTTGTAGGCGAGGACGTTCAGAATCGTTCCAGAGCGTTCAGTTGTAGTTCTGTCTAAAGATCACTCAGTCCGATATTGGAATGCCATCGAATCCTAATGGAGGAGCCGGACTGAAGGCTTCAGGCAACCCTTGCACCCAGATGCATGTCTACATGGATGTCACGAAAAGGGCACCTGGGAAAGGCCGTCTCTTAACTCACGATGGATGGTATCGCTGCGTCCGGATCTTAGAGGGGTCTCTTCCCTGGCGCTGTGCCAGTTCTCTGATGCCAACATGATTTACTGCGATATCTCGTGAAAGATGACAAAAGAGATCTAAACCAGCGACCGTTGACGTACTAGAGAAAGTTTTTCCAGCAAGTCTGGAATCCAAATATCAACTGTTTCCCAGACAACTTCGAGATCGATTTCGAAATAGCCGTGAGCCATCCGATTTCTCATGTTCCGCATGCTGCGCCAAGGAACCTCTGGGTTGGAAGGACCAAATTCTGGATATCGATCCATTACCTTGGTCGTGGCCTCTCCGATGATGATCAGACTCATGATGACGGCTTGCTGAACACATTTGTTGATGAGGAATTCATCTTTCGTAAGCCCCTCCACAAAGGTCCTTGCGTCGGTCGCTGCCTGTTGGATGTGGTCGAGATAGTCGGGGAGCCGATTTTCGTTCATACCGGCTGGGCTTCAGAAAGTATCTGCGACCTGATTTTTGGGGGTAGGTCCCCGGGTGTCAAAAGATCTACATCTACTCCAAGCAGGACACTGAGTTCTTCTTGCAAATCGCCAAGGTCCAACAAGGTTGCCCCTGGCAAGGCATCAACCAGAATATCCAAGTCGCTACCATCGTGATCGGTACCGTGGAGTACGGAACCGAAAATGCGGGGGTTTGCAGTGCGATACCGTGCAACCATCTCACGCACGCTATTTCTCTTCATTTCCAGAATTACGGATGGCTTCATGAGTGGCCTTCTACCCTCAATAATTGTTTGATAAGCATAGAACATCATGGCCGCTATGAATATCCGCGTATTCCACATGATTCGGCCGGGCGGTCGGAGCGTAGCGACGCAGGTTTTTTTGGGAGGCTAATTTTCCCTCCGAGTTTCGTCAATCGATGGCTGTGTTTTCTGACTGCTGTCCTCCTTTTTCCGCCTCATGGATGTACCATCCAGTTGCATGTGATGTGAGTTGTGAATCAGTCGATCCAACAGGCGTCTGCCAGCGTTGGATCTCCAATGTGGTCGTGCCGGAAGCTGACTGGTCATGATGGTTGAACGTAATGCATAGCGAATTGCGGTGGTGACTTGATTGAGATGTTTAGAGCATGGAGCCTCCGGAAAACCCGGGGCGGTTCACTTCTGACAAGTGAAGAAATGCAAGCAATGCGCAAAAGGGGTGAGTCCAAGACTGACTGGACCATTCTTCGCCAGAGCGCTGCGCGTGGCATTGAGCCAGAAGTTGACGATGATTCTCCGGATGCTACGGATTTAATGCGCGCCACAATCCGGAAGCTTCGTGAAGGAAGGCCTACTGGCGGTGGGACGGGAGAGTAATCGCGATCGGTCTGGATAATTAGGTTCTAGAGGCCTTCCGCACTTTAGATCATTCGGGCGAGAGATGAGATCTGGAGAATTTATTCGATGCTGAAAAACGTAACCCCATAAAGGTCTTTACGGGGCATCCTCGAACGATTGATTTATAAAAAGTCCATACAAATCAATGACTTATATGGTGGAGGTGGCGTCTACCGAACTGACGTTCAACGCCCTTTAAAATCAATAAGTTAAAAACGCCACAAAAAATGTCGCCCCCAAAGTTGCCCCGATTTGTTTGCTTGGTGAGGGCGTTCTGTAACGTTCTAGAGCGTTCGCGAGTCGTTAGGGTTAGGTAATTGCCTCGAGGCTCTTGTCAGCGATGACATTGAGAGGTTTGAGTGCAGGCCCCGATGGATTCGACTTGCCTTTTACCGATTTGGGGATAGGTCATTCAATTCGTGCGATTCATACGCCGTTCGGGTGATCACTCTGTGCGTCTTACAAGGTCTGGATTTCTTTTTTTCAAAAGTGACAAAAATCTTGCGGTCACTTCGTTGAATAGAACTCGAGGAAGGAGTCCATAGGCAACGCTTCCTGAATCGCCGTTCAGGATCCGCAAGTCTGGACCTGGCCATGTAAATCGATTTGCTTCGGTCAGGATGATCCAGGACCGATCATTGTCGAGGCCAAGTCTCATTTTGGTTGCAAGTGGAATTTCGACAGCTGCCTCTGGATCATGTGGGGGCGTATGGGTGACGGGTAGGGCAGTAACCACCTTTTCTCCGTCATCATCGGTCGTCACCAGGATGACTGCACAGGGTCGGTCTTTGACACCTTCCTCCTGGCCTTTAGAAAATTCTGATTGCCACAGGTAGGCATATCGAATGACGAGCCCAGGAACGGGATGAGGCAAAGACACAATTAGCTTCCTACCTCATGGTCAAATGCGGAGGCTTCCGTGGGTGCCTCCGCATTCTCAATGGCAAGAATGTCGAGTTCAGTGAAGTCGCTTAGTGCCAAAACGTGACGATCACGTCGTTTGAGGCGGTTATATTCTTCCGCTGACAGAATAACAATCCGTTCTCTGCCATTGCGAGTGATAGAAACAGGCTCTTTGAGGGCTTCGTCTTGATAGCGACCAAAGTGTCTCTGAAACTCTACCGATGTAATGGTGATCATATGTCCTCCCCAATTTGACTCTGTAGAGTACGTATTATACGGATTCTTTAGTTGGGCGTGATCATCGCCTCTATGTGCTTCGCCGAGGCTGCGGGGATTAGATGGTTGGTGGAGTTGCCCATCTTTTATCGGTCAGGCTGAGGCCCTTTGAGCGCGAGAATGAGAAAAGCCATTAAAGGGAATTGTGAGTGGGATTGACCCTTTGAGGGAAGGGCTCCGGCAAACCCGGGGCGGTTCACACCATTGGGCGTCGAGTTCAAGATCCGAGCGTGGAGAATCAGTTTGGTCAGGGAAAATGGAACCCCATGAAGGTCTTCATGGGGCATCCTTGAACGATTGATTTATAAAAAGACATTATAAAGCAATGACTTATATTGTGGAGGTGGCGTCTACCAAACAGACGTTCACTGCCTCTATAAATCAATGACTTACAAAAGCCATGAAAAAAGTTGCCCCCAGAGTTGCCCCCCAAAATGATCGCTTGGTGAAGACGTTCTGAAAAGTTCTAGTTCGTTCGCAAGTCGTTGGGCTAGATAATTGCCTGAATGCCTTTTTCAGCAATCACATTGAGCAGTGTGAGGGCCGGCCCCGAAAGGTGTGATTCGCCTTGTTCCCACTTGCGGATGGTTGATGCACTTGTGTGTAAATGAAGAGCGAATACGGGCTGGCTGAACTTGAGGTCTTCACGAAGGCGTTTGATATCGTTTGCACTGAAATCGCGAATGGGAGGAGGGCAGATGGCGTCGAATTCGCGCATCGTTACTTTAGTTATCGCTCCAGCTTCACACAGCGCAGCCAAATCACCACGGAGTGATTCAATGATCTTGCTCACAATGCACCTCCAATAACACGCCAGACTTTATGGCTTTTGATAAAACAAGAGCGTCCATCTCTAGGAAAAGCTTACCTGCGCTATTGGGGGCAGCAGAGTCAAAGGTTCCTTTTGGGTCCTTTTGGATCTACAATTGAGCCAACCAAAGGAGATAGCTATGGCCGTCAACGTCAAACTGTCCGAAGCCTTGGTCGAAACCGCCAAACATTACGGCAACATTGAGCATCGCTCGGTACCCAAGCAAATCGAATACTGGTCGCAGATCGGCAAGATCGCCGCTGAGAACCCGGATTTGTCGTTCAGCGTCATCCGCGACATCCTGATCGCTGATCAAGAAGCGCCCGTGGGCGAGTATCAGTTCGACTGATGCGTCTACTCGTCACCTCGACTTTCGAGCGTATCGTCAAAAAGCTGCACCGCCAGCAAAAGGCGGAACTTGATGAGGCGGTGCGCACAATCTCCAGAGCCCCGGAAATTGGCGAAGCCAAGGTCGGCGATCTGGCCGGTGTGCAGGTATACAAGTTCAAGATGATCAACCAACCTTGCCTGCTCGCCTACCGCGTTCTGGACCCACAGACTATCAAGCTGTTGATGGTCGGACCGCATGAGAACTTTTACCGCGACCTCAAGCGTCTGGACAATTGAGGCGGCCTCGCGCTGTCCGTTATGCATTGACCACGTTACCCATAGATCTGTCACCGTGAGGTAAGACGGTGAGGTGATTGAAGTCTAAAGTACGGGACAGTGAGTAATTGAGATTCTTCCAGATAAAGATCTTCTCGCTAGACTCCACGCTTTGGAACATTCGCGGGAAAGATGAGATCTGGAGAACTTACTCGATGCTGAAAAAAGCGGAACCCCATAAAGGTCTTTATGGGGCGTCCTCGAACGATTGAT
>JBEBBO010000046.1:0-14456 GCA_041158345.1 Pseudomonadota bacterium | reverse complement strand
TTATGGGATTTGGGTTCGCATCCTTCCTGGGGGCGCCCATCATCAATCAGCTAATTGACCGAATTGGATTGTCCCATACCTTCTATACCCTTTCGTGCCTATACCTCGTTTTAATGTCGATATCCGCCTTTTATCTGGCACCACCGCCTTCTAATTGGGCGCCTGCATCGGCTAGAAAAAGGGTTCATCAAAAAGGACATCTAAACGCAGATGTAATGCCGATGAGCGCGAATGATGCGTTACGAACCATGCCCTTTTATGGGCTGTGGATCATGATGTTCATTAATATCACTTGTGGTATCGCTGTTATCTCCGTGGCATCCCCAATGATTCAGGAGATGACAGGACTGTCCTCGCTCATGGCAGCAGCAATAGTCGGTCTCATCGGTCTTTTCAACGGGCTCGGGCGCATCATTTGGGCCGCGATCTCTGACTGGATTGGTCGTCCCGTGACGTTTGTTCTGTTCTTTGTTATTGAAATCGGTTGCTTCGCTGCATTGCCTGAAATGAGGGATGCCATTGGCTTTCAGGTGCTCATCTTCTTGGCGATGACCTGCTATGGGGGAGGTTTTGCCACTCTGCCTGCATACATCGGGGATATTTTTGGAACACAACAGGTGAGTGCAATTCATGGATATGTGCTGACTGCTTGGGCCCTCGCAGGTATTTCTGGATCGTCTTTGTCCGCGATGATTCGAGATTCAACGGGCAGCTACACCAGAATGCTCCAGATTTTCTCAGGGATCTTCTGTGTTGCACTCATTGTTTCCCTTATTTTGTTGATTTTTGTTCATAGAAAGCGTGGGCAGATTCAAGTAGTTCCTGACTAGAAAGCGCGTGGATAGGTGTGCATTCTGAGTGGCTTTGAATCTCTTTTATCCGCATTCAATGGCGCTTCAAGAGTTCCTCGATCTGGTCCCAACTATCTTCAGTTTTCCGTCGCTGTTTTGCCTGAAGCCCCTGAAAATCTTATGGGTCGAGAAGGATAAACGCCAAAAATGTCGGACCTGAAGTCAGGCCAAGTCTCCATCAAACATGGCGCTACTTGATTCTTCAGAAGTAAGGGTTAGATTTCTTTCGTTTTAAGGCGACTCTGCCCTGCAAACGGTCTTCCACTTATTTTTCTGCTTCGGACTCAGGCTCGCCGATTACATCAGAGGGGTCGGATCTTATCTTCTTGCACCAGCTTTTCGAGTTGGAGGGTGAGATTTCGATCGCCTTTGTCGAGAACGTCGAATAGCTCGCGTAATTTATGGCGCTGGCGCGATACCTCAAATCCGACCCACGTCACGATGAACAATCCGGCAATAGCGGTGAGGACATTGGTTACTTGCTGATTCATAGAAGGGATTCCAATAGCGAATTAAACAACGTTCTTCAGCACTTCAAAGGCACTCTGGAAACCTTCTTTTTGAAGTCGTTTACGGACTTGACGCTCGATATCGGTCGATGTCATGTGAGTCACAATGAAGCGCGTGAAAGTCTGAAAAATCTCAAGCGCCTCCGCCTTATTGGTTGCACGTCCCAGAGACAGTCTGAATCCATGGTAGCCGTTGGCGCCTTGCCCCCCTGAGGCGAGCTGATCAATCAGCAGGAGACAGGGGTCTGTTCCAATTCGGTCAGGGTCTGAGAGAAGAACTTGGCGGGACTGTTCTTTGCTTAACGCATAAACTGGAATCATGTCCCATGAGTGACTTGAAGTTTTCTAGGTTCTCCTCAATGACTTCGCTGGCATCTGACTGCCAGCCGGTATTCACGATAAATAATTGAAATCGTGGCACGGCTTGCTGAGAGGGTGTGCTCACTCGATACTCCAAACAGAGGTTGACTTAGGATGCGACCAGATCCTTGGTTCTGGCCCGCTTCAAGAGTATACAAATGATCAGGCTCTGTTGAGGTTTGATGATCATGAGCGAAAATACCCTCTCGCAGTGAGGCTTCTGCGACGACATAAAACAGGTGCATCTGACCGTGGAGTATTCAGAATGTTGTTGCAATTCAAATTACAAAAGCTAAGTTCCCGCTCTCTTTGGGTGCTCACATGTTCTTCGTTGTTGGTTTTGGCTGGGTGTGGCCTTTCGGGGAACTCCTCCACCAGCAAGAAGCTGACTGGGGGCGTAAATGTGACAAACGAACAGCGGCATGCGGCCTCTATCTCAGGGCCTTCCAAGGTATACGTTCAAGATTTTAAATTAGACGTCAGCAACCTGAAGACCGATTCCGGCGTGGGTGGTTTGGCGGACCAAGCTTCAGGTTCTGGCGGCATTTTGGGTCGACTGAGTCAGCGAATGTCTCGTGGCTCCATTTCAGGAACGGCCGAGGCGCAGGTGCCTCAAATTATTACGGCAATGTCAGAAAGCCTGATCGCGGGGTTCAAGCAAAAGGGCATCCCTGCGGAGGGACTCCCTCAGGGGATTGCTGAAATACCTCGTGATGGCTGGCTGGTGAAAGGGCGTTTTGTCGATATCGATGAGGGTAACAGGGCGCAACGCGCCGCATTGGGCTTTGGCATGGGAGCCACCCAGATGGAGGCCCAGATTGAAGTCACAGATCTCGCAAGTAAAAACCCAGATCAGCCATTCTTGAACTTTGGGACCAGCAAAGAAGCAGGGATGAAGCCGGGAGGCTTTAATCCTTATGTGATGGCTGCGAAATTCCATATGGAAAAGAAGGCGACAGGGCAGGATATCCAGAAAACTGCTGATGAGATTGTCGGTGAGATTCTGAAAGGTCGGGATCTATCCCAATAGTTCTTTCAGCAAAGCGAACCATAAGCGGCCTCTTCCCTGAGGCACCTATTTTTTCCTAAACGAGGCTTGAGCGGTAATTGACAACGCATGGATCATGGTCCGCTTTTCGGGTCTTTTAATTCTTTCCAATGTGTTCATGACCTTCGCGTGGTATGGCCATTTGAGGCACCTGAGCGGGAAACCTTGGTGGATAGCAGCCGCTATCAGTTGGGGGGTTGCCGGCATGGAGTATCTCTTTCAGGTGCCGGCGAACAGAATCGGTTTCGAAGTTTTAAGCCTTGCTCAGCTCAAAGTGACGCAAGAAATTATCACGCTAGTTGTCTTTGTTCCTTTCGCAGTGTTTTTCATGGGGCAGCCGTTGAAGTTGGACTGCCTCTGGGCGGGGCTGTGTTTGATGGGGGCTGTTTATTTCATTTTCCGATCGGCCTAGGGCGGGAATCCATCGGCGGTCCCCTTTTTGATTTGGTGAAAGGGGAACCAGAAAATCCCATTCGTCTCAGTCATTCGATCAATACAATCGGGTGACAGGTTTCCCTCACGCATACCGTGCTCTCAAGGCGTCAGACATTTATCAGTGTCATGAATGTTTGATTTATCCAATCAGCATTGGACGCAAGACAGGGTCGTCTTTATCGTAGCGCCATGATTTCAGTCGTCCTGTTGAGCTCCTCGTGAATCCATTCAGAAAAGGCGGCGATTTCTTTTTTGGGTGCGTGGTTTTGGCGCATCTTTTTTTGTTCTAACTCTTGAGGCGGTGAACGATGGCCGGTAAAAATTTCATTCTCGCAATGTTGCTTCGGTTCTTTTCCCTGATTTGCTGACGAGGGGCGAGGCGCTGGGGCGCCACGTTAAAGAATTTCAAAAAAGGGCGCTTCGGCGCCCTTTGCACTATGTGCCTTTTAACGCGCTCGACCTCAGTCGTTTGGTTTGGGACTGATTCCGGTCGGAAGATGTCATGATCGAGCCTCACGAAACAAGCCGGATTTGATTTTCTTGAAATTTGAACTTTGGTTTTATTCAAATTTGAGGGCTACACTAGCGCCGGTTGTGTAACTCAGATCTGAAGCTCACCCGATGGGGGCTCTCAATCCATGGAGCAATGACAGTGTCCGAGACGAAAGCATCAAAATTGGCCCAAGGATCGGGAAAGCTAACGTGCTTCGTTAAGCGTGCCGGGATCACCGCTTTGGGGCTTTTTTCAATCCTCGCGCATGGTCTTGAGGCCCCTACGGGTTATGACGGGCAGACAAACGGATATCTTGCCCAGTCCACCTATGACCAAGGTCTCGCTGAGTTCAACAAGGCAGAAACGCCGGCTGATGGCTTAGGTCCGGTGTTCAATGATGTTTCCTGTCAGGCCTGCCACAAAGGGCCGGTGGACGGGGGGGCAAGTCAGGTCAAGGTTCAGCGGGCGGGCTATTTTGATGGCGCCAACTTCATTGACCCCCCGGGTGGATCCCTAATTCCAGCAAAGGCCATCGATCCCTCGATACAGGCACACATTCCTAGAGATGCCAACGTTAGAACTTTCCGAACTTCACTCAGCACGCTGGGAGATGGCTATGTTGAGGCAATTCCCGATAGCGGCATCATCCAGATCGCATCTGATCAGCCCAAACTTTCAGGCGGACTGATCCATGGCCAGTACATCTTGGTTGACCTGTTGGAGTCGCCAGGGCACACAGCAGTGGGCAAGTTTGGCTGGAAGGCCCAGCACGCCAGTCTGGTTTCTTTTTCCGCAGATGCTTACAGGAACGAAATGGGTATTACTACCCCGTTGTTCCCCTCAGAGCCGACCTCAAACGGGCGCTCGGTTGACAGTCTTGATCGGGCGGGTCGACCCAATGACACGACTGAGGCGGTGGTTCTCGTGGCAAATTTCATGCGTTCGACCAAAGCACCGGCTCGGACGCCCGGATCCTTGGATTCGGGCAACAAAAACGGTCAGAAAGCGCCTTCATCGCGACAGCGGGCGCTAAACCAAGGGGAGCAAGCGTTTTTAAATGCAGGGTGTGGGATCTGCCATGTCGCCACATTCGTTACGCTGCCGGCGGGCACGCGCATCAATGGGGGCGCTTACGAGGTCCCTGCCGCACTGGGAAGCGCCACTATCCATCCTTACAGCGATTTTCTTCTTCATGATATCGGGACGGGCGATGGGATCGTGCAGAATGGGGGGCAATCCACGCGGAACAAGATAAGGACCATGCCGCTCTGGGGTTTAAGTAAGCGCCGTACTTTCCTTCATGACGGGAGCGCAAATTCGATCTCTGAGGCGATCAATAGACATTCCGGAGAGGCTTCTGGTGCCGTTTCGGCCTTCCAAAGGTTGCCGCCACAAGCCAATCAGAGCGTGATGAGCTTTTTGAATAGTCTTTAAATTCAACGGGCACCGCCCCCGGGTTATGAGGTTATTGGCACTCCAATGCGAACGGATGACAGAACTCAATCCAGGTCCGCCCACAGGCTTGGGGGGTCGCTGGAATCGGCACTTTGGTGGGAGATTTGCCCGGTGGGCAGAAACCAGTCGAGACCGAGCGGGAACCTAACGCCAAGACATAGCCGAGCCCATTCTGTGCCAGTGTGGAAGCAGAGCCTTGGGCTTGGGGCGGGGCACTAATAGCTATCGAGTATCGTCCGGCTTTGGTGGTGGGCATCACAAAGCCAAATGTATTAGCGCACAAAGCCTCACTGATGGTGTAACTCGCCTGAAGACCCGCAGGAGAAAAGATCCTGATTAGGTATCCGGTACTCTCCGGAGCTGAAAATCCCGAAGTGCTAGTGCACTGGAAATAGCCGTTGATGCTTCTTGGGCTGCCTTTTGCAGCGGTGTAGACAAAGTAATCCTGATCTAATTCGCTATAAAGCTGGCCGTAGATGGGCTGCTTAAATGGGAGCGAGTTAGCCTCAAACGCATTTTCATTGGGCTCAACCTCCGAGAGTGGTGCAGCCGATGCGGTGAGTGAAAAAAGCACCCCTAGAATCAATAAGCCCCGAAATGACAGGGTTGTGAGAAGAGCATTCTGTGGCGAAAGGACGAGCACACGTTTCATGGGTTTCGCTTCTTGGATGAGTGGACCGAGAATAGTCTCGGTAGCATCAAAATGAACGGATTGGGTAAAACAAATACCCGTGTGGTGAGCGAAGAGCCTGCGTGCTCTTATCGCCCACGAGAGCCGTAGTTCCATTGGTCTGAACTTGCCCCATAGGGAGTGGTAGGTAACTCCAGAGCCATACGGTTGTCGCGCTAGTCTCTGAGGAGGTCCAGTAAAGCGCTTGGGTCTCTCTAACGTGGCTGATGAGGAGCGCCATTTCATCGCGAGAGGGCACATACCAGTCCTGATAGCCCCCTTGGTTGAAGGTGCTTGCCATGACTGAAGGGGCATTACTGTTCAGGCATTGTGCAGTAGTGCCTCGCTCCTGGATCAAGTCCGTGTTTGTCGCGCCGGAACCTAGGGCTGTTGCCGTAACGCCAAGGTAGGTGTTTTCACAACCCCAACCCGGTGAATAAAGGGGTGATGCGGCTTCTAAGCCGTGCTGTCCATCTGCGCTAACGAAAAAGATCAGGCCACCGCCTGGCCCTGTAGAGCCTAGGGTATAGCTATCAAGATTATCCATGCCAGGGTTGGCTGCACTAAAAATTGCACCATTGAGCCTTGCACCGGTTAGGTTGGCATCGTTCATCCTGGTATCTGTAAGGTTGCTCAGAATCAAGTTGGTCCGGATCAAGCTGGCTGCTGTTAGATCTGCCCCATAAAAAGAGGCTCGTGAAGCGTTGCTGAAATTGAAATTGGCAAATTTGCTGAAAGTGAAGGATAGATTTGCTTGAGTCAGGTTGGCATGGTTGAGGTCGCCTCCCGTCAGGGTGGCTTGCTGGAAGTTAGTGGCCTTCAATTGAGTATTGCCGAACATGGCATAACTAAAATCTCCGCCCCGAAGATCTGCATTGTTGAGAGTTCCCCTTCGAAAATCGGCCCCCTGAGCGCTTGCCTTGAGAAGAGTGGCGGCTTGAAGGCGCGCGCGGACAAAGTTGGCGCTATCCAGGATTGCGTTTTCGAGGTTGATGGCGCTGAGATTGGCATTGGAGAGGTTGGCGCGAGAAAAATTAGCGTCACGGCCGGAAACGGCTACAAGCATGGCACCTGAGAGATTGGCGCCACTGAGTTGTGCGCCGGTCAAATTTGCCCCGCCTAAATTTGCACCCCGAAGGTCTGCGCCAATGAGGATTGACTGGCTTAGATTTGCCCCGCTGAGGTCTGCGCCATTGAGTGCAACGCCCCCCAGGTTTACCCCGCTTAGATCCGCGTTTGGGCATTGAGCACCGGGGGCGATGAGGCAGCCATGAATGACTTGTCCGAATGCGGGTGTGAAAAAGAATGGGGCCAGAATCAATAGGGCGGATGCAAGTCGCTGAGCCATAGGGCAATTTCCCACCAATGCTGATTTTGTTCGATTGATTCTAGGTTATGCGTCTATCCCGAGGCCAATTCAAAAACGATAAAGACCTGATTCATGCGCCCAATACCTATTGCCGACCCGAGGAAGATCTCCGCAACCATTCCCTACCACAAGCCGGAGGTGAAGATCCAAAGCAGGCCGCTGATGCTAAAGAAGGAGGTGACAGTCGTGACAACAAGAATGGCCGAGGCGATTCCTTCCTGTCCGTACCGTTGTCCGAGCAAGGGGTAAATGGTTGCCATGGGCATGGCGGCGTTCAGTGTTGCGGCCTTGATTGTGTCTGCATCTGGAATGGGAAATAGAACGAAGGTCATCAGCACGGTTGCGGGATGCAAAATCAGCTTGCTGAAGGTGATGATCCCAATGTCGGCGCTGAGGCCTTTGAGTCTTAATCCGGCCAGTGAGCAACCAATATAGAAAAGGGCCGTGGGCGCTGAGGCCTCCGAGAGAAGGTTGACGGTTCGAGCTGCTGCTCCCATCAGCGGTATATGGAAAGACGAAAAAATGACTCCGCCGATCATGGCGAGTATCAGTGGATTCCTGAGAAGTCGCGAGGTGATGTGATAGATCAGCTTTAACCAATGTCCCTTACGCTGTGAGTCGAGTTCGGCGATAACCAGCAGAAGGGGGACAAGGATGAGGTTTTCAACAAAAACATAGACGGCAAGCATGCCTGCTGCATCGGAACCAAAAAGTTCTTCTGCGATAGGAAAGCCCATGAAGGCGCTGTTCGAGAGCGATGTTCCTACAGCGATGGTTGCGGCTTTTTGCGGTCTATGGCGTCTAACCATGATGAGGGTGATCAGGGTAAAGACCAAGACGGATCCACTGCCGTAATGCCCGATCAGGATAGGATCCAGCAGTGCTGCTGCGGGCCTTTGTGCCAGCGCCTTAAAAAGGAGAGCGGGCAGTGCGAAGTTGATGACAAAGGCGCCCAGAGCGCGAGCTTCCGCCACGCGAACTAGCTTGGCTTTAACCGCAACAAAGCCTAAGAGGACAATGAAGAAAATGGGGCCGGATATGGCCAGTACGCTAAGCATGGATAAATCAGGTCTGAGCGTACGGTTGCGTCTGCAGCTTCCGATGCTCTGGTGTGGCGAGCCTCATCGCCTGAGTGATGCATTCAGGCAGATGACGCCATGAAGATCGATCTGCGCTTCCAGGCGATTCAAAATAGCTTCTACGCGCTCTGGCGTATCAAAGAATTCCAAAATGAGAGGAAGGTCAAGCGAGAGGTCTACCAGGGAGTTGTCATGCATGATCCCATCAAGGCTGAATCCCTGAATGCCGCGAATAATCGTCGCCCCCATGACCCGCTCTTCATCATGAAGAATCTTGAGTAGTTTCTGGACGCGGTGTTCCTTCTCGCGAGAATAAATCTTGGCTACGGTGATAGGTATTGTCGGCATATCCAGTTTCCGAGTTGGGTGGCTGTCCAGATGGCGGAGCCTGCGAAAAGGCCGTTGAGCGAGAAGAGAGTAAAGACCTCGCCAAGTTCACTATCCATAGAGGTCAACTTGAATGTCATCCAGAGCGTCGCGGCGACCGTGGTCAGTCCTAGCAGAGAAATCTGAGTCACGCTCTGGATGCTCGACGGCCACCCCTCATAGGCCGCAAGAACGGAGATGCCAACGGCTAGAGCAAAGACCAGAGCCCAGCCAGCGGCCATCATGACATAGGCGTGTTCATGCGTGGTCCAACTGATCTGGCTGCCGTCAAAGATTGTTCTGGCCCAGACCAGGCCGATCCAAACGGCGCCGACACAGAGAACGACGCTTAAGAAGGCGTTCGCCAATGCCTTGAAATACGCGCCTTGATCGAGCAGGAAATACGTTTCGAGAGCAAAGCTTGAGAAGGTCGTATAGGCGCCGAGAAAGCCAATCAGAATAGCGGCGCGGTACTCTACGGCGATGGGAAATCGCTGTATGAGTAATTCCGTCAGGAATCCCATCAGGAAAGAGCCCGACACGTTGATAAAGAGGGTGCCATGAGGGAACTCTCGGCCGAAAATCCCGTAGATGGTATTAGCGGTCCAGAATCGAGTGACGGCGCCGAGTGAGCCACCCAAAGCGATCACAAATAGCTGGTTCATGGCGATAGATTTAAGCTGACGTCTGGGTGGTGATGGGTTCGATTGCCTAGACGTTCAGATCCAGTGCCCTGCGATGTCCGGGCTCGGGCCCCGTCTGAACCTCTGCATGTTCATGCCAGATCCAGTTCTGATTCTCTGGTCCATGGATGAGAATGCCGATGAAAAAAGCATAATCATATTCATTGGGCCTGGCCAGGTTGCTCAGTAATCGATCGGTATCCTTGTGGATGATTTTTGCGGCAAGACGGGTCATATTGACGAGATCGACCTCTTGTCCGTAGTGAAGATTTGAGAGCAGTTTTTGGCGAACGCACGATTGCTCTAGATCTTCAAAGTCCATGTGTAGATCAATTCGGCCCGATTTGAGCTGCGAGACCACGGCATCCAAAGATCCGCAGGCATGGGACGCTTCTTCAATACCTTCACGCATTACCACGCCAGGAACGCCCTTATCGGACAATGCAATGTGCGGCATGGCATACATGACAAACCTTCGTCGCTGATGGACGAGTGGGGCATGACTGATGCCTGTTTTGATGCCTGTCCGGCCGAGGAGAAGAAATCCGCCAAGGCTTCTGCAGCTGAATGTTCTCCCCCAGTGTCGGACGATCTCAGTCTCCAAGGGTGATGCAATTTCATCCCTGCAGGTGGCCACAATACCCAGCGTGTTGTCATCCACAAAGCCATCAGGCGTCAGTGCCGCGGTGGTTTTCTCGAAATACTCCTCCATGCGAAGCGCGCCCGGAAAGAGTTCGGAAAGGGCCGCATCAAACTGCGGGTGGCTGCATTCGAGGGATTGAGGTTGATCTTTCATGGGGGCCTTACTCAGAATCAGCGGGGGGGCACCTTCTCTCCCCAGTACTCTGGATCCAGACTCTCGAGGTTGTCAAGAACCTCCTGAAATGAGTCCGGGGGGATGCTGACCTCGCCGCGAAGGGGATTGTCTACCGCGACCAGCAGAAACAGCATAGAGCCCATGAAAAGCGCATAAGCGCCGGTGGCTGCCACATGGGTTCTGAGGCGGTTGGTATGAAAGAGATATAGCAGCGGTAGGTTGAGGATGGCCCCCGCCAAGATGACGATCCAGAACGTCCCGGGGATCCCTGTGCCTACCTCGTCAAGGCGCATACGTCGGGCTTCCGAGAGGCGGTTGAATGCGGTTAGGGCCTCTTTGAAAAGATCTTCATCTGCGCCAACCACTGGCTTGTAATGCGTCATTTCCGCATGAAGCCTGGAGAGGGTCCTTGAGCCTTCGGTATCGGCGACCCCCTTTTGGTGAAGGGGCCATGCCACGTGAATGACTTCATCCAGATAGATTCGAATTTGGCCTTGAAGTCGAGCTTTGGCGGGTTGACGTAGGGCGCTGATATCCCGGTAGAGAGCGCCTACGGCTGCAGCCTCTTTGGCGACCAGATCATCGACATCATTAAAGTTTTCCCAGCCAGCAACGGCCACCAAGCCGACCAGAAGTCCATAAAGAACTCCGACGCCGGAAAAAATGCCATTGGTCATCTCGTTGGTTTCCGCACTGACATCAAATGTGCGGTAGATCCATCCTCTCAGGAGAAAGAGACCTGCAAGTGACATGAAAAGGTAGAGGCTGATGATTCCGGTGGCCAGTTGCCAGTTTGGAATGTCATAGATCCAGTAGATGTCCATAGATTTAGAGCGCTGACACGATTTAGATTGGATTGCTCTGCCGATGCATGATTTTGACACGGCTAATCGAGGCTTTGGAGTTTGTTTATTTCAACTTTGATTGGTGGTTGCGCTAGAATTAGTCCGTCAAGCCTTCGTGATCAGTGGGGGCTGTATTTCTTTAATAGAGATTGAACTATGGCTGAAAAAATCGACTACTTTGCTATGGTGGAAGAGGCTTGGGCGCTCTCCGATGCTGCGCGAGCGTATGTAAAGGAAGCGAAGGAGGCAGGTCGCGAGGTGGGGATTCAGGAGATCGTCGACAAGATTTTCTTGCCGTCCGGCCAGATGGACATTCCTAAGTGCCAGCAGCACCAGGACAATCCGCCCAAGGTTTACCTGAACACGCCCTATGGCCTTCAATATCGCCCTGAATACAACGATTGGATTCCCTTCCGTCATGGGGACATTGACCTGTCCCAATTGGAGTGAAACCGCATCGTTTTAGGGGGGCCTTCGTGCTCCCCTAAAATATTTGAGGATCCCAAGGCGCGTCAGGCGCCTTTTCTTTTGCCTCGGAAGGGCTAAAACCGTTCAACGTAACCAGCTGTTTCTCTGAATGAAGGCGTCTAGTAAGTCCTCTGGAGGGACTGTAGTTCCCGTCAGATTGGGGGAAATGAAACGCTCAAAGCGCTTCAGTATTCCCAGCGTTTCGGAGTCGTCTCCAGCCGTGATGTAATCCTTTCGGGTGAGATCCCTCGCCCTGAGGGGATTCGCCAGAAGGACGGGGGAATTGGAAAGACGCATCGTCATGGGATCCTCCGCTCGGTTGGGTCATGCGCCACAGCCCTGCCGGGGCTGTGTGCAGTGAAAAACTTTGCAGATCGCGTGCCATGCCATAAGGCTGGAGATCCCAAGCCAATGCGAGGGGCTTACGCAGCGTTTTCGCTCAATTCTGGTGCGGTCCGCCCCGTTCCGATGCTGGTCAGGAGCTGCAGGAGAGCATCGAACACCCGGCCCGATGTCGTGCCCATTCGGGACGTTTTCGAGCAAAATCAGCGTTTTCAGGCTGCTCGTCGTAAGGTTTTTTGAGGGTGTTCAGGAGGCGTTCCAAACGCGCCGTATCCCCCTGTTCGATATCATCGATGACTTCTTGAGCCAGATAGTTCCGAAAGATGAATTTGGGGTTAACGGCCTGCATCTGCCGTTTTCGCTCATTCTCGCTAAGACCTCTTTGCTGAACTTCATGCGAATATTTCCTTAGCCAGTCGAGGACCTGCGTCACGATGGCATCTGAAGCGGGGGACTCGTCGTACCAGGCCGTCTTGATAAAGCCAGGCACATGGTCGCTCAAGGTATTGATCTCGAGGGGGTCCCAGGCTGAAAGACCACGAAAGAAGAGGGTGTAATCCGTTTCGCGCAGTAATAAAAGCGACCAGAGTGATTCCGTGAGGGACTCCCCTGAAGCGCCTAAGGACGCGCCTAGTCCCAACTTTGCTGCCATGGCTTGATGCCAGAGGGTCTCAAATGTCCGATCAAATTCAGTGATCACCTCCTCGAGTGGTTGTGCTTTTCCGATCAGGGGATAGATCGCATTGGCCAGCCGGATCAAGTTCCAGCGTGCAATGTGAGGTTGCTGGCCAAAGGCATAGCGGCGTCCCTCTGCATCCGTGGTATTTGGGGTCCATCTTGGGTCAAAGCCTTCAAGCCATCCATAAGGTCCATAGTCGATGGTCAGACCCAGAATGGAGAGATTGTCGGTGTTCATTACGCCGTGAACGAATCCGACGCGTTGCCAGTCCACCATGAGGCGAGCCGTCCTTTGAGCGATTTCCGCAAACCATGCGCAATAACCCTCGGGACTCGATTCAAAGCGCCCCTCGAATTCAACGCGCAATGAAAAGTCGACGAGCTGCTTGAGAAGGTCTAGATCACGGCGGGCCGAAGGCAGCTCAAAGTGGCCAAACCGGGTAAAGCTCGGCGCGACCCGACAAACGATGGCGCCAGGTTCGGCTTTGGCGTGCCCGTCATAAAACATGTCGCGAATCACGGGTTCGCCGGTCGCAATCAGGGTGAGTGAGCGTGTGGTCGGAATGCCTAAGTGATGAACCGCCTCGCTGCAGATATATTCCCTTAGGGAAGAGCGAAGAACCGCTCGGCCATCTGCCGATCGAGAGTAGGGGGTCTTGCCTGCGCCTTTGAGTTGCAGTGTCAGGTGCTGCCCATCTGGGCAGCGCACTTCCGCGAGATTGATGGCCCGGCCGTCACCGAGTTGCTCTGCCCAATGGCCAAATTGGTGTCCCCCGTAACAGGAGGCATAAGGCGCCATCCTCGAGTGGGTTGCGTTGCCCGAAAAGACCTTCAGAAAGTCGGGGTGGGTCGGGGCATCCTTTGCAAAGCCGAGGGTCTCAGCCATCTCTGGAATGAAACTGATCAGGGTCGGGGCGCGCACTGCCGTTGGCGTGACCCTTGAGTAAGCTGCGCCCTCCACCCGGCGGATGAAGTTCTCTGGAATAGGATCCTGGGGAAGATCGCGAACAAATCGATTGGTGAACGTCAGAGGATCAAACGGGGGGAGGGTCATGAAAAGGTTCCCCTGAGGGTGATCAGTGATTGTCGGAGGCTGTTCCAGTCAAAGCAGCAATGACGCGCTCCATCTTCATGAATCGTGACCCTTTGATCAAAAGCGTCGCCTCACGCGTGGCCAAAGGTTCAACTGCCTCAAGCAGTGCATCGAAGCTTTCAACGTGTCGGGCCTCTGGTCCATCAAAGGCCTTTGATGCTGATCTTGCAAGGACACCAAAGGTGATAAGTCCCCCGAGTCCGCGCGCTCTGGCATAGAGGCCTACTTCGGCATGAAACTCCGGTCCCTTTTCACCGACCTCGCCCATATCCCCCAGAATGAGGTATGCAGGCGCCGGTCGGTCAGCCAGTAGGTCAATGGCCGCGAGCACGGAGTCGGGATTTGCGTTGTAACTGTCATCAATCAGCGTGGCACCTCGGGTGGATCGCAGAATGACACCTCGTCCCGTGACCGGGCGAAAGCTCTCCAATCCTTGAAGGATATCGGCTAATGAGAGACCTGCGGCCAATGCGGCTGATGCTGCCGCTGCTGCATTGTGCGCATTATGTGCGCCCGCAAGGGCGAGCCGCGGTGCAATTGTGCCTTGCGGGGTTTTTAACGTGAGAACCATCCCCTCGGCTTGACTCTGCCAGCTAGCCTGAACCCGGGCTGGATTCTTGAAGCCGAAGTCCAGAACGTCTCGATCCTTGGCGAGCGCTCTCCAGATCGGGGCGCACGCATCATCGGCGGGGAAAACAGCATGACCCGACTCAGGCAATGCGCTGAGAGCCGCACCATTTTCGTGTGCGGTTGCCTCGACGGTTCCCATGAACTCCTGATGCTCGCGTTGCGCATTGTTGACGAGAGCGACGGTGGGCTGCGCAATATCGGCAAGATAACGAATTTCTCCCGGATGATTCATGCCCAGCTCAAGAACGGCTCGTTCATGGCTGCT
>JBEBBO010000045.1:0-4319 GCA_041158345.1 Pseudomonadota bacterium | reverse complement strand
GAACAATTCTCTCGGTTCAGAGAGTCGAACCTTTGGTCATCTTGTCTGACATGAATTTGCCGGATGGGAACGCACTCGACTTCATGGAGGAGATCAAGGGCAGTCTGACCTATTGCGAATGGCTTTTTCTGACCGGCTATGGCGCTATTGAAGACTCCGTTCGAGCCCTTCGTCTGGGCGCCTATGAATTCCTCGAAAAACCTTGCGAAATGGACCGCCTCGACCTGGTCATCTCCAGCGCCAAAAGAACCACGATTGCGCAGCGTCGGTTACTTGACCAAGCGGAAGCAGGATCCCGCCGTTACTCGTCGCAAGCCTATGCTGGCCGAAGTCAGAAGGCCCAACAGATCCGCGAAATGCTGGATCGACTAACGAAAGTTCCCTTCAGCGCTATCGTGATCGGAGGAGAAACGGGGACCGGTAAAGGCCTGGTCGCTCGAATTTTGCACCATGGCGGCCCCAGGGGGGCACATCCACTAGTCGAACTCAATTGTGCCGCGCTTCCCAGAGACCTCATGGAATCGGAGTTGTTCGGCCATGAAGCCGGCGCCTTCACCGGCGCAATAGGCCGACATCGCGGATTGATTGAACAGGCTGATCGGGGCACCCTCTTTTTGGATGAAATCGGAGAAATGCCTCTCGATCTTCAGTCCAAACTGCTAAAAGCAATCGAGGATCGAAAGTTTAGGCGACTCGGGTCAGAACGTGAAATCAGCGTAGACGTCCAGGTTTTGGCGGCGAGCCACAGGGATCTTGAGGCGATGGTTCGCGAGGGGGGATTCCGTAGCGACCTCTACCATCGATTGAGTGTCTTTCGGCTCGAACTTCCTTCACTTAGGGATGTAAAAGAGGATCTGGAGGAACTCGTCCCAATCTTTGTTGCCGAACTGAATGCCAAGGCAGGCAAACAGGTCAAAATCATTCCTGATTCCGTCTGGGGCGAACTCCATCGCTACGACTGGCCCGGCAATGTTCGTGAATTAAGGAACGTCGTCGAACGCTGTGTCCTATTCGCTGATGGCCCCACATTCCCTGAGCAATGGCTCAAGCTTTCGTCAGCGAGCAACCTGCCCACCTCAACGCAACCAAATTCGACCAACGGCCTCTACATTCCGCTGGATGGCAGCATGGATCTTGATGATATGGACCGCTACATCATCGAGACCACATTGACCGCTCACCAAGGCAATGTCACTGCCGCGGCCCGCGCATTGGGAACCACGCGGGAAACCCTTCGGTATCGCGTCAGAAAGTATGGCCTCCGCGAGTCGGCTTAGAAACCCAAAAGAATAGCAATTCAAGCTTGACCTATCGACGGATGTCCGTGCTTTAGTCCATGGGATAGAATGCAATCTGACCGAATGGCTCCCGCAATTCGACCTTTATTAAGGATCTCACCATGATTGACTCGAACAAAGCTTCCCGCCTGCTTGCCGCTGGCACTTTTATCGCAGGACTCTTCCTCTTCGGTTGCGCCCAGACACCCAAGCCCCTGACTCCGGTTACAGCCAATGATCCCGAGATGAAGGCGCTGGATGCAGATCGCGCGAAGTACCGTGAAAAAAAGGTGGCCCTCATCGAGAAGGCCCTGAACCTCAGCGCTTCTGAACATGACGCATTCTGGAAGGAGTATTACGCCTACGAGGCGGAGCTCAAGAAAATCTATGATGAGCGTTACAGCATCATCCGCGACTATGCGGCCAACTACGAAAACATGAACAACGAGATCGCTGATAACTTGGCGCTGCGCTCATTGAAAATCCGTGATGATCGCAATGACCTCTGGCGCAAGTATTACAACCGCGTCAAAAAGGCGACCTCTCCAATCATCGCAGGACAATTTCTCCAAATTGAAAATGAACTCAACCTGCTTTCTGACCTGAAAATCAGTACTGAAACACCAATTCTGCCTCGCGACAACGCGACGACCGAAGAGAAAAAGAAGTAGTCTTTCCCGCCAAAGGGGGGCGCGGCTGTGTCTGCCCCCCCCCTTGACCGATGGAACGGCCAGACTCTCGGATATCATTTTCTAAGCTCCGTAGCGAACTGGATCCAAAGACTGGCCCATCTCCGATCAGGCATTCGCGGCGAATCACCCGCGCTTCCCCCTCTAAAGCACCCCGCCTGATAGAATCGGGGGCCGCTGCCTTTACTCAAAGAGCCACCTTGCTTCCGCAGTTGCCCATCAATCAGAGACATTCGTATGCCGTTCAACCTCAGTGATCCCGCTTTCTGGCTCGATCTCGGCCAGATCATGATGGTCAACATCGTGCTCTCCGGTGACAACGCCGTAGTGATTGCGCTTGCGGCAAGATCACTGCCGGTCGAGGACCGCAACCGGGCCATTGTATTGGGATCTCTAGCGGCAATTCTGATGCGAATCAGCCTGACTTTCGCCGCACTCCAACTCCTAATGCTTCCGTTCCTCAAATTGTTCGGCAGCATCATGCTTCTCTGGATCGCATCCAAACTGCTCTCACCGGAAGAAACGGATGAGAACAGCATTAATTCCCACAACACGCTGGCATCAGCGGTCAGAACCATATTAATTGCCGACCTGGTGATGAGCCTCGACAATGTGCTTGCCGTTGCCGCAGCAGCCGGAGGCAATCAACTGATGTTGATCGTCGGCTTGGCCATCAGCATTCCGATCGTCATCTTCGGGAGCGCCATCATTCTTCGCCTGATGGAACGATATCCCGTGATTATCGAGCTCGGTGCTGCGATCTTGGGCTTTGTTGCGGGTGAAATGTTGGTCACTGAGCCTGCTCTCGCGGCAGTGGATATCTTCAACGAGGGTGCGATGACGCACCAAATTCTTCCTTATGCCTTTGCTGGGTTAGTCCTTTTGATTGGAAAAATGAAAGCGCGGGCTGCGGGAGATCGCGAGGCTGTGCTCGTCGATCTCGCTCATGCAAAGCAAAAAAGCAAATCCGGAACTAGAAAACAAAAGACCAAGACCAAAGGTCGTTGATCGAAATCAGGGTGAACCCATGCTAAAGCTTCTTGTTCCCATCGAAGAAAACGAAATTCGTAAGGAGACCATTGGATCCCTCATCCATTGGCTTGACCGAATCAAAACGCCGTACCAAATTCATCTGATCAATGTGCAACCGGCCATCCATGGGGATGTCGGCATGTTTTTGAGTCACGATCAAATTCAAGACTTCCAGCGTGAGGAAGGCATGAAGCAGCTCAAAGGCGCCATAAAGCAGTTACAGTCCGCTCAACGTCCTTTCGAATATCATATTTGTGTCGGCGATGCGGCCGAAGTCATCGCGCAATTCGCGCGGCAGAATGACGTACACCAGATTGTGATTGGGTACCGGACTATCAGTACGCTGACAGCATTACTCCTGGGATCTCTTCCCTCTCGGGTGATTCAACTCGCTGACGTTCCAGTCATGTTGATCAAGTGATTCGACCCCTCGCTCCTCATTCAACTTCGTCCGCTTCATCACTCGTCCGGCAGATAGAATCCAAGATTGAATTCTGTGAATTGACACTGGATGTTGTCTATCGTGTCAGGGGAGCTCTCAGCGAGCTTCTGATTCCGAATCCCTGCACAATGCCCTCTCGAGAAGATGACTTGTGGCAGGCAACATGTTTCGAAGTCTTTCTTCGACAAAGAAACCAAACTCAGCAGTACATTGAGTTCAACTTTTCGCCCGCTGGCCATTGGGCGTTCTACCGATTTCGTGGCTATCGAGCGGACCTTGAGCGACCGCAGGCTCATGAGCCCCCGACCACCTCAACTCAAACCCAGAGCGACGATTTCTTTTTGGAGGCAAAGATTCCATGGTCCATCATCCATGACACGCTCCCCGGTAACCATCCATTGGAAATCGGATTATCGGTTATCCTCAAGGATAGAAACGGGGAGATAAGTTACTGGGCGATCATGCATCCTTCGGACAAACCCGACTTCCACCACCCTGATAGTTTTGTAGCGCTGTAGTTTAAGAACGCCCTTTTTCCCTATGAATTTCGGTATAGACCACCTGCTCTCGACCCCATCCATGATGGCTGAACTTGCCGGCCGAAGGCTCGCGATTCTCGCGCATCCAGCATCAATTACTAAAGATTTCCAGCATACGCTCGATGCACTCTCTGCTTGCCCTTCACTGCAACTGACAGCAGCTTTTGGCCCTCAACACGGGCTTCGGGGAGATAAGCAAGACAACATGGTCGAATCGATCGACTATCTGGACCCTAGTCTTGGAATTCCGGTCTATAGCCTTTATGGGGAGGTCAGGCGACCCACGCCCGAAATGATGGATCAATTCGATATCATCTTGATTGATCTTCAGGATCTGGGC
>JBEBBO010000044.1:0-62402 GCA_041158345.1 Pseudomonadota bacterium | reverse complement strand
CAGGAAAGTCCACGCTGCTTCACTTGATGGGCGGATTGGATTCGCCACGCTCGGGGCAGATCCTTGTGGCCGGAGTGAATCTTGCCGACAAGAAGGAACCTGCGAGGACCCAGTGGCGTCGACAACATATCGGTTTCATCTATCAGTTTTTTAATCTGATCCCGACCCTGACCGTTCTTGAAAATGTGTTATTGCCTCTGGAGCTCAACGGGATTTCAGAGGGGGTGGGTCGAAAGGATGCGTTAAATCTTCTCAACGAGATCGGGCTCAAGGATCGTGCAAACTCGTTCCCTGACCGACTCTCAGGAGGAGAACAGCAGCGGGTGGCCATCGTTCGTGCATTGATCCATCAACCCCGGTTGGTTCTGGCGGATGAGCCCACAGGGAATCTGGATGCGACAACGGGTGAGCAGATTTTGGATCTGCTGGATCGACTGATCCGCAAAAAAGGGCATACGCTCATCATGGTGACCCACAGCGCCGAGGTGGCCAGTCGCGCAGATCGTGTGGTTCGGTTGGTCGGCGGGAAGATTGAGGCGGATCACAGCCCATGAGTCTTCTGGCAAGAGCGAACCGGCGCCACTTCATCCGTCATCCGGTGCAGTTGCTTCTGGCTATTTTGGGGGTGGCGCTGGGTGTTGCGATGGTCGTCTCCATTGATTTGGCGGCGCAGAGTACCCACCGTGCATTTGCCTTGTCGATGGACGCCTTGACCGGTCGATATACCCATCACCTGACGGGTGGACCTGAAGGCTTAGAGGAGTCGCTCTTCACCCAACTTCGCGTGGAGGCGGGTGTGCGTGAAAGTGCGCCCGCCGTTGAGGGCTATATCAGTCTCGGCCCCACCACACTCCGTCTGATTGGCTTTGACGTTTTTTCCGAACAAAATTTGGGAAGCCGATTTGTCCATGCGGCCCGAGGGGATGAGGGGCTTCGTCTTTTGACCGAGCCCGATACGGTGTTGCTTTCGGCGGTGACGGCGAGGCGGCTGGGGCTTCGACCCGGTGACACGCTCCATATCGTGGTCGAGACGCGTCCCTATGACCTCAAGTTCGTCGGATATGCCGAAGGCAGCTTGGCACCGGATCCCGCCCTGGAAGGCATGGTGCTTGGCGATATTTCAACGGCGCAAGAAGTCCTCGGGCGCGTTGGCCGGCTAGACCGCATTGATCTGGTCCTCGCCGGGGATCCGGCGCTTGAGGCAAAAATCAGGGCATTCTTACCCAAAGGGGTTGAGCTCAGTTCAGCCGCAGGGCGACAGAGTGCCACACAAAATATGACGGCGGCCTTTGAGCTCAATCTTCGGGCGATGAGTCTCTTGGCGCTCTTGGTCGGATCCTTCCTGATCTACAACACCATGGCCTTTTCGGTGCTTCAACGGCGCGAACTTCTCGCGTCTTTGCGTGTTCTTGGGGCAACCAGTCGCCAATTGCTCGGAGAAATTCTGCTGGAGGCCGCTCTTTTGGGTCTCTTGGGGGGCAGCTTGGGGTTGGCCCTTGGCGTCCTCGCGGCCCGTGCGCTTTTAAAGATGGTGACCCAGACCATCAATGATATTTATTTTGTGCTGACCGTCACCGAGTTTCTGATCGAACCGTGGGTTTTGGTCTATGGGCTTTGCCTCGGGATTGGGGTTGCCGTCGTGGCGGCGTTGGGGCCTGCGATTGAAGCCGCCATGACGTCACCGATCATCGCGCGGGCACGCTCTGGTGCTGAAGGTTCTGCGAGACGATTGCTGCCGTGGGTCGGGTTGATGGGCGTTTTCGCGCTCGTCCTGGCCTCAGGGCTTTTGATGGCCCATCTCTCCGGTTTGGTCCCTGCCATCGCCGGGGTCTTTTTGTTGCTCTTGGGGTATGGGCTACTCTGTCCAATGGTGCTTTTACTCGGTGTTCGAATCGTCGTGTGGCTCGCGCCTCTCTCGGGCGCTTGGCTTTTGCGTTTGGCGGTGCGTGGAATTGGCGCCACCCTGAGCCGGTCCGGATTGGCGATTGCAGCACTCACGATTGCGATTGCCGTCAGCATTGGGGTTGGGACGATGATCGAAAGCTTTCGTGGGTCGATTGCGGAATGGCTGGATCAAATCCTTCAGGCAGATATCTACATTGCCATGCCCCAATCGACCCCACGAGGAACGCCGCCGCTGCCTCAGGATCTCGAAGATCGACTCAGTTCCATTTCTGGGGTCGATCGCACGGGGACCGGCCGGCGACTTTTCGTTTCAACCTCGAAAGGGGAGAGCGAAGTGCTGGCTTTGGATCCACCGGATCTCGATGATCCCGGCTTTCGCTTTAAGAATGTGGATGGCCGCAAGCTCTGGGCGCAATTTCCCGATCTCAAGGGAATTTTCATTTCAGAGCCCTACGCGCAACGACACCATCTAGCGGCCGGTGATTCCCTTGAAATGATGACGGGGATCGGTTCGGTGAGCTTAAAGGTCGAAGGGATTTTCTTTGACTATCGCTCTGATCAAGGGTTAATCGTCATGCACCGTAGACTCTATAACACCCTCTGGCATGACCATACCAACACCTCGCTGGGGCTCTATCTGAAAAAAGGCGCTGATATCGAACAGGTTCGGGCCGAGCTTGACCGGCGATTAATGGAGAGCCATCAACCCCTTTCGGTCCGTTCGAACAAGGAAATTCGAGAGGTGTCTCTGGAAACCTTTGAGCGAACCTTTGCGATTACTCAGGTGCTTCGGCTTCTTGCCGTCGGTGTGGCATTTGTGGGTATCGTCAGTGCGCTCATGGCCCTCCAGTATGAGCGGCGTCGGGAAATGGCGGTCTTGCGAGCGACCGGATTGAGCCCGTGGCAGACGGGCGGTTTGGTTTTGCTCCAGACGGGTTTTATGGGGTTGATGGCGGGCGTGATGGCCATTCCTCTGGGTATCGCCGTCGCCGTTGCGCTGGTCCGAGTGATTAACCTTCGCTCGTTTGGCTGGACAATGGATTTAACGGTCTCCGTGGGGCCCTTGCTCATCGCGGTGCTACTGGCGATCTTGGCGGCCCTCTTGGCAGGGGCCTATCCGGCCCGCTTGGCGATGCGAACCCCGCCGGCCTTGGGCCTGAGGGAGGAGTAGCATGCGACACTTGGGCTTGTCTTTGTTGTGGATGGTAATTTCACTCGGTTTTCTTGGCTGCGATCAGGCGCCACCCCAGACTCAGGGGGTCGCGGCAACCTTGCAGCACGCGGACAGCGCTGGGTTTGATCGCGTTTTAACGCCTCGTCCATTTCACTTTCCTGCCGATCATGGACCGCATCCGAATTTTCGGGATGAGTGGTGGTATGTCACTGGAAACCTCGAGGGTCCGAATGGCCGGCGATTTGGATTTCAGATCACCTTCTTTCGGCACGGTATTCGTCGTGGCAAACGTCCTGGGGCTTCGCATTGGGCTGGGCAGGATGCCTGGATGGCGCATTTTGCGCTAACGGATGTAGCGAACCAGCGGTATCAATCCTTCCAGCGCATATCCAGAGAGGCGATTGGACTTGCCGGTGCGAAGGCTCACCCCTTCAAGGTCTGGTTGGATGACTGGGTGCTTGAGGCCTCAAAAGCGGACCCCGAGCAGTGGCATTTTCGCGCTCTTCAAGATGGCATCGCACTGGACTTGATGCTGATTCCGGGCAAAGCGCCCGTCCTTCAAGGAAATCATGGGCTCAGCCAGAAAAGCGCGGAGCCTGGAAACGCTTCTTACTATTACTCCATGACCCGGATGCATGCACAGGGTCATGTCAGTCTGGATGGAACGGCTCTTCCGGTCTCTGGATTGGCCTGGCTTGATCGGGAATGGAGTACCAGCATGTTGGCGCCCGATCAGGCGGGATGGGATTGGTTTTCCCTTCAGCTCGATAGCGGAGAGGATCTCATGTACTTCCGCATGCGCCGTAAAAACGGCGAAGAGGATCCTTTGAGCTCAGGGGCGTTGATTGCTCGAGATGGAACATCCCACCACGTGACACAAGCCGATGTCCGTTTGGCATCCATTTCAAAATGGAAAAGTCCTAAGGGGTATGACTACCCCTCGGGTTGGACATTGTGGGTTCAGCCTTTGGGGAGAGAACTGATGATTCGGCCGGTGGTTGCCGACCAAGAATTTCGGCATGATGCGACCTACTGGGAAGGCGCGGTGGATGTGCTTGACCCCCATAGCGATCATCTTCTGGGCCGGGGTTACGTTGAATTAACAGGCTATCTGCCGAGTGGTAAGGTCGAATGAAAATTGGAATCCGGCCTTGTTATGACAAGCTCGTCCTAGACAGCAGGACTTCCTGCGCAGGTTTCGGGTAGAGCCGATCTTCGGAGGCCCGCTTGACTGATTCCATGGCTTACATGGTTTGGGGGAATAAGTAAGAACACAAGAAAGTCCCCAATCCTTCGAATTGACCGCTGTCCCTCCCAGTCTGAAGAACAGGGTTTCTCCCGGAGGAGCGGATGCGTCCCCCCTTTGATGTTGACTCGGTGACCCGGGTTACTCATTAAGGTAAGTCTTGATCCAAGGCCATGCGGGGCGATAGCCAATCAACTCTGTCAGCAACGTCAAATCGCTTCGGAAAACATCCATCAACTCCTCATGAATGGTTGCCTCGAGAGGCTGATTGCTGGATCTCTTCTCATAGTAGAGGGGCTTCAGTTGGTCAATTAGAGTTTGAGGGATGGTGGATCTGATGATGTGCTTCAGGCCGGAGTTCACCAATAGGCGATTCAACCCGGCATGTCTTGCTGAAACTGACTCGTTTCGGTGAGGCATGGATAAGTTGAACCCCTCGGGATCCACGTTAAGAAACAAAGCAATCTTTGAAACCAAAACCTCTGGTTTTGAAAGCTCTGAAAAATCTATTAAAAGAATCTGGTTATGTGGAAAATGGGAGAAAAATCGCTCAAGAGCTGCCCCATAAAGGCTAGATCCGAGAAGTGAGGGGTAGGGTTGTTTTCCGTTTTTACGATCCAGAAGTTCCTGGCGAATAGCGGATCCAAGGGACCGAGTTGTCTTGGCATCTCGTTCACCCATGGTGTGCTGAGATAGCAAACGGTTAAAAGGGTCACGAAGAATAACGATGATCTTAGCCCCGGGACGGAAGCGGGCAATTTCACGTGCGGCATCCAGCGAGCAGAGATAAGAGGCGCTGGCCTCACCGATCCATCGGACATCGGCAAAAGTACCTCGGAACAAGAGGTCATAGCTATGTTCGTCCTGAATTAACCCGATATGCTGTGTTTTTCCTCGAGCCAATAATTCCGCAATATCCTTTGGTGTGGGGGGCTTGAAGTGTTGAGCGAAGAACGGCCATAAGTCGGTGCAATACCGATTGGGTTCTTTAATGGCGCTCATGGCAATTTGGGGATGACTATCCAAGAGCGCATATAGCGAAGTTGTGCCGGCTTTTTGGGCGCCTGCAATAATCACGATGTTTGGTGATCGTGAATTCAACTGTAAGGGCTTGCGGTCTTTAGAGTTTGGCATCGGCATTTTTGGAAAGAGGTCCGATCTCCACGTAAAAATTGCAGGCTAATGAGAGACGCCAGATGAGCACGTTTTGGAGATGACGAGGGTTGCAGAATTTTCTGAGGCGCCCTTCGAGAGGCAATGTATATGCCAGTTAGGAATAAGCTCTGTTTCATGGCGAGGCAATTCCCGAGGGCTCACAATTTCAATGACTTATCCTGTCTATGCATCTTAAGTCATTGGTTAAATGGAAGTTCACTCCATTTCAAGAGGGAGACCAAGGGCATCAATACCCACACATTGCTGTGGCATATCCCGCACCGGTGGGTAAATGTGGCTTGCCAAAGGTGCTTAGCGCCTGTCTTTGGATAGAAGTGTTTTACGAGTTTCAAGGTCTTGTAGCGTGCCCCGGCAGAAGAAAGTGTCAAACCGGGTGACCAATAAAACCATTGACATCAGTGCTGGCGAGATCCTTTGGGGGTCTTTGGATTAAGCTAGCCTAGAGGTTAAATGGGGAGTTTGCCGGCCAGAGTGGAAACCCCGACGAGGTGAGCCTCTGGTGCCAGGGAGTATTGGCAACCGCGCTTCATAGACAAGTATTTTAGGCACAAAAAAACCAAAGTAATTGCATTGCAATTCCTTTGGTTTTGTCTGGATTAACCAGAAAATTTGGTAGCGGGGGCAGGATTTGAACCTACGACCTTCGGGTTATGAGCCCGACGAGCTACCAGACTGCTCCACCCCGCGATTATCCCGCCATTATACGCAGGTAAGTCTCCCTCGTGCAAGAGCTGTGGTGGTTTGATGAGGTGGTTTCGTTCGATATCGCTGGGTTAAAGGCTGATTTGGGCCAAAATCAGATGCGTTGCCGCACAAGCCATCAGTGCCGCTATCAAGTCATCCAGCATGATGCCGAGACCGCCATGAACTTTGCGATCAAACCAACGAATTGGCCAAGGCTTGAGAACATCAAAGAGCCTAAATGAGAGGAAGCCGACGATCAGCGTTGCCCATGATGGGGGTACCAAGGTCATTGTGACGAGAAGACCAACCACTTCATCCCAGACGATCCCAGAGTGATCCTGAATCCCAATTTTTTGTTCTGTTTCATGACAGATCCATATTCCCGCCAAGAACAGCACGATCGTAATTCCGATATAGAGCATTGGCGAAGTACCTGACACGAGCCAATACAGGGGAATTGCTGCCAGCGTTCCCAGAGTCCCTGGTGCTTTGGGCGAAAGCCCCGAACCGAAGCCCAGACCCAGAAAGCACCAAACATTGCTGAAAGCGATGTGAGCCGGAATCTTCGCTTGCTTCCTTTTTTTTGTCTTAGGAGGGTTTGAAATGTTCATATCCACTTTTGACCAAATCGATCAGCCCTGAACCTGTTCTGATGCGAAGACCGGGTTTTGACTCAATGCGACCGATGCAGGCTCCGTCCAAGTTCAGTTGGCGAAAAATGCGCTCAACGTCCTCTTGATGCTTAGGGGAAACAGTGAAGCACAGTTCATAATCATCGCCGGCTCTGAGGGGAAAGCCTAGATCTCCACTGCAATCGATAAATTTCCGGACGGGCTTTGAGAGAGGCAGTCGATCCCATTCGATGTCTGCGCCCACCTGACTTCGCTCAAGAATATGGCATAAATCTGCGGCGAGTCCGTCGGAGATATCTATGCAGGCATTGGCCATTCCGAGAAGCGCCTGTCCCAGCGCCACCCGAGGGTTCGGCGTTTCGAGCGCAGCGTAGAGTGCAGGGTCCTCGATGAATAAGGAACCTTGTCGGCCCAGAAGGCCCAGTCCCGCATTGCCAATGGGCCCGCTGACATAAATGAGGTCGTTCGGTTTTGCACCCGATCGGAGTAGGGCCTCTCCTTCAGGGATTGTGCCGATGACCTGAACAGTGATGGCGAGAGGACCTTGCGTCGTATCTCCCCCGATCAGTGCGATGTCGTGCTGTGCGGCCAAGGCAAAAAAGCCTGCAGAGAATTCACTCAACCAGGCCTCATCAATTTGGGGAAGTGTGAGGGCAAGAGAACACCACGCCGGTTTGGCGCCACTTGCGGCAAGATCACTGAGGTTGACGGCCAGAGCTTTGTGCCCCAGACCTCTAGGGTTTGTATCGGCGAAAAAATGAACACCGGCGACCAGGGTATCGATGCTCAGTGCCAGATTTTGGAGGGCAGGGGGCGCGAGCAACGCGCAGTCATCCCCGATACCGAGGATGATGTCACTGCGCCCTGTTGGGCGATTGAAAAACGTTTCGATCAGGCTGAATTCGCCGGACGCCATTTTCAGCTGGATTTATCCGAATGCGCGCATTCAGTGTCCCGAATTTTCTTCGACAAGCGATCCAGCAGGCCATTGACGAATTTATGGCTCTGAGTGGCCCCAAACTCCTTAGCGAGATTGATTCCCTCGTTCACAATGACGCGATAAGGAACCTCTGGATGACAGAGGAGTTCATAGGTGCTGATGCGAAGGATGGCTCGCTCCACGGGATCGATTTGCTCGACCGGCCGGGAAGTGAATTCACCAATTGCGGCATCAATAACGTCTAAACGTGCGGGAACATTGTGAAGAAGATCTTGGAAGTAACCGAGTTCACCCTTGCCAATGCCGTGTTCCTCAACAAACTGACGCTCAATCTCCGACAGGTTGTATCGCGTCATTTGCCACTGATAAATCGCCTGAACTGCGCTTTTCCGGGCTTGTGTCTTGCTGCTACTCATCCTGCATTCAATTCGCGGATCAGGTTGACCATTTCGATGCTGGATAGGGCGGCTTCCGCGCCCTTATTACCGGCCTTGGTTCCGGCGCGCTCAATGGCTTGTTCGATGGTGTCGACGGTCAGCACGCCGAAGGCAACGGGGATGCCATGCTGCAGTGAAACACTGCTTAGCCCTTTGACGCATTCTCCGGCTACATGATCGAAGTGGGGGGTTGAGCCTCGGATAACTGCACCGAGTGCAATGATGGCATCGTAACGGCCGGTGGCCGCAACCTTCTGAACGGCCAACGGCAGTTCGTAGGCACCGGGTGCCTTCACGACATGAATATCTGATTCTTTTGCGCCATGGCGGATCAGCGCGTCAATAGCACCCCCTTCCAGGGCATCGACGATGAAACTATTGAAACGGGAACAGACCAAGGCGAAGCGAGCGCCCTTGACGTTGAAGTGACCTTCAAAAGTTTTGAGTTGGTTCATGGCTGGCGTTTTTTATGGTCAGTGTGAATTAATTCGTTCAATTATCGCCTAAGCTGGCGAGTGCTGCGTCTATCCGCTGAACATAGGGTGCTGCCCAGGGGTGTGACTCGAGCCAGTCGGGGCCGATCTGGTTCAAAAGGCGCTCATGTTCGCAGCGAGCGTTTTCTTGCTTCAGTGATGTCAGAACCCGGTGTACTTTTCGTAAAACGGATTCGGTCAGAGGTGCTTCGGGCCCGCCGAGCTCCTCGCGCCATTCTCTCTCGATGGCGGCGATGAGCTTGCTCAGTTCACGACTCAGGTGGTCTGAAGACATGGCTTTCGATCTCAGAGGTCTGAATTGCAACTCACAAAGTCGACGACTTCGAGACCGTAACCCGAAAGGCCGAGATACTTTTTGGGCGAATGGCCAATGACTTTGAGTTTGCGAACCCCAAGATCCGCCAGGATTTGAGCCCCGGTTCCGGTTGTTCGCCAGTCTTCCGTCGCAGGCGTGCTGACTGGGAATTCGATGCCATGATCTTCCATCTGGTACTGATGAATCCGTTCGACCAGGAATTTGTCATCTTCTTCCTTCCGGATGACGACGAGGGCTCCTCGACCTTCTTCCGCGATTCTGCGCATGGCGCTTCGAAGAGAAATGCTGGACCCTTCCCGTTTGCCACCCAGAAGGTCACCTAATACATTTCGACCATGGACCCGAACCAGAATGGGGTCCTCTCCGCGGACCTGTCCCATTACGAGAGCCAGATGCAATCGTTGATCGACCTGATCCTGATAGGCAATCATTCGAAACTGTCCGAATTCGGTCGGAAAGTCGCACTCGCAGATTCGTTCGACGGTTTTTTCGTTCTGAATGCGGTATTCGATGAGGTCAGTGATCGTCCCGATCTTAAGATTGTGTTCTAGCGCAAATGCTTCAAGATCGGCGCGGCGCGCCATCGTTCCATCCTCATTGAGGATCTCAACAATGACGGCAGCCGGTTCGAGCCCTGCAAGGCGGGCTAAATCACAACCTGCTTCGGTGTGGCCTGCTCTGTTGAGGACACCACCCGGCTGAGCCATTAAAGGGAACACATGCCCGGGTTGGACCAGATCATCCGGTCTGGCCTCTGATGCGACCGCGGCTTGAATGGTCCTGGAACGATCGGCCGCTGAGATGCCGGTCGTGACGCCGGAAGCGGCCTCAATCGATACCGTGAAATTCGTGGAGTGGGGTGTCCGGTTTTCATTCACCATCAGGGGCAAGCGGAGCTGCTGACAGCGCTCCCTGGTCAGCGTAAGACAGATGAGACCCCTGCCGTATCGCGCCATGAAATTAATGTCCTCGGGGCGCGTATGGCTGGCTGCCATGACCAGGTCGCCTTCGTTTTCTCGATCCTCATCGTCGAGGAGGACGACCATTCGTCCTTGGCGAATTTCCTCGATTAACTCTGCCGTGCTGTGCATCACGCGAAACCATTGTCCTGAAGAAGTGCCATGGTAACACCCGACGCTGGAATTCCGGCTTTTTCGCCGAGCAGAAGGCGCTCGAGGTAACGCGCGATCAGATCGACTTCAAGGTTGACAGCCTCCCCTTGGCTGCTGGTTCCAAGGGTCGTCTCCTGAAGGGTGTGTGGCACGATGTTGACCGTAAACTGGGCCCCTGACACCGCGTTGACGGTCAGGCTGATGCCGTTGATGCAGATGGATCCTTTCTCAGCAATGTAGCGTGCTAGCTCCTGGGGGGCCTCAAGCGTAAAGCGCCAGGATCTCCCATCATCGACACGTTCAAGAATATGGCCCACACCATCGACATGGCCGCTGACCAGATGCCCGCCCAATCGAGTGGTTGGAAGCAGCGCCATTTCCAGGTTGACGGGTGAACCGGGCCCAAGCTGTCCCAATGTCGTTCGTGAAAGGCTTTCTCTTGAAACATCCGCGCTGAAACTTCTTGCATCAATCTCGACGGCCGTCAGGCAAACGCCATTCACCGCAATGCTGTCGCCAATCGCGGCTTGATCGATTGGAAGTTTGCCGGTGGCAATCCGAATTCGCATGTCACCACCGCGAGGTTCAAGTCGTTCGATCTTCCCGATCGCTTGGATGATGCCAGTAAACATGGTGGTGGTTGTCCGATTTGAAAATGGAGGAGAGAGTGGGCTAGCGGGGTCTGAGAGTCAGCCTAAGGTCCTGACCGATCTGGCGACATTCCACGAGGTGGAGTTGCGGTGCGTCGGCCAGACGCTCAAGGTCTGGTAGCTG
Organism: Pseudomonadota bacterium; assembly: GCA_041158345.1. Classification (GTDB taxonomy): domain Bacteria; phylum Pseudomonadota; class Gammaproteobacteria; order Methylococcales; family Methylococcaceae; genus UBA6136. Next base: position 51,512 of record JBEBBO010000044.1, on the reverse strand, counting down.
AAAAAGCCCTCGCCCTTCGCTACCCAGAACTTGGGGGGCCATGTAGATGATCCACTCATCCACCAGGCCTGAAGCCAGCAGCGCGCCATTCAGTGTCGCGCCGCATTCAAAAAGCACCTCGTTGAATCCTTGTTGACCGAGCCATTGCGTCACGGCGGCCAGTTCAATGCCGCCCTTGGCAGACGCCGGGAGTTGATGCGTCGATGCCGCATGTTCAGGGTGGGGTTTTTGAAGGGTCAGGACCTGATGGCTGCCGAACTCTTGGAAGAATCGGGCACTCCGAGGGCAGCGAAGTTGGGAATCGAGGAGAACCCGAACCGGTTGCTTCAGCGGTTGTTGCGCTTCCGCTGGTCGGGCGGTCATGGCAGGATTATCGGCTAAGAGGGTTCCGGATCCCGTCACAATCGCCGATGCGCGAGCTCTCAGGCGATGGACGTCCTGACGCGCCTCAGCCCCTGTGATCCATTGGCTTTCGCCTGAGGCCATGGCGGTTCGCCCATCTAGGCTCATGCCAATCTTGCTCCGAATCCAGGGTCTTCCTGTCCGCATGCGTTGAACGAAGCCGAGATTGAGGCTTTCAGCATCCTCTGCAAGCAGCCCCGATTGGGTGATGATGCCTGCCTCTTGAAGACGCTGAAGCCCCTTGCCGGCCACGAGGGGGTTGGGATCTTCCATGGCTGCGACAACACGTCGAAGACCATGGCCGATCAGGGCTTCAGAGCAGGGCGGGGTTCGGCCCTCATGGTTACAGGGTTCGAGCGTTACATACGCTGTGCCGCCGCGCGCTTTTTCCCCGGCTGCCTTGAGCGCATGCACCTCGGCATGCGCTTCACCGGCAAATTGATGCCAGCCTTCACCCACGATTTCGCCCTGATTGACAATCACGCAGCCGACGCGAGGGTTGGGATCCGTCGTCCAAAGTCCCTGTCGCGCTAAAACCAGTGCGCGGGCCATGTAGCGGGCATCGTCAGCGGAAAAGGGCGTTTGGGGGCTCATGGGCGCGATGGTATTGGGGTGAGCCTCGGAAAGTGGCTTCCGATGGCCCTTAGACGCTGATGGGCTTAAGAGTCCGAGGACGGTAAAGGTGATTTGGGGTCGAGTTCCAGGTGATCGATGACCTCACGGAACTCATTGACGTCTTGAAAGCTTCGGTAAACGGAGGCAAAGCGGATGTAGGCCACGTGATCAAGGCCTGCCAGTTCCGACATGACACTTTCGCCGATCAGGCGGGAGGGCACTTCGCGCTCACCCGTTCCGAGTAGTTTCTTCTCAATACGGGCAATCGCCGCCTCGACCCGCTCGATGTCGACGGGACGCTTTTCAAGGGCCCTCAGCATGCCTGCTCGAAGCTTGTCTTCTCGGAAAGGCTCCCGATTTCCGTTGCTTTTGATGATGCGCGGAAGCGTCAGTTCAACGGTCTCGAAGGTCGTGAATCGTTCACGGCAATCGGTGCATTCACGGCGTCTTCGTACCTGATCGCCTTCCTGAGAAAGCCTGGAATCGATGACTCGCGTATCGTCTGCGCCACAAAAAGGACATCGCATCGCAAATCCTAAAATCAGGCGTCGGGGTAAACGGGATAGCGCTTGCAGATCTCACTGACGTCATCACGCACCCGGTTGATGACCGCGTCGTTTTCAAGATCGTCCACGACATCGCAAATCCAGTCAGCCAAGGTGACACAATCGGCCTCGGTGAAGCCTCGCGTGGTGACGGCGGGTGTTCCGATCCGAATGCCGCTGGTCACAAAAGGTGACTGGGGATCATTGGGAACAGCGTTTTTGTTCACGGTGATGTGAGCGCGTCCCAAAGCGGCATCAACGGCTTTTCCGGTAACGCCGCGCGCAATCAGATCAACGAGCATCAAGTGATTGTCCGTTCCGCCAGAGACGATATTAAGGCCCCGAGCCATGAAGCGTGAGGCCATGGCTTGTGCGTGCGTCACCACCCGCTGTTGGTAGCTTTTGAATTCAGGTTGCATGGCCTCCTTGAGGGCTACGGCCTTGGCGGCAATCACGTGCATCAGGGGGCCGCCTTGGATTCCGGGGAAGACCAGCGAGTTGAGTTTTTTCTCGATTTCCTCATTGGCCTTGGCGAGAATCAATCCGCCTCGCGGACCTCGAAGTGTCTTGTGCGTTGTCGTGGTGGTCACGTCGGCAATGCCGACGGGGCTCGGATACACGCCAGCCGCCACAAGGCCTGCAACATGGGCCATGTCCACGAGGAGGTAGGCACCGACTTCATCCGCAATGGTGCGGAAAAATGTCCAATCCACCACCCGGCTGTAAGCAGAAAATCCCGCAATGATCATCTTGGGTTTGTGTTCGCGGGCGAGTCGGGCGACTTCCTCGTAATCGATGAGTCCAGTCGAGGTATCCAGCCCGTATTGGATCGCGTTATAGAGTTTTCCTGAAAAATTGACCTTTGCGCCATGGGTGAGATGGCCCCCATGGGCGAGGCTCATACCGAGGACCGTATCGCCAGGGTTCAGGAGGGCCATGAAAACCGCCGCATTGGCCTGTGACCCAGAATGTGGTTGGACGTTTGCATAGTCGGCCGAGAAAAGGCGCTTGGCGCGATCAATGGCTAAACTTTCGACCACATCAACATGCTCACACCCCCCATAGTAGCGCTTGCCAGGGTAGCCCTCGGCATACTTGTTCGTAAGAACCGTTCCCTGGGCCTGAAGTACGCGAGGGCTCGCATAGTTTTCTGACGCAATCAGTTCGATGTGATCTTCCTGGCGGTGTTCTTCTGCCTGAATTGCGGACCAGAGTTCTGGATCGAAACCGGCGATTTCCATTCCTTTGCTGAACATGGTGGGAACCTAGATGGGATGGGGAATTAACCTTAATTTTATACCACGAAAGGTGAGGGTCTACGACTCGCCAACCAGTTCGACAATGGACGCCTTTAGCTTGAGTCGCACCTGATCATCGGTCAGCGGAAGGTTGTCTTTTCCGGTCAGGAGGAAAATATCCTCCGCTCGGCTACCAATCGTCGAAATCCTTGCGTTGTTGAGCCGTACATCGCATTGAGAAAATGCACGGCCTACTTTGGAGAGGAGGCCAGGGCGATCAGTAGCGATCAGTTCCATGACGGTCCCTTGCCGTTGAGGCTCATCCCGGAAGGTGATTTGGGTCGGGACGGTGAAGTGCCGGATTTGTCGTGCTTCCCGACGCTGAACCTGAAGATCGGCTTGGTCCTGGCCTGAAAGGGCTTCACGCAGTCGGACGGAGATTTGGACTTGTCGCATCGGGTCGGTCAGGCGCTCTCCGGATTGCTCAAGGACATGATAGCTGTGAACGACATAATCCTGAGTGCTGGTAATGATGCGAGCGTCAAGGACGGTCAGGTTGAGTTGATCGAGGATAGCTGTGGTTCTGGGGAAAATGAGGTCGTTCTGCCTTGCATAGATGAAGACTTCGGCGCTGCCGCGCTGACTGACAGTTCGAAGCAGGACAAGCGGAGGCTCTTGGCCGCGAAAGGCATCCAGCGCCACGGTATGCCAAACGATCTCTTCCGGGTGATATCGAAGAAAGTATTCCTCGCTAAAAACCTCATTCCAAATGGCCTGGGTTCTGGCCTCGGGGATGCCAAGCTTCATGAGCTTATCGAGGGTCTCGTTCTTGACGGCAGCGAGTTTCTCCTCCTGCTGCACCGGGTTGGCAAGGCCCCGACGGAACATCCAGCGGGCCTGCTCATACAGCTCGTGCAGAAGGGCATCTCGCCAGGAGTTCCAGAGATTCGGATTCGTCGCCCGGATGTCGGCGACTGTCAACAGGTAAAGGAAATCCAGCGTCGTTTGGTCGCGGATCGTCGTCGCAAACGCATGAATGATCTTGGGGTCACTGATGTCCTTGCGTTGAGCCGTTAGGGACATGAGAAGATGGTTTTGGACCACCCAGCAGACCCTTTGGGTATCGGCTTCACCGATGCCGTGGCGCCGGCAGAAGTCGGCGGCAATTTCAGCGCCCAGAGTGGAGTGATCCCCGCCACTCCCTTTGGCGATGTCGTGCATGAGCCCGGCCACGTAGAGGAGCTCCGGTTTTTCAATGCGTTTGAAGACTTCATTTGGAAAGGGGTGAGTTTCCCGATGTTGCTCCAACGCAAACCGACGCAGGTTTCGGACGACAAAAAGCGTGTGTTCATCCACGGTGTACACGTGGAAAAGGTCATACTGCATTCTTCCGACAACCCGGCCAAAGGCGGGCAGGTAGGCTGCGAGAACGCCATATCGATTCATTCGTCGGAGTTGGTGAGTCACGCCGACGGGTTGTCTCAGAATATCCATGAAGAGGCTACAGGCCTTGGGGTCTTCCCTGAATTGATCATCAATCCGCTCGAGGTTTTGTCGGATCAGACGGATCGTGGAGGCTCGAATCCCCTTGAGTTCGGGATGCGTCTGCAACAGAAGGAGGATTTCGAAGATGGCAAGGGGTCTTTGCTGGAAGATTTCAGGATCCACGACCTCAAGATAGCCATCCACACTCCGGAAGTCGGGTGTGACGGTATCAACCTTGAAAGGATGCGCGCTGTGGAGAATGACTTCCTCAAAAAGCTGCATGAGCAATTCGTTGAGTCGCTCTAGCCCCATGACGGTTCTGAAGTACAGTTGCATGAACTGTTCAACGGCATGGTTGACGTTTTCAGATTCCACGCCAAACAAGCGGGCGAGTTCTTTTTGATATTCAAAAAGGAGGCGCTCTTCGGGGCGATCGGTGATGATGTGGAGCGCGAATCGAATTTCCCAGAGGAAGTCACGCGCCTTCTCGAGTTCCTCATGCTCTGGTTCAGTCAGCCAGCCCAGTTGGACGAGATCCAGTTCCCGAAGGTCGTAATGCCGCTTGATGATCCAATGGATGTTTTGAATATCCCGCAGTCCTCCGGGCCCTTCCTTGATGTTGGGTTCGAGATTGAAGGCGGTGTCGTGAAATTTGGCGTAGCGACTGGCTTGCTCGAGTCGCTTGGCTTCGAAGAATTCGTCCGATGGCCAGATCAGGGCAGGGCTGATCTCTTGTTCGAGTCGAGCGTAGAGCGCGCTATCGCCGCAGAGCAGTCTGGATTCGAGGAGATTGGTCATGACGGTTTGGTCTTTCACCGCCTCTTCAATGCATTCGAAGAGTCCTCGCACGCTCTGGGCCGGACGCAGGCCGATATCCCAAATGAACTGGAGGAATCCAGCAATTTGGGCGTCAGTTTTTGGACAATCGGTGGCTGCCGGATCCTTGAGAATCAGGAGGTCGACATCGGAATGCGGGTGCATTTCCCGGCGACCATAGCCCCCCACCGCGACCAGGCTGGGTTTTGGTGCTGCGACATCGCTGAGAAAATCCAGCCAGATCAACCCGAGGAGTTCATCGATGAAGTCGGAGCGCCAACGGATCAGGTCTCGGGCGGTTTCGCCCGCTGCAAAGCGTTCCTTGAGAAGCGCCTGATGGACCTTGGTGGCCTCGGTGCAGGCCGTTTTGGGGTCTAACCCAGAAAAACGGTCAGGTTCAATTTGAGGCGAGAGCGTTTCGAATATCAAGGGGTTCCTCCGCACGGCGCGTGAGGATTTCGAAACCCTCGGATGTCACTGCCACCATATGTTCCCACTGAGCAGAAAGGCTGTGATCCTTCGTCACGGCAGTCCAGCCATCGGGCAGGATCTTCACATGGCGTTTGCCCAGATTCAGCATCGGTTCAATGGTGAAGACCATTCCCTCTTGAAGTGTAAGCCCGGTGCCCGGGTTACCGTAGTGAAGGACTTGGGGATCTTCATGAAAGTCCTTGCCGATGCCATGCCCACAGAACTCTTGGACCACCGAAAGGCCATGGGCTTCGGCATGCCGTTGGATCGCATGTCCGATATCGCCAAGCGTGGCCCCCGGCTTGACCTCCAAAATCCCGAGATACATCGCCTCCTGGCAGATCTTTGCCAATCGGCTCGCCCGAATGGGAACGTCCCCCACCATAAACATTTTGCTGGTATCACCATGATATCCATCCTTGATGACGGTGATGTCGACATTAATGATGTCGCCGCTTTTGAGTTTCTTGGGGCCGGGAATGCCATGACAGACCGTATGGTTCACGGAGGTGCAGATCGATTTTGGAAAGCCCCGGTAATTGAGCGGGGCCGGAATCGCATTCTGAACGTTGACAATGTAATCGTGGCAGATTCGATCCAGTTCCTCAGTGGTGACGCCGGCGATGACATACGGCTCAATCATTTCGAGGACTTCAGCCGCCAGACGGCCTGCGACTCTCATAGTCTCGATTTCTTCAGAGGTCTTGATGCGAATGCTCATCGGGATATGCCTGATGGACCCCAGCGAGTGTTTCGTGGGCGGGGCCGAGGGTGGATGGATTGTTGAGATAAGCCGTTCATGGTATAAAGGCCTGCTTTTTTTAGCAACAACCCACACACATGTCGTCACGCTCGACAGGGTGCCGGGCCGACTTTGGTCGGATCTGGTCGTCGTTCGGGATATGTGGAGGCACAACCCTAATTCTTTAAGGAGTTTTCATGTCGACTGTTACTATGCGCCAGATGCTTGAGGCCGGTGTTCATTTCGGACACCAGACCCGCTACTGGAATCCCAAGATGGCACCTTTCATCTACGGTGCTCGCAGCAATATCCATATTATTAACCTCGAAAAGTCCCTTCCGCTTTTCAAGGACGCCATGGCGTACCTGGAACAGGTTGCAGCCAAGCGCGGCAAAATTCTTTTCGTAGGCACCAAGCGGACGACCCGGACGGTTGTTCAGGAAGAGGCGCTTCGTTGCGGGATGCCTTATGTGAATCACCGTTGGCTCGGTGGCATGCTCACTAACTTCAAGACCATCAAGCAGTCAGTGGCTCGCATGAAGGATCTCGAAGCCATGCGCGACGACGGTCGCCTTCAGCGTTTCAGCAAGAAGGAAGGCTTGGGCATGATGCGCGAGCTCGAAAAGCTGGAAAACAGCATGGGTGGTATTCGCGATATGGATCGCCTCCCTGAGGTGCTCTTCGTTCTGGACGTCGGCTATGAGCACAACGCGATCAGCGAAGCACATAAGCTCGGTATCCCGGTCGTTGGTGTTGTCGATACCAACAACAACCCGACCGGAATTGATTTCATCATTCCGGGCAACGACGACTCGATTCGTGCGGTCCAGCTCTATGTTCAGAGCGCAGCCACAGCGATTCTCCAGGGTAAGGCCAACAGCCTGAGCGTCCCAGCTGGCGAAGATGACTTCGTCGAAATGGACGCGGCGCCTGCGACCGCAGCTGCTGCGGAGTAACCGGTGCGGGACGGGTCATCACGACCCGTCCCCCGGCTTGAATTGAAGACGCCTCCGGACTGGGGGCGTTTTGTTAGTTGTTGATGTCGACTAGGGCGTCAACGTGAATCTGCTGACATTTAAAGATTATTGAGGATTGCTTCATGTCGAATATTACGGCCGGAATGGTGAAAGAACTGCGTGAGCGCACGGGCTCCGGAATGATGGAATGCAAAAAGGCACTGACCGAAACCAACGGTGACCTTGAAGCCGCCGTCGAGCTCATGCGCAAGGCGGGTCTGGCCAAGGCTGATAAGAAATCAGGCCGCACAGCGGCTGAAGGCATTATCGTTGCGAAGGCTAGTGCCGATGGCAAGACTGCGGCGATCGTTGAAGTGAATTCCGAAACCGACTTTGTAGCCAAGGGCGATGATTTTGTTGCTTTCGCCAATTTGGTGGCTGAGACGGCACTGGGCTCTTCGGCAACGACCCTGGATGAACTGCTTCAGGTCAAGATTGCCAGCACCGGCGAAACGGTTGAAGAAACCCGTAGAGCGATGATTGCCAAGATCGGTGAGAACATCGCGGTTCGTCGTTTTGATCGCTTCACTGCGCCTCAAGGACTTGTAGCCAGCTATCTCCATGGCAGCCGCATTGGTGTTCTGGTCGAACTGGCTGGCGGCGATGCTGCGCTCGGAAAGGATGTGGCCATGCACGTCGCTGCAACCAAGCCGGCGTGTGTGGATGAGACGGGTGTGGATGCTGAACTGATCGAAAAGGAAAAGGCGATCTTCAGTGCACAGGCTGAAGCGAGCGGTAAACCGGCAAACGTCATCGAGAAGATGGTCGAAGGCCGGATCAAGAAGTTCCTCGGTGAAATTACGCTGGTTGGCCAACCCTTTGTTAAGGATCCTGACCAGACGGTTGGCAAGCTGCTGGCCGATAAGGGCGCCAAGGTGGCAAGATTTGTACGCCTCGAAGTCGGTGAGGGCATCGAAAAGGTCGAAAGCAACTTTGCCGAAGAGGTGATGGCTCAGGTTCGAGGCTCCTGATCCTCTCTTGCTGACCGTCGTTCGCCGGGACATCCAACCCGGCGAACGTCCCTCCCGATCTTCCCTTTAACTGCTGGCAACGCGAAGGACCCATGAGTACTCCAAAATACCAACGCATCCTGTTGAAGCTGAGTGGTGAGGCCCTGATGGGTGACAAGGGGGGCGGCATTGACGCCGCGACCATTGGACGCCTGGCCAAGGAGATTCAAGAACTCTGCAACGCCGGGGTTCAGGTCGGATTGGTGATCGGTGGGGGAAATATTATTCGAGGTGCGCAGACAGCCGGACAGGGGCTTGAGCGTGTGACGGGTGACTATATGGGCATGCTGGCCACCGTGCTGAATGCTCTCGCGATGCAGGATGCCTTGGAGCATCAAGGACGTCCGGTCCGTGTGATGTCGGCCCTCAAGATTAATCAGGTGTGCGAGGATTACATTCGCCGCCGTGCCATTCGCCATCTGGAAAAGGGGCGGGTGGTCATTTTTGCTGCAGGCACGGGAAACCCTTTCTTCACGACGGATACGGCAGCAAGCCTCCGGGCCGTGGAAATTGGGGCTGATCTTCTGATCAAGGCGACCAAGGTCGACGGTGTCTATACCGCCGATCCGGTTAAAGATCCCAGTGCCCGTCTCTATGAACGGCTGACCTTTGACGAAGCGCTGGATCAGCGTCTCAATGTCATGGATGCTACAGCCCTGGTTCTCTGCCGCGATCACAACATGCCCTTGCGGGTCATGAACGTGTTTGAAAGCGGTGCAGTCATGCGCTTGGTGATGGGCGAGAACGTGGGTTCACTGATCGAAAGTGGGGAGAAGTCATGATCGAAGATCTGCATAAGAAAACCTCCGAGCGGATGGGTAAGAGCATTGAGTCACTGAAGCTTGAATTAGCGAAGATTCGCACCGGCAGGGCGCATCCGAGCCTGTTGGATCATGTGATGGTCTCCTATTACGGGAATGACGTGCCGCTGAGCCAGACGGCAAACGTAACGGTTGAAGATGCGCGCACGCTTGCGGTGGCTCCCTGGGAGCGCACGATGGTTCAAGCGATCGAGAAGGCCATCATGACCTCTGATCTGGGGCTGAACCCCTCAACGTCCGGTACCGTAATTCGGGTACCGATGCCGCCTCTGACAGAGGAGCGCCGCAAGGATCTCATCAAGGTGGTTCGCGCGGAAGCTGAAAACTCTCGCGTCGCGATCCGCAACATTCGGCGCGATGCCAATACCGAACTCAAGAATGCCGTGAAGGACAAGCTGATTTCCGAAGACGACGAGCGGCGTAGCCAGGAACAGGTCCAGAAATTGACGGACCAGTTCGTCAAGGAAGTGGATAGCCTTCTCGAGCAGAAAGAAAAGGATCTTCTCGCGATCTGAGGGCGAGGGAGCCGCTCAATCACGGCTCCGCCCCCGCGGCTCGTTAGTCCCCCATGTCGACATCCTCAGACGCGATCTCACATCACTCCGTGCCTCGGCACGTTGCCATCATCATGGATGGTAACGGCCGTTGGGCCAAGCAGCGCTTTCTTCCGAGGCCAGCGGGCCATCGCGCCGGAGTCGGAGCGGTCCGAAAGACCGTCGAGCACTGTATCGCAAAGGGCGTTGAAGTTCTGACGTTGTTCGCATTCAGTAGCGAAAACTGGCGGAGACCTCAGCAGGAAGTCGCCCTGCTCATGCAACTTTTCATTGCCAGCCTGGAACGCGAGACGGCCAAGTTGCACCGCAACGGTGTCCGCCTCAAGGTCATTGGCGAGCGCGAGCAATTTGCGCCGATGCTTCAAGAGCGAATTGCTGAGGCCGAGGCCATGACGGCAGAGAACTCCCGGCTCACCTTGGTGATTGCAGCGAACTATGGCGGCCGCTGGGATATTGCCCAAGCCTGTCGGCAATTGGCCGGCGATGTGGAAAGCGGGCTTCTCACGCGTCAGGACATTACGCCGGACATGATTGGACAGCGACTCGCGATAGCCGACCTCCCGGAACCCGATCTTTTTATTCGAACGGGTGGCGAGCAACGCATCAGTAACTTTCTCCTCTGGCAGCTCGCTTATGCCGAGCTTTACTTCACGCCGCTGCTTTGGCCGGATTTTGACGAGATCGCCTTTGAAGAGGCGCTCGCAAGTTTTGCTAGCCGGCAGCGACGGTTTGGTTACACCGGTGACCAAATTGAGAAGCTCATTTCAAACACGAATAACCCATCCCGTTGATTCAAAAAGGCCATCCCATGCTTAGAAATCGAATTATTACGGCATCGCTTTTGGCGCCGCTTGTTATTGCTGCCATTTTGCTTTTGCCGCCCGATGGCTTTGCCGTGTTGTGGGGTGTAATCATTCTTCTGGGGGCTTGGGAGTGGGCAAATCTATCGGCGTTAGCGGGAGGACAACGGATCGGCTTTATTGCTGTCATCTTCTCGATTCTAGTGGCCGCGCGGATCTATGCGATGGATTGGGCCCCGGGCGAACTTCCCGTATGGCTCTACGCGGGGGCGGTCCTTTGGTGGGCGCTCTGGGGTGCTGCGTTTAGGCGGTCTTCAGAAAAGCTCGCCAACCGGAAATTCACGGTGCTGTCCCGCGTTCTCGCGGGCGCTTGGGTTCTGGTGACGGGCTGGGTTCTGATGGTTTGGCTGCGCCTGAACTTCTCGGAATATCAGGTCCTTTACCTCGTTCTCCTAATCTGGATTGCTGATATTGCAGCCTATTTCACCGGCAAGCAGTGGGGTTTTACCAAGCTGATGGCTGCCATCAGTCCCGGCAAAACCGTCGAAGGGGTTTACGGTGCAATGTTTGGCGCGATCGTCTTTGCGTTAGCCATAGGGCTGGTGCTGGGATTTGAAACCATGACCTTGATCGATTTCGTTTTCCTGTCCTTGATGACGGTGGCGTTCTCGGTGTGTGGCGATCTTTTTGAAAGCCTTGCGAAGCGGGTGCGGGGTGTTAAAGACAGCGGGGCCATCCTGCCTGGTCATGGCGGCGTTCTTGACCGAATCGACAGCCTTTTGGCTGCGGTCACCGTGTTTTACGCGGGCTCATTGCTCATCCCCATCTTCATCCAGTTTGGGGGAAGCCTGACGCCGGAGATTATTCTCCAGTCCGAAGACGCGCCTGCATTGGAATCCTTTGAAGCGGATCACCATCACGATGGCCCGATGGAAGTTCCGTCAGATCATGATGAATTGCAGCCACCGGAAGCCGCGGATGAAGGCGTTCCGCCGGCAGATATCGCACCTAAAACGGAGAGTGCACCCGCACCGGCCGCACCTGCTACCAAGAAAAAGGGAGCCGCCCGATGAAAGGACTTTGCGTATTGGGATCCACGGGATCTATCGGGGTTAGCACGCTGGATGTGGCGGGGCGACACCCCGATCAATATCGGGTCATTGCCCTGACCGCCAACGGGAACTGGGAGCGATTGGCTGAACAATGCGAAGCCTTCCGGCCTGCATATGCGGTCATGATTGATCCTGCACAAGCGGATCGATTAAAGGACGCCCTGAAGGCGAAGGGTGTTAACGAAACGAAAGTCTTGACGGGCGCCAAGGCGCTTGAAGAGGTCAGCACATTGCCTGAGGTTGACTCGGTCATGGCCGCCATTGTGGGGGCGGCGGGATTGCTGCCGACCCTGGCCGCCGCGCGTGCGGGCAAGACAATTCTTCTGGCCAACAAAGAAGCGTTGGTCATGTCGGGTCCCCTCTTTATGGATGCGGTCGTTAAGTCAGGTGCCGCACTGCTCCCCATTGATAGTGAGCACAACGCCATTTTTCAGTGCATGCCGGCGCAGTACCGGGCTGGACAGCCGGCAACAGAGGTTCGCCGCATCCTCTTGACGGCCTCCGGAGGGCCCTTCCTTCGCAAGGCGCTGAGCGAACTGCATGATGTGACGCCAGATCAAGCCGTGGCCCACCCTAATTGGGTGATGGGACGCAAGATTTCGGTCGATTCAGCCACCATGATGAACAAGGGCCTTGAATTGATTGAGGCCTGTCTTTTGTTCAACACGCCCGCAGATAAAGTACAGGTCGTGGTTCATCCCCAGAGTGTCATCCATTCGATGGTCGATTATGTGGATGGATCCGTTCTGGCTCAAATGGGTTGTCCGGATATGCGGATTCCGATCGCGCACGCAATGGCATGGCCGGAACGCTTTAGTTCAGGTGCGGAACCGTTGGATCTCTTCCAGGTCAAACGGCTTGATTTCGAAGCGCCCGATTTCGAACGCTTCCCCTGTCTTCAAAGGGCGTACGATGCAGTGCGAGCTGGGGAAACCATGCCGGCCATCCTCAATGCCGCCAACGAAATTGCAGTGGCTTCGTTCTTGGATGGACACATTCGCTTCACAGCGATTCCGGATGTCATCAAGCATGCCATGGATACGGTCGAGAATTTCAAAGCAACCGATATCGATGCGGTCCTTGAAGCGGATGCCGTCGCCCGGCGGGCCGCTGAAGGTTACATTGCCCAATTGTCCTAATCCTTGGAGTTTGAACTGAGCTGATGTCCTCACTGCCTCACACCCTGTTTTATTTCGCTCTGGCACTGGTTGTTCTCATTGCCGTGCATGAGTACGGTCATTACTGGGTTGCACGCAAGATGGGGGTGAAGGTCCTTCGGTTTTCTCTGGGCTTCGGCAAGGTCATCTGGCGCCATCAAAAGTCGCCCGAGGATACGGAATTTACGCTTTCCTTACTCCCCCTTGGGGGCTACGTTCGGATGGTGGATGAGCGGGAGGGCCCGGTTGATGCACGAGACCTCCCGGTCGCGTTCAATCGAAAGCCCGTCGCTTCGCGGGCAGCCATTGTGGTTGCAGGGCCTCTATTTAACTTGCTCCTTGCCGTATTGATTTACTGGATTACCTTCATGTGGGGTGAAACCGGCAGTCGCCCGATTGTCGGCAAGCTGGACCCTGCCAGCGCAGCTGCTCAAGCCGGCTTCGTGTCGGGAGATGAAATCCGAAGTGTCGACGGACGGGAGACACCCACGTGGCCCATGGCGATGGGGGCCATCCTTGAACGGGTCATTGAGGAAGAGACGATTTCGGTTCAAGTGCTATCAACGGATGGCGCCGTCCAAGAAAGACGCCTCTCGCTGCCCGATGCCGCCCTGGAAAATCCCGAAAAGGTGATTGACGCATTGGGACTCAAGCCTTATGAGCTTCCGCTGAGTCCTGTGATTGAGAAGGCAGAGCCTGGAAGCCCTGCCGAGAAAGCCGGTTTTTTGCCGGGTGATCTTATCCTGAAGGCTGATGGTCAAGTCATCCAGGACTGGCGAGAGTGGGCAGAATTTGTTCGTGGCCGGCCTGAAAAGCCGATCGACGTGTTGCTCGACCGGGGTGGGATTCAGCTGAAGTTAACGGTGGTTCCTCAAGCGACGTATCCTGAGGCCAAAACGCAGAGCGAGGGTCTGGTGCGGAAGATGGTTCGACGGCTGTCTGGGGTGGAGGCACCCGAGACGAAGCCTTCAACACCCCCAGTAGGTCGGGTCGGCGCTCAGGTTCGGGTCCCCGAAGAACGCTTCAAGGAACTTGAGGTGGAATACCGTCTGGGTCCCTGGGATGCACTGCTCGCATCGATCGAGAGAACCACGGATTACGCTCTGGCCACTTTCAAGATGGCGGGTCGGATGGTGGTTGGACGCGCAGCGGTCGATAATTTGAGCGGGCCTATCAGCATTGCACAACTGGCCGGTCGTACGGCAAGACTGGGGTTTGATCATTTTTTGAGATTTTTAGCCTTGGTCAGCATCAGTCTGGGAGTCCTGAATCTTTTGCCCATACCGGTTTTAGACGGGGGACATCTTGTTTTCTTCGGGATTGAGGCACTCAGGGGGCGGCCGCTCTCTGATCAGACCCAGATTCGTCTCCAGCAAATCGGGATGACGATTCTCCTCAGCCTTATGTTGCTGGGGATTTATCTGGACGTGGGCAGACTTTGAACGTGAGAGAGAAACACATGAACTATCTGATTCTGGGGGCGATTTCAGCGCTCTCTTTGTTTGCCGGGGCGGTTTCAGCTGACAGTAAGGCCGTTGAGGCAGCGCTCAAGCAAGAGTTGCCCAGCATCAAGCCAGACAGCATTACGGAGTCTCCGATCAAAGGGCTCTACGAGGTGGTAGTTGGTGCGCGGCTTTTTTATGTTTCAGAGGATGGAAAGTTTCTGGTTCATGGTTCGGTCATGGATCTTAAGACCCGGGAAGATCTCAGTGATCGTCGTTTGGCATCCATACGGCTCAAGGCGCTGGAAAAGGTCGGCCTCGATAACATGATCGTCTTCAAGCCAAAGATCCAAAAGCATTTCATCTATGTTTTTACGGATATTGACTGTGGCTATTGCCGTAAATTGCACTCGCAGGTCGAAGATTACCTTCGTGAGGGGATTGAAGTGCGCTACCTCTTCTTCCCGCGCGCAGGCAAAGATAGTGACTCCTATCACAAGGCGGTGACCGTCTGGTGTGCCAAGGATCGTAATGCGGCCTTGACCCGCGCCAAGAATGGCGAGACCTTTACCTCCAAAACCTGCAAGAATCCTGTCGATGAGCATATGGCTCTGGCACAGGCGTTTGGCGCGAATGGCACCCCGATGATTGTCACCGACAAAGGCGTCATTATTCCGGGTTATGTGCCGGCCAAGGAATTGGTTAAGGAGTTGGATGGGGTTTCCGACGCGCCGGCATCCGATGCGAAGGCGGACTCCAAATAAGGCCTCGGCGAGACGGCTTAAGTCAGCTTTCTCGCCTGTTTGAGTCGGAAAATGAGGTCAAGCGCCTCACGGGGCGAGACGGCATCCGGGTCAATCGTATCCAGAAGTTCCAGCGCCGGATCGGGCGCCTGACTTTCAAACAGATCGAGTTGCCGCAAGCCCGGCCTTGCGCCTTGCTCCTGGGCGGTTTTCCGTTCAAGGGAGACTAACTTTTCTCTGGCTCGCTTGAGGACCGCTTTGGGGACTCCTGCCAGTGCAGCCACCTCCAAGCCATAGCTCTGATTGGCCGGGCCTTCCTTGACGGCATGAAGGAAGACGACCCCATTTTGGTGTTCCACAGCATCGAGATGTACGTTGTCCACTTCTGAAAAATCATCAGCAAGCGTGATCAGCTCAAAATAGTGGGTTGCAAACAGGGTCATCGCCCCGGTGACGCGCGCCAGATGTTCAGCGGTAGCGAAAGCGAGCGATAGTCCATCGAAGGTACTCGTGCCTCGGCCAATTTCATCCATGAGAACCAGGCTGCTCCGGGTGGCATGGTGGAGAATGTTCGCGGTTTCCGTCATCTCAACCATGAAGGTTGAACGACCGCTAGCCAAATCGTCAGACGCGCCGATGCGGGTAAAAATGCGATCGATAGGCCCGATGATGGCTCGTTCGGCGGGAATGTGACTTCCAATATGCGCCAGTAGTACGATGACTGCGGCTTGCCGCATGTAGGTCGATTTGCCGCCCATGTTCGGGCCCGTGATCACGAGCATGCGCCGATTCTCGTTCAGGTCCAGATCATTGGGCACAAAGGGCTCTTTGAGCACGCTTTCGACGACTGGATGCCGTCCGGCCAGGATCGATAGCCCGGGTTCATTACTCAATTCGGGCCGAGTCCATTGAAGCTTTTCCGATCGGTGCGCGAGATTGGAGAGGACGTCGAGAGTAGCGAGCCCCTCGCCAAGCAGCTTCAGATCTAAAATCTCCTCACCCAGCTGATCCAACAGGTTTTCCCAAAGCGCTTTTTCAAAAGCCAGTGCACGCTCCTTGGCGCCCAGGATCTTGTCCTCAAATTGTTTAAGTTCTGGCGTGATGTAGCGCTCGACGCCTTTGAGCGTTTGGCGTCGAACATATTCCACGGGCACTTTGTCGGCCTGGAGTCTCGAACATTCCAGATAGAAGCCCTGCACGCGGTTGAAGCCGACCTTGAGATTGGCGATGCCGGTTCTTTCACGCTCGCGGTGCTCAAGATCCAAAAGGAACTGGTCATGGTTCAGGCTGAGTTGTCTTAATTCGTCGAGCTCTGCGTGGTAACCCTCAGCAATGACCCCCCCATCTCGAATCAACATGGGGGGGTTCTCAACGATAGCCCGCGAGAGCAGATCATGAAGCTGAGGTCTGGGCATGAGGGCTTTGCCCAGACCCGCCAAAAGCGAGCTCTCGTTGTGTTGAAGGGCTTCCTCAAGCCGCGGCAGGACAGCGAGGGTCATGCGTAACATGGCAAGGTCCCGCGGTCTTGCGGAGCGCAAGGCAATTCGGGATGCAATTCTTTCCACGTCACCGACGCCCTGCAAGTCATCGCGAAGGCGTAAAAATTGCTGCCGCTCCAGAAGGATCGCGACCGCATCATGCCGCGCGCCAACGGCGTTTTGGTCTCTGAGGGGCTGATGAAGCCAGCGTCTAAGGAGTCGGCCACCCATGGCAGTCACGGTCCGGTCCAGCACGCCAAAGAGGGTGAATTCGATGCGGCCGGAAGGGTGAAAATCCAGTTCAAGATTTCGGCGGCTTGCTGCATCCAGGACGATTGTCGTGTCCTGACTCTCCATTCGCATGCCTTGAATATGCGGTAGCGCGGATTGTTGGGTTTCCTTCACATACTGGAGCAGGGCTCCGGCGGCACCGAGCACTTCAGGATGGCCTTCGCACTCGAAGGCGGTGAGAGCCTTGACGGCAAATTGCCGTTGCAGCGTCACTCGCGCACTCGCGGCATCAAAGTGCCAGGCGGCACGGCGCACCAGTCCCTTTCGCTCCAGCAAGAAGGCGGGGAGAGGGAAGTCCTCACTGACCAGAAGCTCTGCGGGATCGAGTCGTTCAAGCTCCGACTGAAGCACAGCGAGGGAGGGAATGGTTTCACCGATGAAGCGCCCGCCTGCGAGATCTAGAATGGCAAGACCCAGGGATTTATTGATCGTGGCCAGCGCAACGAGAAGCGTGTCTCGTCGTTCCTCCAGAAGTGCCTCTTCGGTGACCGTTCCGGGGGTGAGAACCCGGACAACGCGGCGCTCGACGGGGCCTTTGGCGGTCTGGGGGTCGCCAACCTGTTCGCAGATAGCGATCGATTCGCCAAGGCGAATCAATTTCGCAAGATAGCCTTCGGCAGCGTGGTAGGGAACGCCCGCCATGGGGATGGGGGCGCCCGCGGATTCTCCACGTGCGGTGAGTGTGATGTCGAGAAGTCGAGCCGCTTTTTTGGCATCCTCATAAAAGAGTTCGTAAAAATCGCCCATCCGAAAGAAAACGAGGCGCTCGGGATGCTCGGCCTTGATCGACAGGTACTGCTGCATCAAGGGGGTATGTTTGGCCTCTGGCGTATCTTGCATGGGTCGCGTCTTGAATCTGAGGGCGATGATCGAGTGAGTGGGCAACATCTTAAAGCGACATTGTAAGGGGGTGTGACATGTCAGCGCAGAATGATATTGAAGAGAGTGTGGCTCGATTGGGCGCCAGGCTGGCCGCGGCGGGGCTCACTGTGGCGACAGCAGAATCTTGTACGGGCGGGGGGGTTGCGCAGGCGTTGACGGCCATCGCTGGGAGTTCGGCGTGGTTTGATCGGGGGTTCGTCACCTATAGCAATGTGTCGAAAACCGAGATGCTGGGCGTGCCACCGCAGTTGATTGATCAGCAGGGTGCCGTCAGTGAGGCGGTCGTTCGGGCCATGACCCAGGGCGCATTGGCCGCCTCTGCGGCCGATTGGGTGATTGCGATCAGCGGGATCGCGGGCCCGGGGGGAGGGACGGCCGAGAAGCCGGTTGGGACAGTGTGGTTAGCCTGGCAGCAAAAAGGGGGCTTGAGTTCGGCCGAATGTGCGCACTTTCAGGGTGACCGAACCTTGATTCGGGAGCAGGCGGTCAAGCGAGCGCTGGAGGGTCTCATCGAGCGGCTCTGCGGGTCATTCAATCCAGAGGATTGAGCATCGGCTTTTTGGCTGTGTTAGCATAAGCTATACAGCCGAGAGTTCTCCCGGTCCAGAGACACAGTCTTGATGTGACGGTTGACCTTGCGGAAAGCAGGTGTACCCGTCAACCGGGGCTGTGAGATAATCACCCGCTTGATGGAGCCTAAAGTCTGATGGACGAGAATAAGCAAAAGGCGCTTAGCGCCGCCCTTTCCCAGATCGAAAAGCAGTTTGGCAAAGGTTCGGTCATGCGGATGGGCGATGCCCCTGCAACCCGTGACCTTGAAGTGATCCCTACTGGTTCCCTGGCCTTGGATGTGGCTTTGGGCTGTGGTGGCTTGCCGCGCGGCCGAATTGTCGAGATCTATGGTCCGGAGTCTTCAGGAAAAACGACGCTCACGCTGGAAGTGATCGCGCAGGCCCAGAAACTGGGGGGTGTGGCGGCCTTCATCGATGCCGAGCACGCCCTGGATCCGGTCTATGCGGAAAAGATTGGGGTTAACTTGGATGAGCTTCTGGTCTCGCAGCCCGATACCGGAGAACAGGCCCTTGAAATTGCCGACATGCTGGTTCGTTCCGGCGGTGTCGACGTGGTCGTTGTCGACTCGGTGGCTGCGTTGACCCCAAAAGCCGAGATTGAAGGCGAGATGGGCGATTCCCACGTGGGTCTTCAAGCGCGATTGATGTCGCAAGCGCTCAGGAAGCTGACTGCGAATATCAAGCGATCCAATACCTTGGTGATTTTCATCAATCAGATTCGAATGAAGATCGGGGTCATGTTTGGAAGTCCCGAGACCACCACTGGCGGGAACGCATTGAAGTTTTATGCGTCGGTTCGCCTCGATATTCGTCGTGTGGGTGCCATCAAGTCGGGCGATGAAGTGATCGGCAATGAAACCCGCGTCAAAGTGGTCAAGAACAAGGTGGCTCCGCCGTTCCGAAACGCAGAGTTTGAAATCATCTACGGTGAAGGGGTTTCGCGCGAGGGCGAGCTGGTAGATCTGGGCGTCACGCATGAGCTGCTCCAGAAGGCAGGATCCTGGTATAGCTACGAGGGTGACCGCGTGGGTCAGGGAAAAGACAACGTGAAAACTTTCCTCAAAGATCATCCGGAAATCGCCGATGCCCTGGAGTCCCGCATTCGGGAGAAGACGCTGGGTGCCTCTTCTGCGCGGTCCGGGGGTGGCAAAGCCGCTGATGAACTCGAGGATGACGTCTGACCGAAGAACAGGAGACACGGCAGGCCATTGAGGTGGCCTGTCTTCGTTATCTCGCCCGACGGGAGCACAGTCAAGCCGAGCTTCGGCAGAAATTGGTCCGGGCTGGCTATCCTGACGCGCTGGTTATTGACGTCATCGTTGAATTTGAACGTAAGGGCTATCAAAGCGATCGCCGTTACGCAGAGGTGCTCTCAGGGCACCGGGCGCGACAGGGCTACGGCCCTTTGCGTATCCGAGCTGAGTTGCGCCAGAAAGGAGTTGCTGAGGGGGACGTAAGCCCTCTCGCCCAAGAGGAATCTGCAGCGGCATTGGAGAGCGCCTATACCCGAAAGTATGGGAGCAGCCCGCCGGACTCGGTATCCGAAAGGGCAACTCGGGAGCGCTTTCTTCTCAGAAGAGGCTTCTCCGGAGATGCGATTCGACAGTTTTTTCGCCGGTTGCGGGACGCTCGAACCGGCGATTGAGAATAACAACGACGACGACTATGGCGGCAGCATGACCAGTGCGGAATTAAGGCAACTCTTTCTGGATTTTTTTGCATCCAGAGGCCATCGGACAGTGGCATCCAGCCAACTCATCCCGGCCAACGATCCGACGCTTCTCTTTACCAACGCCGGCATGGTGCAGTTCAAGGACGTCTTCCTTGGCCGTGAGGAGAGACCCTATGTTCGGGCGGTCTCATCGCAGCGCTGTGTTCGTGCCGGAGGTAAACACAATGACCTTGAGAATGTCGGCTATACCGCGCGTCATCACACCTTCTTTGAAATGCTCGGAAACTTTAGTTTCGGGGATTACTTCAAGAAGGAGGCGATTGAATTCGCGTGGGAGTTTCTGACGGTCGTTCTCAAGATTCCGGCCTCGAAGCTATGGGTGACGGTCTATGATCAGGACAGTGAAGCTGAGCGGATCTGGCTTGAGGTCATCGGCGTGGATCCCAATCGGCTGACTCGGATTGGGACGAAAGATAATTTCTGGAGCATGGGGGATACCGGTCCCTGCGGCCCCTGCACCGAGATCTTCTATGATCACGGCGAACACCTTCCAGGCGGGCCTCCCGGCACCCCGGATGAGGATCTGGGCCGCTACGTTGAGGTTTGGAATCTCGTCTTCATGCAATATGACCGTGCGCAAGATGGCACGATGACGCCCCTGCCCAAACCATCGGTGGACACGGGCATGGGTCTTGAGCGCATTGCTGCGGTGGTTCAGGGCGTTCATAGCAACTACGACACGGATCTTTTCAAAAGTCTGGTTCGGGCTGCCGCTGATCTGGCCGGTCTCAAGGACACGGACAACAGTTCACTCCGGGTCCTCGCAGATCACATCCGGTCGTGTTCCTTCTTGGTCGCTGATGGCGTCTTGCCTTCCAACGAGGGTCGGGGCTATGTGTTGCGCCGGATTATTCGAAGAGCGATTCGACACGGCTACAAGCTGGGCATTCGCGATATCTTCTTCTATCGGCTGGTGGCGCCTCTCTGCGATGTGATGGGCGAAGCCTATCCCGAATTGCCGGCGGCGCGCTCTCGGGTCGAGCAAGTGCTTCGGAAGGAAGAGGAGCGATTCGCCGAGACGCTTGAGCAGGGCATGAAGATCCTGGAATCGCATTTGAGCAAGGCCAGCGGTGGCACCATCCCGGGTGAAACGGTATTCCAACTCTATGACACCTACGGCTTTCCCGTCGACTTGACGGCGGATATCGCCCGCGAACACGGTGTGGCACCCGACCTTGAAGGGTTTGAGAAGGCCATGGCGGCGCAGCGCGAAAGGGCGCGTTCAGCCAGCCATTTTGCGGCCGATTATTCCCACGAAGTGCATTTGGATGCGCATTGCCATTTCACCGGATACGACCAATTGGAGCAGCAGGCTCTGGTGGTCGGGTTGTTCCGTGAAGGCGCCGAGGTAGCCGCGGCGGCTCCCGGGGAATCAGTTACCGTGGTGATGGATACCACCCCGTTTTACGCGGAATCCGGTGGGCAGGCGGGTGATCGGGGTGAGATCCAATTCGACGGCGGTCGGCTGGAGGTGCTGGACACCCAGAAACAGGGTGCAGATCTGATTCTGCATCAGGGGCGTGTGATCGAGGGAACGCTGAAGAAGGGCGTTCAGGTTCTCGCCCGAGTGGATGGGGACAATCGAGGGGCGACCGCGCTCAATCATTCGGCGACCCATTTACTGCATGCTGCGCTGCGTCGTCATTTGGGCGACCACGTGACCCAAAAGGGGTCTCAGGTGAACGCGCAACGATTACGTTTTGACTTTTCCCATTTTGAGCCGATGACCCGTGAAGAGATTGAGGTCGTTGAGCGTACCGTCAACGCTGAAATCCGAAGAAACAACCCGGTTGAGGCACGCGTCATGGCCAAGGATGACGCGATGAAGCTCGGCGCGATGGCCTTGTTTGGTGAAAAGTATGGTGAAGAGGTTCGTGTTCTAACCATTGGCGATTTCTCAACCGAGCTTTGTGGCGGAACCCACACCGCTCGTGCAGGCGATATTGGGGTCTTTAAAATCGTTTCAGAAGGCGGCGTCGCTTCAGGCGTTCGACGGATCGAAGCGGTCACCGGCCTCGGCGCATTGGACTGGATCAGTCAGGGCGATCGATTGGTTGCTCAGATCTCTGATCGGGTGAAGTCCAGCCGGGATGGCGTTCTTGAGAAGCTCGACCAGGTGATTGAGCGAAGTCGAGCCCTCGAAAAGGAGCTGGAAAAGCTCAAGTCCAAGATGGCGAGTGCGTCCGGAGATGATCTCGCTTCGGCCGCCGTCGACTTGGGTGGGATCAAGGTCTTGGCGGCACGGGTTGATGATGCCGATGCCAAGGTTCTTAGGGATATGGTCGACCAACTCCGAAATAAGCTAGGCAGTTCTGCCGTCGTGCTCGGGGGGGTGTCTGAGGGCAAGGTGATTCTGATCGCCGGGGTTTCTAAAGATCAAACCGATCAAGTCAAAGCCGGGGAACTGGTGAATTCAGTGGCCCTTCAGGTAGGGGGCAAAGGCGGTGGGCGACCCGATCTCGCGCAGGCGGGAGGTACGGATCCCTCTGGGTTGGATGCCGCATTACAATCCGTTCCCGATTGGGTCAAGGCAAAGATCGCCTGAGTTTTACAGGATAGGCAGTCCGAAATGGCATTATTTGTACATAAGTACGGTGGCACGTCCGTTGGCAGTGTCGAGCGGATCCAGCACGTGGCGAGCAAAGTCATGGCGGCCCGTGCGCGCGGCGAGAGCGTGGTGGTGGTGGTCTCTGCAATGAGTGGAGAGACTAACAAGCTCGTGGCATACGCCAAAGAGGCACAAAAGACCCCGGACCCGCGGGAGATGGATGTGATTCTTTCCACCGGAGAGCAAGTGACCATCGGTCTTTTGGCGATGGCGCTCAGGGAGAAAGGTTGCCCAGCGATCTCATTTACCGGCGCGCAGGTCCCCATCCTCACCGATGCCGCCCATACCAAGGCGCGGATCCTTGAAATACCGACCGATCGAATCCAGGCTGCTCTCGAACAGGGGCAGGTGGTCATTGTGGCCGGCTTTCAGGGGGTGACGCGGGAAGGGGATATCACCACGTTGGGGCGCGGTGGCTCGGATACGACCGCAGTCGCGCTGGCCGCGGCACTCAAGGCGGATGAGTGTCTGATATTTACTGACGTGGATGGGGTCTACACCACAGATCCCCGGGTGGAGCCGCGTGCGCGGCGCCTTGATCGCATTACGTTTGAAGAAATGCTGGAAATGGCGAGCCTGGGCTCGAAAGTGCTCCAGATTCGCTCGGTCGAGTTTGCCGGCAAGTACAACGTACCCCTACGGGTTCTTTCCAGTTTTAAGGACGGTGAGGGTACCCTGATCAGTTATGAGGATGACAGCATGGAAAAGCCCCTGATTTCCGGAATTGCCTTTAATCGGGACGAAGCCAAGCTCACCGTCCTCGGTGTGCCCGATCGCCCCGGGATCGCTTCAAAAATTCTGGGCCCCGTAGCCGAGGCGAACATTGAAGTCGACATGATCGTCCAAAACGTGGCGGAAGATGGCACCACCAATTTCACGTTCACGGTCAACCGATCGGAATATGCCAAGGCCATGAGCATCCTGGAGGCGACGGCCAAGGCGATGGGCGCACGCGAGGTCCGTGGGGACGAGGCCATCGTCAAGGTATCCATCGTGGGTGTGGGTATGCGATCACATGCGGGGATTGCCGCCAAGATGTTCGATACCTTAGCCGCTGAAGGAATCAATATCCAGATGATCTCGACTTCGGAAATCAAGATTTCCGTGGTGATCAATGAGAAGTATCTGGAGTTGGCCGTCAGAGCACTCCATGCGGCATTTGAGTTGGATCAGGCGGGCTAATCCAACCCAAAAAAGCTTTTCGGGGCGCTCAAAAGTGTTACAATTCCGCCCGCATCGATGCCGGTAGGCACGTGGGGTCGGCTACGAATACAGGTTTACCTGTTGGCGCATATCCCGGGTGGATAACCGGATTTCGATGATGCGGAGAGTGAGTTTAAAAGCTCGACTCCGAGGGTTCAGGCTTTCGAGCCAAACCCTGATCTCGCTTCTAGGGCTGGGATGGCCTGATGGTTGGCGGACAACCAGACGCGCGTGGAATGCAACCTCGTCAGTCGAAGCGGTCAACGTTTGGCGGGCGGTTTGCGTCGTTGCGCAAATCAATTCGCCTGACGCCCTCGCCTTTATAAGGTTCGGGCGGTGGATCCTCAGGGATCCCTGTGCGTAGACCAACGGTGTCGCTCACGTAAATAGGCGGCCGAACGCGGTGATTCTCGGGTTAGTCCCGGGGTACGGCGTGAGATCCAATAAGGATGGTTGTATGCTGATATTGACTCGTAGGGTCGGTGAGACTCTGATCATAGGCGATGAGGTGACGGTGACCGTTCTGGGGGTCAAAGGCAACCAGGTTCGGATTGGCGTTAATGCACCGAAAGATGTGTCGGTCCATCGGGAAGAGATTTACGAGCGTATCAGGAAGGAAGGGGGCCCCGACGACGGGGTCGAAACGCCTGAAGACGATGTCTGATTAATCGACATCCGAAGGAAAAGAGTTCAAGGAGAGATGGCCGAGAGGCTGAAGGCGCTCCCCTGCTAAGGGAGTATAGGGCTAATAACTCTATCGAGGGTTCGAATCCCTCTCTCTCCGCCATAATCGCTGAGCGGTGAAAATCACGGCTCGCATCAAGCCCCGGCAGGGGCTTTTTTTCGCGTCATTGTTCCTGACGCTTTCAATTGGCTTTTTCATCCTTTACAATGGTCGGATTTTTCCGGCAAAGCCCTATTCTCTGAGGAGTGCTGATGGTCACTATTCGTCTGTCCCGCGGCGGCGCTAAGAAGCGTCCTTTCTATCACGTCGTGGTTACCGATAGCCGTAACAAGCGCGACGGCCGCTATATTGAGCGCCTCGGTTTCTTTAACCCGATCGCTTCTGGCAAGGCTGAGCGTCTTTCTTTGAATGAAGAGCGGATCCAGTACTGGCTGGGTCACGGTGCACAGACCACAGAACGTGTTGTGACCTTGCTCAAGGAATTCCGCAAGAGCGCCAGCGCGGCTTAATTACGCCGGTCTGGACGCCCTGTATGTCCGGAAGTGTCCTGGTCGGAGAGATTGTGGCCCCGTTTGGGGTCAAGGGTTGGGTCAAGGTTCGGTCATTCACTGACCCACCTGCCAATATATTGAAGTATGTGCCTTGGACCCTGGCCCATGGGGAAAGGGTACAGCCGGTAGTCGTCTTGGAAGGGCGTGTGCAGGGAACCGTGGTGGCTGTCCGGCTCGAAGGGGTCGAGGACAGAGATCAGGCCATTGCGCTGCGAGGGATGAAGGTGACCGTCCCCCGCGAGGTTTTTCCTCGCGCACCGAAAGGGCACTACTACTGGGCCGATCTGGTCGGCCTGCATGTTTACACGGTGGATGCCGTCGATCTCGGTGTCGTTACGGGCCTGCTTGAAACGGGTGCCAACGATGTCCTGGAGGTCAAGGGCGACCGCGAGCGGCTCATTCCCTTTGTGATCGGGCCGTATGTGAAGGAAGTTGATCTCGATGCGGGCCGAATCACGGTCGATTGGGATCCTGATTTCTAAGCGTGACGATGCGTTTTGATATCGTCAGCCTGTTTCCGGACATGGTTCGGGAATCTGCATCGCACGGCGTGACCGGGCGAGCCCTCGAGAGAGGTCTGGTTGACCTGGTGGTTTGGGATCCTCGGGACTTTACCCACGATCGCTACCGGACGGTGGATGACCGCCCCTATGGGGGTGGCCCCGGGATGGTCATGAAATTTGAGCCGCTGAGGGATGCAATCCGCGCGGCGAAGGCGGCACAGGGAGCTGAGTCGCGGACGATTTACTTGAGCCCGCAAGGTCGGGTGCTGGATCAGAAGGCCATTGTGGACTTCAGCCGTAGCGAAGGATTGATTCTTGTCGCGGGGCGCTATGAAGGCATTGATGAGCGTCTGATTGAAGCGGAGGTCGACGAGGAGTGGTCGATCGGGGACTATGTTTTGAGTGGCGGCGAATTGCCGGCTCTGGTCCTCTTTGATGCCGTAGTGCGGCTTCTGCCGGGTGTCTTGGGACACGCGGAATCTGCACAACAGGACTCCCATATGGAGGGTCTCCTGGACTGTCCGCACTATACGCGGCCAGAGATGATTGATGGCAGAGAGGTCCCGGAGGTCTTGCAATCCGGTAACCACGAGGCGATTCGCCGTTGGCGACTTCGCCAGTCGATAGAAAGAACCCGGCTTCGGCGGCCGGATCTTTTGGAAAAGATTTTGCTCGACCAGGAGCAGCAGGCGCTTCTGGACGAACTGGAACAGGAACGATCAAACGATCGGATTTGAAAAGAAGAGAACAGCGATGGCAAACATTATTCAGCAGCTTGAAACCGAATGGATGGCGGGTAAGGCCATTCCCGAGTTTGGACCCGGTGACACCGTGATTGTTCAGGTACGGGTAAAGGAAGGTAACCGCGAGCGTCTTCAGGCCTATGAAGGCGTTGTGATCGCGAAGCGGAACCGGGGCTATAACTCAGCCTTTACCGTTCGTAAGATCTCTCATGGCGAAGGCGTCGAACGCGTCTTCCAGACCTACAGCCCGCAGGTCCAGGAAATTCTGGTCAAGCGTCGGGGTGATGTACGTCGCGCCAAGCTGTACTACCTCCGTGATCGGACCGGTAAGGCCGCACGTATCAAGGAAAAAATCTAACCCATTGGCCTGCTCAGGCCACTTGCAGGGTTTTCCCGTAAAAGGGCAGCACACGCTGCCCTTTTACGTGTCTGGAGCTTTTTCGGGGTCGCTGCATACAGCGTCGGCCTGCGCAGTGTTGTCGGTGCCCTTTGGGCAGGTCGCGATATGGACGGCATCCAGTCGCATTGTTCGGGTTGCTCTCAGCCCGGAGCCGCTGCAGGCCGGGACTGGTCGGGACCCTGCCTCGTCTGCGGCGGCGCAATTAAGGCATCAAATTGCGCGCTATTTTGAAGACTCCTCGCATCGCGTTCAGTTTGAAGCCGCACCGCTGGGGACGGCCTTTCAACAACGGGTATGGCAGGCATTAAGCGCGATTCCTCCCGGCGAGGTTCGTACCTATGGCGACTTGGCGCGCAGTCTGGGGTCAGGGCCACGGGCCGTGGCTGGGGCGTTAAGAGCCAACCCCTGGCCGCTTCTGATTCCATGTCATCGCATCGTGGGGCATCAGAACCTCGGGGGATACTGCGGACACACCGAGGGCCCTTATCTGGGCATCAAGCGGTGGTTGCTCCTCCACGAAGGCTGGCATTGACCCGATGGTGACATCGCGCCCCTTAGACCCGCTTCTGCAACGTTTTCTGGACATGCTTTGGCTGGAAGAGGGCCTGAGCCTCAATACCCGCAAGGCTTACCAAAGCGATCTTCAGGCGTTTGAACTCTGGCTTGAAAAGACGCATGGCCTCGCTCTGGCGGCGGCCAATGCGGGATCGATCGAGGCCTATCTGGCCTATCGTTATCGCACACAAGCCAAAAGTCGCAGCATGGCGCGACTGATCTCCAGTCTTCGAAAATTCTTTCGTTACGTTCTTCGCGAGGGCTTGGTCGAAAGCGATCCGACACTCCGGATTGATCCCCCCAAGATTGGGCGCCCGCTACCTAAAACCCTGAGCGAGGCCGATGTTGAGGCCTTACTCGCCGCCCCCGACATTCTGGATCCCCTGGGGCTTCGGGATCGAGCGATGCTCGAGCTGTTATATGCCACAGGGCTCCGAGTGAGCGAATTGATCAGTTTGCGGGTGATCCAAGTCAATTTAAGGCAGGGGGTTGTCCGGGTGGTCGGCAAGGGCAGCAAGGATCGACTGGTGCCGATGGGCGAGGAGTCAGAAGTTTGGCTCGCCCGTTATGCCAAGGAGGCGAGGCCTGTTATCCTTGGTAGCCGTATGAGCGATGATCTGTTTGTGACCTCCCGTGGGGCTGCGATGACGCGGCAGGCTTTCTGGTTAACCCTCAAGCGCTATGCCCAAGCGGCCGGTATCCGAAAGCCGATCTCCCCGCATACGCTGCGGCACGCCTTCGCGACCCATCTTTTAAATCATGGCGCCGACCTTCGGGTGGTCCAGATGCTGCTCGGACATAGCGACTTGTCCAGTACACAGATTTATACTCACGTAGCGCAGGAAAGGCTCAAAGACCTCCATGCGCGTTGTCATCCCAGAGGTTAAGGAATACCGTACCCATGAGTCAGACTACCGCCCAGATTCATCCCACCGCTGTGGTTTCTGCCGACGTTGAAATTGGAAAGGGTGTCAGCATTGGACCCTTTGCTGTAGTGGAAGGGCCCGGTCGGATTGGCGAAGGCACGGTCATTGAGTCCCATGCCTTGATTCGTCCACATGTGTATCTTGGCAAAAATAACCATGTGCATCCCCACGCAGTGCTCGGTGGTCTCCCTCAGGATCTTGGTTTTGATCCTGCAACCGTCACACGCCTTGAAATCGGGGATGGCAACACCTTTCGCGAAGGCGTCACGATCAGTCGGGCGACTCGAGAGGGGCTCGCTACGGTGGTCGGTTCAGGCAACTATTTCATGAACAATACGCATTTTGGTCATGACGGCGTGATGGGCGATGGCAATATTCTGGCCAGTGGCGCCACCCTTGGAGGCCATTGCGAAGTCGGTGATCGGGTCTTCTTTGGTGGTGGCGTCATGGTGCATCAGTTCTGCCGAATTGGTAGCTTTGCCATTCTTCAGGGTCTTGCGGGCATCAACAAAGACTCTTTGCCCTTTGCGATGGTCGGCGGCAGACCCGGCAAGCACTACCGTCTCAATCTCGTTGGTATGCGTCGCGCCGGAATTGAAGGCGATCGCCTCAAGGCGGTCTCGAAGGCCTTCCGCAAGATCAAGGCTCGCGAGTCGTTGGACGATCTTCCCGATACCCCGGAACTTCAATATCTCAGGGATTGGTTGGCGAAAGGCTCCAAGCGCGGCGGAATCCTCGGATTTATCGAAGCCAGCAGCCGTGAGGCAAGCTAGTTTTCTACCCATCAGGACCAGCGAATAGAGAGGAACCAGCTTGGCCAAAAAGATCACCTGTGCGGTCATCGGGACCGGGTACCTTGGAAAGTTTCACGCCGAGAAGTACGCGGCCCTGGAGAACTGCGAGCTTGTTGCTGTGGTCGATACCGATCCAGAGGCGGCGGCCCGGGTTGCGGAGAAGGTCGGAAGCCGACCATTGGCGGACTACCGTGAGCTTTTGGGACACGTGGATGCCGTCAGTATCGTCGTACCAACCAGCTACCATTACCAAGTCGCCAAGGACTTCTTGTCTCACGGTTCGCACGTTCTGGTGGAAAAGCCAATTACGGTCACCGTAGAAGAGGCCGATGAACTGATCGCGCTGGCCAAGGCCAATAACCTGAAGCTCATGGTGGGGCATCTGGAGCGATTCAATGCCGCGATTCTCGGGCTGGATCTGGTGCGGGAAAAACCCCTGTTCATCGAGTCGCATCGGCTCGCCCCCTTTAATCCAAGAGCCAATGATGTCAGCGTCGTCTTGGATCTCATGATCCATGACATCGATATCATTCTCGATCTGGTGGACTCGGAGGTCGAGCGGATCGATGCCAAGGGGGTCACCGTATTGACCTCGGATACCGATATTGCCAATGCGCGCCTGACGTTCCGCAACGGCTGTGTGGCCAACGTGACGGCAAGTCGAGCCAGCCTCAAGGTGGAGCGAAAGATGCGGATGTTCATGCCGAACCGTTATCTCTCCGTCGATTTCCAGAACCGGGTTCTCGCTGAATATCGCAAGGGGGAGAAGGAAATGTTCCCGGGAATCCCTGAGATTTTGAGTGCAGAGTCGACCTTTGAAAATGGCGATGCCTTGATGGAGGAGATCCGTCATTTTGTCGGTTGTATCGAAACGGGCCGTGAGCCGCTGGTCTCGGGTGTTGCAGGTCGACGTGCGCTGGCCACCGCCATCGAAATTACCCGCCTGCTCCAGCAGGCCTGATTTTTTAACGAATATTTAGTAAGGAAGTAGCGACATGATCCCCATGGTTGACCTCAAGACCCAATACCATCGATTGAAGGATGAGATCGATCGGGCGCTTGCAGATGTCCTTGAGAGCACGGCCTTTATTCTGGGGCCGAATGTCCGCGCTTTTGAGGAAGAGTCGGCCAAGTATCTCGGAGTGAAGCATGCCATTGGTTGCGCATCCGGCACGGATGCCCTGCACCTGGCCCTTCTGGCCTCGGGCGTGGGACCTGGCGATGAGGTGATTACCTCTGCTTTCACCTTTATCGCGACGGCCGAAGCCATTCGGTATGTCGGTGCGACGCCGGTATTCGTCGATGTCGACCCCAAGACATACAACCTGGATCCCAATAAAGTCGCGCAGGCCATCACGTCAAAAACCAAGGCCATCATGCCCGTTCATCTGTTTGGGCAACCCGCGGACCTCCACCGTCTTGCGGCACTCGCAGAATCGCGGGGTCTCCTCTTGATCGAGGACTGTGCACAATCCTTTGGCGCGAGTCTGGGGGGGCGGCAAACGGGCAGCATCGGCATCAGTGCAGGCTACAGCTTTTTCCCCAGCAAAAACCTCGGGGCGTATGGTGATGGCGGCCTGGTCGTGACCTCGTCCGATGAAGTGGCTGCCAAGGTGCGGATGCTAAGAAATCATGGCTCGGAAGTGCGCTACTACCATGATGCGATTGGCTACAACAGCCGATTGGATGAAATGCAGGCGGCGATTCTTCGGGTCAAGCTTCGTCACATCGATGCGTTCAATTGTGAGCGCCGCCGTGTCGCTCACCGCTATTCGGAGCAGCTCAAGGGCTTGCCGATCGTCACCCCCCACGAGGATGGCTTGGGCGTCCATGTGTACCATCAGTACACGCTCCTCTCCGATCAACGCGACCTGATCATGAAGGCGCTACAGGAAGAAAACATCAGTTGCGCCATCTATTATCCGGTCCCGCTCCATCAGCAGAACGTGTTCAAGGCGGACTGTCAGGGGGTCTCGCTGCCCGTGACCGAAGAGATCGCCGGCCGTTGCTTCTCCCTTCCCATCTACCCTGAACTCACGAATGACGCCATCGACCGCATCGTCGCGGTGATCAAGAAGGCGCTGAATGGCTGATCGCGCCCCGCTAGTCATGCTGTCCGCCGGGGAGGCCTCGGGGGACCAGCATGCTGCGAGCCTGTTTCGTGAACTCAAGGCGATCATTCCGACCGTTCGCGGCATCGGCATGGGTGGACCCGCGATGCGAGAAGCCGGCATCGACATTCGATTCGACTCCAGTGGGATTGGGGTCATTGGCCTCGCCGAGATCGCAAGACACTATGGCGAGATTCGTGGCGCCCTCAATCGCATGCGCCAACTCGCGCGGGATGAGCGCCCTGATCTTCTCATCTGCGTCGATTACAAGGAATTCAATTTTCGGCTGGCCAAGGCGGCCAAGGCGCTGGGCATTCAGGTGCTCTTTTATGTCAGCCCACAGGTTTGGGCCTGGCGGCAAGGTCGCGTCAAGACCTACGGTCGGATCATCGACCACATGGCCGTCATCTTTCCGTTTGAGCTGCCTTTCTATGAGGCGCATGGGGTCCCGGCCACGTATGTCGGTCATCCTCTGGCCGGGAAGGTCAAGGCTAAGGAACCGCCGGCGGTCGTTTTAGCCCGACTGGGATTCCTGGAGTCAAAGGCACTCCTCATCGGCATACTGCCCGGCAGCCGAAGCAACGAATTGGCCCGATTACTTCCAACCCTGCTCAGTGCAGCTGCGGATCTAAAGGCATCGCATCCTGATGCTCGGTTTGTCGTTTTCAAGGCGCCGACGCTGGATCGCCAACTTCTGCTTGATGCGGGCGCCCGTCACCATCTCGATTTGACGATCATCGAAGGCCAGGATTACGACGTTCTCCAGTGCTGTGATGCGGTGATGACGGTTTCTGGGACCGCGACCTTGGAAGTGGCCCTTTTAGGCGTGCCGATGGTCATCGTCTATCGCTTGGCGGCCCTGAGTTATTGGATTGGTCGCCTCTTGATCAAGGTGCCCTTTATCGGGCTTCCCAATATCCTTCGGGGCAAGGGCATCGTGCGGGAATTCATTCAGGATGAAGCGACTCCCGAGAACATCGCCGCCGAGATTCGAAAGATTTTGGATGATCCGGTCTATCGGAACCGCATGCGCGAGGAACTGGCTGCCGTCAGGGAAACCTTGGGGCACCTGGAGGGCTCGGTGGAATTGGCAAGGCTAGCCTCGAAGATGCTTGAAGGGAAAATGGTGTGAGCCGGGCCTTTGTGAAGGAGGGCGAGGGTGACGACGTCGCGCCTGCGCTCAGGGTCCCCAGCAGCGAAACCAACTATGTGACGCCCCAGGGACTCGATCGCCTGAGACAGGCGGTCAAGCGGCTTGATGCGATTCGTGTTGAGCATCAGGGGCGGGATGATCTGACTTCACAGTCCTTGGTGAAGGAGGCTGAGCGCGATCTCCTCTATTATCTAGACCGACTTCGCACCGCCGTTCTGGTCGAGCCGACGCCAAACCCCAAGGGTCAGGTCCGTTTTGGTTCAGCCGTCAGAGCCATGGATGAAGAGGGCAGGATCTTCGATGTGGTCTTGGTCGGTGAGGACGAAGCCGATGTTCAGAACGGTCTGATCAGCTACGTATCACCTCTTGCCAAGGCCCTTCTCAAATCGCGGGTAGGGGATGAGGTCCTTTGGAAACGGCCGGCCGGCGAAATCCGTCTTGAGATCCTCTCGGTCGATGGAGTGTTTGATTGAGTGCTGGCGAATTTCCCGCCCTGACCATACGCCAAAGCCTTAAGGCGCGGCGCCTGAGAATTGTGGTTCGGCCTGAGGCGGTCGAGCTGGTGATTCCCCGGGGAGGCAGTGAACGCGAAGCCCTTCGGTTTCTTGAGCAAAACAAGATTTGGGTATTGTCCAAGCTTGAGGAAGTCAGGAAACGGTTGAAGGCTGTTCCTGAAAAGCCGATGCTGATTGCGGAGGATGGCACCATTCCCTTCCAGGGTGTGAGGCTCACCGTAAAAGAGCTCAAAACGTCGGGTCAGCGGCTTCGTGTTCGGTTGATGGCGCAGTCCGGCTTTGAGTTCTTGGTGCCTGAGGGGCAGTCACCCTCCGAAGACCTCTTAAAGGCGGGTCTTTTCGCCGCGATTCGGCCCTGGATGGAATCCGCTGTTCGACAACAGATCGAGGGCTGGGTTGGTCTGGAAGCCATGGATCCCCGAATGATCCGAATTAAGCGGATGCGATCCCGCTGGGGCAGCTGCGGGCCTCGGGGGGATATCAATCTCAACTGGATTCTCGCCTTCATGCCGCCGGAGATTCTGGAGTACGTGGTGTTCCATGAACTTTGCCATCTTAAACATCGAGATCATTCAGCGGCCTTTTGGTCTTTGGTGGCGACTCGAATCCCTGATTGGCGTCGCCGCCGGGATTGGCTGAAAAGGGAAGGCGCGTACTGGATTGCCCGCTTTGGTTAAGGGAGGTTCGTCGATGGTGCGATTCTTAAGGTCTTGGGGGCTTCCCATCCTGTTGGTCATGATGGTCCAACAAGTGGCTTCCCGTGGGCTTCTGACCGATGGGGTTCCGCCAGATCTTTCGGGGCCTCTCATTGAGGGTCACTTCTATCCAGGGCTTGCGGCAGAAGAAAAACCGGTCTTGGTTTATTTTTGGGGCAGTTGGTGCGGGATTTGTAAAGCCATGCAGGGCAGCATCGCCCGAGTCGCCAAGGACCATCGAGTCATCAGCGTGGCGCTCCGATCCGGAAGTGTGACTGAGATCCGAGGCTATATGGACGCGCAGGGCTTCAATGTGCCGACTCTGGCAGATGAAACAGGGATGCTGGGGGAAGCCTATGGCGTTCGGGGCGTTCCGGCGCTTTTTTTTATTGGCCGAAACGGACACATTCGCACCGCAACCACAGGATTTACCACAGAGCCGGGCATTCGCCTTCGACTCTGGTGGTTGGATCGGTTCTAGTAACCTTCTTTTTCGATCAGGTACCGCTGGACGGCAGATTCATAGACCTCTGTTGAAATCTTGACCCCGTAGATGACGGTCTGACAGTGTTCTTCAAGAATGATGCTGAGCAGTCTGAAGGCGTTTCTCGGCGTCAGCTGCCGCACGATAAAGTTGGCCTTGCTTTCACCCTCGTCCTCGAAAAGATCGGCCAGGTGAATGGGCGCGCTGCCGGGCTTTCTGCCGACATTCATCCGCTTTTCGATCAGACGGATCATATTGTCCGGTGACCAGTTGATCGAAGAAATCGTCTTGATTCGGTCACTGCGATAGTACTTCTTGAGATCGTGAAGTTCATATGGCAGGAAAAGGATAATTCCGAGATGATCAATCTGGAATAGCTGGTCATTCAAGATAGGCGTGACCAGTTCGCGCATCTTTTCGGGGTCACCCTTGATGCTGACGGGTTCGTCGACCCGGTCGACGAGGAGGTATACGCCGGCAAGCCCAAAATGGCGAACCAGATCCATGAAGTTTCGCAGCAGCGCGAAACGGTTCTCTGTGTTGTGGGGGATCCCGTGGAATTCAAAAAGACCGACCCCGATTTCCTTGATGGCTTTGGTCATCCCCTCAAGGGAGATCGTGACCCCTCTGAGGTGGCGATAGATGTCCGCCGCAAGGAACTTTGCCTGCTTGGTCAGGAAGAACGGAAGCTTGCGCTCGTATCCGGTCAGATCAATCAGACGGCGGAGTGTTGCAATCTTGCTCGAGAGGTCGTTGGTCGCATAGTAGAGCGCGATCAATAACAGAAACTTTTCGGCAATTTCAGGGTTGCTCTTGAGGAGGTCCTCTCGCGGCGTATTGGCCACAGTCCGGTAGAGTTCCTCGATGCCGAGCTTCAGGATGTGATCCAGATGGTCGTCAAGCGTAATCCGGCTTTCCGAGCGGGGCAGGGGGATTTCCTTCTTGCCCTTTAGGAAGCGGGTGATCGCTGAACGATCCGATGCATATTCAAGCGGCAGGCTACGGGGCCGCTGAACCTCGGAGATCAGTTCATTGTATTCGGTATACGCAATGACCAGAACCTGGTCTCGATAATCATTGAGATAGCGCTCAGTATCGATGCGCATCGACGATTTGCCGGCACCCCGGATGGCAAAAATGACGTAGGGAGTGGGTTTGTCGATGTGGAGCAGGACCGACCTCAGTGAGGTGTTTTCCACCATCGAGGACTGAAGGTAGGGATCGCGGTCGGCGTCGAAGATGACGAAGGGGTTATGGTCGAACTGCCAGACCTGCAGCCACTCTTTGATTTCCATGAAGGTCCCGGTGCGTTTTGGGTGCGGGGGCTAGGAGCTAGCGCCTCGGCAGTTGGAGCAATTTCCTTTGTTTTTTTGCTGGGGCCTTGGAAACATTCCATGCCGACCCATAAGTTATTGCCTTCATTACGGCGACGCGAAATATACCATACCTGACCATGACAAGTCCGGCCAAAGGATGCCGCCCATGGTTTTTTGAGCGGGATGGCGCGCAGGGGGCACTTTCTTGCCTAGCTTGTGTCTATTAAAGAACACCGATAATCTTTGGGGTTTTACTGTGGCTTTTTTCTCTTTGTTCATGCGTGATCCAGATTTGAAAAAGGACGTGGGGCCCAACCATGGTGAACACGATGATGAAGAGTTCATCGAGGCCAGCTGGAAACCTTTCTATTGGTTTGTCGGAAGTTTTGTGGCCATGTTCGTTCTCGGTGAGTTGCTCATCGATTTCGGCCTGCATTTTTTTGAATTCATCTTCGAGGTTTTGGAAAAAGTCTGGCTCGTCCTGATTGAGGCGCCAGAAGAGTGGCTTGAAGATCAGTTGGCCGATTACCTCAAGCAACATTTTCCCCACGAGGCCGAACGGTATTCCGAGATTGCAACGGCTTTGGGTCTCACCCCGCTCAAGTTGATATTGCTGCTGTTTTTAGGCCGCTATGGGTTCAGGAGGCTTCGAGATGAATATTGGCCTCGGCTTCGGCGCTGGTTTCGCATCCGGGTCAAGCAGGTCCATCTGGCCTGGGGCGCCCTAACGCTCATACAAAAGATTTTTGCAGGCACGGTGTTTATTGTGCTGCTGATTATCCTTATCTGAAGGCGTGAGCCTTCAGATTCAATGTTCCACCGGAGTTTTCATTGATGTCCCAGTACGCCAAGGTCGATCTCACCCTCAAGAGCAACGTTTATTTCGATG
Source organism: Pseudomonadota bacterium (assembly GCA_041158345.1). Taxonomy (GTDB): domain Bacteria; phylum Pseudomonadota; class Gammaproteobacteria; order Methylococcales; family Methylococcaceae; genus UBA6136. Next base: position 15,457 of record JBEBBO010000044.1, on the reverse strand, counting down.
GAAAGTGCGTGAGTCACACCATCCACCTCGAGGATGGAACACGGAAGACGGTGGGTGTGATTTTTCCATCGACCCTTCGCTTCACGACCGGGGCGCCTGAAGTGATGGAAATCACGGGTGGTGTGTGTCGCGTTCGCCTCGACGGCGAATCTGAATGGCGGCAGTACGGTGCCGGTCAGCGGTTTGAGGTGGCAGGAAATTCGGCATTTGACATTGAAACCGTTGAATTCTTGGATTATGTCTGCCACTTCGGTTAATTAACCTTTCGGCAACTTTTCCCCCTGAAGTCCTCCGGGTTTCTGGTTACGGGGCGTCTTCTTCTTGGAAGAGGCTCCGACGGGGGGCTTCACATCATGACGCGTTTCCTCCAATGGCGTTTCGTCAGGCTCTGAGGTTGGGTGTCTTTTGGCTGTCAATCGTGCCGCCTTTTCGACTTGCTGGTCATAACTCTTCCGCCAGACGTCTACCCGTTCGAGCGCCTTATTAATCTCAGCGCCGGGGAGTTCGGTCGCAAGTTTGATGCGAGGCTCCTCTGCCTCCCGGTAGCCGAGATCACTGGCAATTGTGTACCAAATGTAGGCTTCGGTTCGATTGGTGGGGACGCCGTCCCCGGCAAGATACATCTCGGCCAGTGTCATGGCGGAATGCGCATCCCCCTGATCGCCGGCTTTCTGGAACCATTCAGCCGCGCGGGTCCGATTTTCCTCAACCCCAAGGCCCACGTAAAAGATGACGCCAAGTTTGGCTTCCGCAATCGGGTTGCTTTCGAGCGCTGCCTTTTCATACCAGGCGCGTGCCTGCGCATAGTCCTGTGGCGCACCAAGACCCCGCATATAGAGATTGCCGAGGTTCACGGCCGCATTGGTGTTTCCTCGAAGCGCAGATTCCTTGAACTCCCGGTAGGCGGTCGGCCAATCCTCCTTGGCTGCAGCGTCCAGCCCCTGCGCAAGATCCGCCCAAATCACGGAGGGCGTCAATAAGGCAAAGACGAGGGCAGGGTAGATACACGATCCGTATTTCACCTAGGCGACCTCCAGGATGATTTTTCCAATGTGTTGACAGGTCGCCATCAGGGCATGCGCTGCCTCGGCTTCTTTGAGGGGGAATCGGGTAGCCAGTGTGGGTCTGATCTGATCTGATTCAATCAGAGGCCAGAGCGATGCTTTGATGCCTTTGGCCAAATCGACTTTCTCGCTCAGAGGGCGTGAACGCAAGGTCGATCCGGTTACCGTAAGTCGCTTGGTCAGGATGGGCAGCAAATTGACCTCTGCCTTATAGCCGCCCTGGACCGCGATGAGCACCAGTCGGCCCTCCTCGCGCAAGAGGTCAAGATGGACTTTCAATAGCGGGCTTCCCACGAGATCGAGGATGACATCAACGCCCTGATCATTCGTCAGTGAGAGGACGCGAGCTTGAAGATCTTCGCTTCGATAACAGATAGGGAGGGCACCCAGTTTTTTTAGGGTCGCGCATTTTTCCTCGTTACCGGCGGTTGCAATGACGCGGGCCCCAAAATGGCGGGCGATCGGAATCGTTAGCACCCCAATCCCGCTCGTGCCACCCTGAACCAGGAGGGTTTCACCGCGCGTCAGTTTTCCGCGCCGAAAGACGTTGTCCCAAAGGGTGAACAGGGCTTCGGGAAGCGCTGCGGCCTCTGTGTTAGAGAGGGTTGGGGGCAGTTTAAAGCAGAGTCCCTCGGGCGTTGTGACGTATTCCGCATATCCCCCGCCGCTGAGTAGTGCGCAGACCCGATCGCCCACGCTCAAGTGTTGCGTGCCGTTTCCAAGCGCCACGATTTCCCCTGCCACTTCGAGTCCTGGGAAGGGCGGGGCGCCGGGTGGTGAGGGATACCGGCCTTGTCGCTGCAACAGATCGCCTCGATTGACGCCGGCCGCTCGCACCCGGATGAGGACTTCGCCGGATTGGGGTGTGGGTCTTGGGGTTTCGATCAGCGCGAGGCTCGACTCGATGCCGGGATTGAGGATGGCGACAGCCTTCACGGCGCGTTTCGGGGGCGAAGAATCGTGTTTTTAGGGGGGGATATCGTGTCGGTTTCTGGGTAATCCAGAGTGAAGTGCAGTCCCCGACTTTCTTTTCGGAGTTGCGCTGACCGGATGATGAGTTCAGCCACAATCGCAAGGTTACGAAGTTCGAGAAGGTCGTTGGTCACTCGAAAATTGCCGTAGTAGTCAGCGATTTCCTGCTTTAAAAGTTCGACACGGTGAAGGGCTCGCTCCAGTCGCTTGTCCGTCCGGACGATGCCGACATAGTCCCACATGAAGCGTCGGATTTCATCCCAGTTGTGCGCCACAACCACCTCCTCATCCGAGTCAGTGACCTTTGATTCGTCCCATTCGGGAAGTGTCGGGGGAATAGGGCGCTCATCCAGATGGGCAAGAATCCACTCCCCTGCACGTTTGGCGAAGACCAGGCATTCGAGGAGGGAGTTACTGGCCATTCGATTGGCCCCGTGAAGTCCGGTCGAGGCCGATTCGCCAATGGCAAGGAGGCCCGGCACATTGGTGCAAGCATGATGGTCCGTGAGGATCCCGCCACAGGTGTAATGCGCAGCGGGTACCACCGGAATCGGCTCTCGGGTCATATCAATACCCAGCTCCAGGCAGCGTCCGTGAATGGTCGGGAAGTGCTCTCGAATGAAATCTGCGGGGCGATGTGAAATATCCAGAAAGACACAGTCTTCGCCCAGCCGCTTCATTTCATGGTCGATGGCCCGTGCAACGATGTCTCTGGGGGCCAGTTCGCCTCGAACATCAAACCGCTGCATGAAGGGGCTGCCGTCACGCAAGAGGAGCTGCCCCCCTTCCCCGCGAACGGCTTCGGAAATTAGGAATGAGCGGGCATGGGGATGATACAGGCAGGTCGGATGGAACTGAATGAATTCCATATTGGCCACGTTGGCGCCGGCGCGCCAGGCCATGGCAATCCCGTCCCCGGTCGCGATGTCGGGGTTGCTGGTATAGAGGTACACCTTACTGGCGCCCCCGGAGGCAACCACCACGGTTCGTGCCCGAAAGGTTTGGATGGACTGACTGCGACCGTCAAGGACATACGCCCCGACAACGCCAAGATGCGGTTGCCCAATTTTGGCACCCGTAATCAGATCTACGGCATTGCAATATTCGAACAGGGCGATGTTGGGGTGGCGTCGGGCGTGCTGTTCCAGCGAAGTCTCGATGGCGCGCCCGGTAGCGTCTGCGGCATGGACTACGCGGCGATGGGTATGGCCTCCCTCACGTGTCAGGTGGAGTTGATGTTGCCCCTGTTCGGAAGCGACCTCTGTGAAGGGGACGCCGCGGTCCAGCAGCCAGTCGATACAGTCTTTCCCTTGAGAGACGACGAGTCGGACGATATCGGGATCACAAAGTCCAGCGCCAGCCCTCAGGGTGTCCTCAATATGCGATTCAATGGAATCATCTTCATCCAGGACGGCGGAGATGCCGCCTTGGGCATATAGGGTGTTGGATTCGGCAAGCGCCGTTTTCGACAAGACCGCAACACGCACCTGATCTGCGACCCGTAACGCGAGGCTCAGTCCCGCTGCACCGCTTCCGATGATCAGGACATCGAAGCAGCTGGCATGTGATGGAAGATCGTTCTGCTGTGAACCCTTGGGCATGATGGAAGGATGCTACTGCAAAACCGAGAACCAAGGAACGTCGAAAAAAAAATTTCAGGACGTGGGATAATTTCGGAACTTTGCGTGTCCTACCTTTGATTCCGGAGTGGAATCTGGCATGTTCGACTCGCACGAGGGGTAGGTCTTGTCGTTCTGCCGGGTTGTTTGCCGGCGGGGATATGTCCTGTCGTACAACAACTAATCAGCGCTGGCTTCTCCGCCGGATGAGGCCAAGGCTGAGCAAAACGGAAAATGAGCCCCTGATGGGTGAAGAGCTCGACGAGGAGTTGGTCAGACGCGTACAGCGTGGTGACAAGAAGGCATTTGACGCGTTGGTTATCAAATACCAGCACAAAATTGCTCAACTGATTAATCGTTACGTGAAGGACCACCACGAAGCCATGGATGTGGCCCAAGAAACCTTCATCAAGGCCTACAGGGCCCTGCCAGGTTTCAGAGGCGAGAGTGCCTTCTATACGTGGCTCTACCGCATTGCGATTAATACGGCGAAAAATCATCTGTCGATGCGTAGTCGCCGACCGAGTGATGACGAAATTGACATAGAGGACGCGGAACAATTCGAGGGTGGCACCCGTCTAAGATCCTATGAGACGCCAGAAAGCCATCTTCTAACCGATGAAATTGCTGCAGTGATACAGGATGCACTGCAAAGTCTCCCCGAGGAATTGCGGTCTGCAATTACCTTGCGGGAATTCGATGGGCTGAGTTATGACGAGATTGCGCAGGTGATGGGATGTCCAGTGGGGACAGTCCGGTCGCGCATTTTCAGGGCCCGTGAGGCGATAGATAAACGACTTGAACCCTTATTACGGTAGATGACCATGAATACTGAACAGACTTCCGAAAAGCTGAGTGCGCTTCTGGATGATGCGTTAGACGCCAGAGAGGGTCTATCCCTGCTGGAGGAAATGCGAACCGACCGCGACCTCAGGGCGAAATACCACCGCTATCAGGCGGTCAGGTCTGTTCTTCGCGCAGAGTCTCCCAGCGCCCTGGATATCGACTTCAGCGCTCGAGTCCGCGCCGCAATCGATGAAGAGCCGACGGTGCTCTCACCGCGGGCAGTCCGCCACCAATTCCGCGAAAAGGTCGCGACTTTTGCGCTGGCCGCATCCATGGCAGCTTTGGCCATCATGGTCGTCCGGTCGGTAAACCACTATTCGCCGGATCGGGCGAGCGAAATGCTGGCCAGTGTCAATCTCTCCACACCGGCGGTGCATGCCTCCATGGAGCCTGACCTTCGCGAGTACTTGAACATGCACAACGAATCGGCCTACCTTTCCGGTTCACAAGGCTTGATGCCTTCGGTCAGACTGGTCAGTGGTAACCAAGGGCGTTAATTCGGAGAACCCACCGCATCATGCGAAATTTGTGCCCGGCAGTTTGTACGTTCGTTTTTGTCATTTTTTCTGCCGGCGCCTTGGGTGCACAGGGAAATCAGAGCCAAAGCGGGATCGATTGGCTCAAGGCCATGCACAGAGCTGTGAGCGATTTGAGCTATCAGGCCAATGTGTCCTATATCAAGGATCAGCAGGTCGATAGCTTCAAGCTCTTTCATGCCCGTATCGACGGAGTTGAGCGCGAGCGGCTCGTTTCCATGAACAGCCCCTTGCGCGAAGTCGTTCGGACAGGCAGCAACATCAGCCGCTACGCACAGGAAACCCAGCAAGTTCTTGTCGAAACCCGGCCCTCAGAGCATTCCCTCCTTCTCGCGCTTCCCGACGACCTTGCGGCTTTGGAACGGGTCTACCAGATCAACCTTCTGGGCCGCGAATATGTGGCCGGACTTCAGACTCAGGTTGTCGCTCTCGAGCCACGGGATGGCTTCCGCTACAGTCGAATCCTATGGATCGATGTTTCGACGCGTCTTCCTTTGAAGCTCGACGTGATCAACGAAGAAGGCCAATCGGTTGAGCAGGTGGTCTTTACTGCCATCAATACCAAAGACCCGATTCCTCCGCGTGAACTTGAGCCGGTGATGAAGACGCAGCATTCCATCACCCAGATCAGTCACCGCGAATCACTCCCCCTTCGGGATCTGCGTTGGACTTTGGCCCATGTACCCGAGGGGTTTCAGATGGTTTCCTACAGCACTTTGCGCAAGCCCCCCTCGACGGTTCCGGTGGAACAAATTCTATTGAGCGACGGATTCTCTGCGGTCTCTGTCTATATCGAACCTCGAGAAGGTCGACAACCCTCGGGTCCTCGACGAATGGGCGCTGTGAACGTCAACGCCATCGACTTTCATGGCCATCTCGTCACCGTGATGGGGGAAGTCCCCTTGAAGACCGTCGAGCTCATCGCCAAAGGGCTGGGCGAAAAGGCCAAGCCCTAATATTTCCGGGGCTGCCAGTCCTCAGTTCGGGCGCCGTGATCCCCTGTAAAGGCCCCGAACCTCCAAAAAGGCGCGTCGATACGAGCCTTTGTCCCTCGAATTCTTTATCATTGTCGACTTGACCGTCGATTGGAGTCCCCGATGCCCCATGTCCGCCGAGCGTTAGCACTCGCTCCGTTCCTGTTGTTCTTTTCTCAAATGGCCCTTGCGCAATTGCCTGATTTCACCGGGCTCGTCGAAAGGAACAATGCGGCCGTGGTCAATATCAGCACGACCCAGAAGGTTGCCCAACCCCACGGCCAGATGCAGGCCCCCGAGGGTCTTGAACTTCCAGAGGGTGTTCCCTTTGATGACTTGCTGCGCCGTTACTTTGGTGAAGGGGGTCCCCAAATGCCAGGCGGGCCAGGTATTCCAGGCATGCCTCAGGCACCGGGTGGCGGTGAGCCGCCGGCTGAGTCGATGTCATTGGGCTCGGGCTTTATTATTTCCAGTGACGGCTATGTGATCACGAATCATCACGTCGTCAAGGATGCGGAAGAGGTCGTCGTTCGCCTGCAGGATCGCCGGGAGCTGGTGGCCAAGATCATTGGCTCTGACAAACGCAGTGATATTGCGCTCCTCAAGCTTGAAGCCAAGGACCTTCCGGTCGTTAAGTTAGGGTCTTCGGACGCTTTGAAAGTCGGGGAGTGGGTTCTGGCGATCGGCTCGCCTTTTGGTTTTGATCACTCGGCGACGGCAGGGATCGTGAGCGCAAAGGGACGCAGTCTTCCGAGCGACAACTATGTCCCCTTTATTCAGACGGATGTCGCCATCAATCCGGGCAATTCCGGGGGGCCTCTGTTCAATCTTCAGGGCGAGGTGGTTGGCGTCAACTCCCAGATCTACAGCCGCACGGGTGGCTTCATGGGGCTTTCATTCGCGATTCCCGTGGATGTCGCCATGGGTGTGGTTGAACAGCTCAAGTCTGGGGGTAAGGTCTCCCGGGGCTGGTTGGGTGTCCAGATCCAGGATGTGACGCGCGAGCTGGCGGAATCCTTTGGCATGAAGAAGCCCCAGGGTGCGCTGGTCGCCCGGGTGTTGCCCAACAGTCCGGCGCAGGCTGCAGGCCTCCAGCCGGGCGATATCATCGAAGCGTTCAATGATCGCGAAATCCCGATATCGAGCGCGCTTCCTCCGATGGTGGGTGCGACCAAGATCGGCGAAACGGCGACGCTGCGGGTGGTCCGTCAGGGGAAAAGCCAGAACATTCAGATCAAGATCGGCATGCTGCCCGATGAGGATCCGTTGGCTCAGAAGGACGCGAAAGAAGACGCTCAAGGTGGCTTGGTGCCGCGAATCAATCTGCAGGCTGCAACGCCCACGGATCCCCAAAGGGCCCAACTTGAGCTGCCAAAGACCGGTGGGGCTTTGGTGACCGGCGTGAAGCCAGGGCCTGCTCTTGATGCAGGAATTCGGCCGGGTGACGTCATCCTGAGTATTCAGGATCAGACGATTCGGGATGCCAAGCATCTGGAAGAGGTGGTCAAAGCCTTGCCCAAGGACAAGTCAGTGGCGTTGCTGGTTCACCGTCGTGGGGGCTCGCAGTTCCTCGCCCTGAAACTCAAGGATTGATTGTGGCTGAACAAGACAACATTCGAAATTTTTCGATCATCGCGCACATCGATCACGGCAAGTCGACGCTGGCGGACCGATTCATTCAGACCTGCGGCGGATTGTCCGAGCGGGAAATGTCGGCACAGGTTCTGGACTCGATGGATATCGAGCGTGAGCGGGGGATTACGATCAAGGCCCAGAGCGTCACGCTCTCCTACAAGGCCAAGAACGGACAGACCTATCAGCTCAATCTGATTGATACACCGGGCCATGTCGATTTCTCATATGAGGTGTCCCGTTCATTGGCGGCCTGTGAAGGGGCGTTGTTGGTGGTGGATGCAGCGCAAGGTGTAGAGGCGCAGAGTGTGGCGAACTGCTACACGGCCATTGAGCAGGGTCTCGAGGTGATTCCGGTCCTGAACAAGATCGACCTCCCTTCTGCGGAACCTGAGCGGGTGTGCACGGAAATCGAGGAGATCATTGGGGTGCCTGCGGATGAGGCGCTCAAAATCAGCGCCAAGACAGGTCTTGGCGTGGATGACCTCCTGGAACAGTTGGTTGAAAAGGTCCCGGCGCCCAAGGGGGATCCTGAGGCGCCACTTCAGGCCCTGATCATTGATTCATGGTTCGACAACTATCTGGGTGTCGTCTCGTTGGTTCGGGTCGTCAACGGTTCCATTCACCGCAAGCAAAAAGTGGTGCTGATGTCGACCGGCAAGAGCCATTTGGTTGAGAAACTCGGGGTATTCACCCCAAAGTCGCTTCACAAGGAGGTCCTCAACACCGGCGAGGTGGGATTTGTCATTGCCGGCATCAAAGACATCTTTGGCGCACCGGTCGGCGATACCATTACTGCATCCGATGCGCCGTGCAGCGAAGCCTTGCCCGGGTTCCAGAAAGTTCAGCCCCGGGTTTTTGCAGGCCTTTACCCGGTCGAGTCTGACGACTACGAAGACCTTCGGGAGGCGCTGAACAAGCTGTCGCTCAATGACGCGGCGCTGCAGTACGAACCGGAAAGCTCACAGGCCCTGGGCTTTGGGTTTCGTATCGGCTTCCTCGGGATGCTCCATATGGAAATTATCCAGGAGCGCTTGGAGCGGGAGTACGACCTCGATCTCATCACCACGGCGCCCACGGTGGTCTATGAAGTCCTGAAGACGGACGAGACGACGGTCGCCATCGATAACCCCTCGGAATTGCCGCTGCCCAATGAAATTGTCGAGATTCGTGAGCCGATTATTGAGGCCAATATTCTGGTGCCGCAGGATTATCTCGGGAATGTCCTGAGCCTCTGTATCGAAAAGCGAGGGGTTCAAAAACGCATGCAGTTCATGGGCGGGCAGGTCTCTGTCAGCTTTGAATTGCCGTTGAGTGAGGTGGTTTTGGATTTCTTTGATCGATTGAAGTCGGTCAGTCGGGGGTTTGCGTCCTTTGACTATGAGTTCCTGCGTTTCCAGACGGCACCTTTGGTGCGGCTTGATATCCTGATCAATGCCGAAAAGGTGGATGCGCTTTCCTTGATCGTTCATCGCGACATCAGTCAGTCGCGGGGTCGGGATCTCGTGGAGAAGATGAAAGACCTGATTCCACGTCAAATGTACGAGGTGGCGATTCAGGCGGCGATCGGCTCCAAGATTATCGCGCGGTCTTCCGTCAAGGCCATGCGGAAGAATGTTTTGGCCAAGTGCTACGGCGGCGACATCACCCGCAAGAAAAAGCTTCTGGAAAAACAGAAGGCAGGTAAGAAACGAATGAAGCAGGTCGGTAAAATCGACATTCCGCAGGAGGCCTTCCTCGCGGTACTTCGCGTCAGCAAGGATTCCTGATGGATTACGATTTTTCTTTTTTTCTGGTCGTTGCGACCTTTGCGACCGGCATCATTTCCGGACTTTATTGGTTAGCCATTGAGCGGGTCAAGGGGCGTGTGCCTGTCGACCAGCTTCCGGTGATTGTGGAGTATGCGCGGTCCTTTTTTCCCGTGGTCTTCATTGTCTTGGTGCTTCGTTCCTTCTTATTTGAACCTTTCCGGATTCCCTCTGGCTCCATGATGCCGACCCTGTTGGTTGGGGACTTTATTCTCGTCAACAAGTTTGCCTACGGTGTCAGGCTCCCGGTGATCAACACCAAAATCATCGAGAACGGTGCGCCCAAGCGAGGAGATATCGTAGTTTTTCGGTTTCCGAAGGACCCTACCGTGGATTACATCAAGCGTGTCATTGGGCTCCCCGGTGATCGGATCGGTTATTACCACAAGCAGGTCTTCATCAACGGCGCGCCCATGGCCCAAACCTCGGAAGGACGCTATGCCGGCGGGACGCAGGGTGAGTCGATGACGGGTGAGTCGCTGTTGACCGAAGATCTCCAGACGCTCCGGCATCAGATTCTGATTCGTTCGCAAGACCCTTCTGCCCGGGAGGGTGAATTCGTCGTGCCGGAAGGTCAGTATTTCGTCATGGGTGATAACCGGGATAACAGCAACGACAGCCGGTTCTGGGGTGCTGTACCCGAGGCCAACCTCGTCGGCCGCGCCTTCTTTATCTGGATGAGTTGGGACTCCGGAAAGCCCGGAATCACGTTCAGTCGGATTGGCACACAGCTCGATTGACGCCTTGTCTTCCGCTAGACCCTCCAATTTGATTCAGGATCCGGACAAGCTGCTCCGTAAGCTGGGTCTTCATTTTAGAAACCCGGCATTGATCCGGCAGGCACTGACGCATCGAAGTGCCCATGCGGATAACAATGAGCGGCTTGAGTTTCTGGGAGACTCCGTCCTGGGGTTTGTGATTGCCGAGCGTCTCTATCAAAAATTTGGTGATGCCGATGAAGGTGTGTTGAGTCGTTTGCGGGCGACTCTTGTCAATCAGACGGCACTGGCGAACATTGCCCGAAAGCTCAGCTTAGGAGACTACCTGATTCTGGGCTCAGGTGAACTGAAAAGTGGGGGATATCGAAGGGACTCCATTCTTTCAGATGCCATGGAAGCGCTGATCGGTGCGCTCCTCATTGATCAGGGGATGGATGCCTGCAGAGTCTGGATCCTGGCTCTTTTCGATGAGTACATCGAGGGGCTTTCGGTCCGCGACTGGAAAAAAGACCCCAAAACGCGACTTCAGGAAGCCATGCAAGCCCGCGGTCTCGATTTGCCGGGTTATACGTTGAAATCAGTCATCGGCCAGCCACATGACCAGCACTTTCTGGTCGAATGTCGCATTGCCGTCTTTGAGGACGCCTCTGAGGGAAAGGGCTCTTCACGAAAGCGGGCTGAACAGGCCGCTGCAGAAACCATGCTGGAGCGATTGAGTGCCGAGCTGGGGTTCAAGTCGTAGTTCACATTGGCGTAACACTTGCTTGTTATAAAGAGCAAAACCACGACACGCCAGCCGATGCAGACGTCGGCGCATTATCTTTGTGCAATTTACGATTCAGGGGGGATCATTGCATGCATCAGCGCACCAATTTTGTGCTTTCACCCGACCGTTCGTCCTCAAGTCGCTCGGGCTACATCCTGGGTTTCGCGGTGGTGGGTCTCGCGATGGCTGCTACCTTCTGGCCGGGCGTGGGTTCTTCGTCTCTGGTCCCTTCCCGGACGGCTAAAAGCGTCGCCTGGTATGCGGACAATCTGAATGAGGCGCGGGTCATGGTGCGGGCCTGTCTCGCTGCGGACGATGCGTCAAAATTGCCGAGTTCCGAAGACTGCCGCAACTCACTGCGTGCCATCAGCACTAGTTTCATTGCCCCTCGCTGACCCTGGTCGACTGAGGGAAATGCCTCGGATCGGTCTGTGAATTCACACATTCGGGGCGCCTGGGGCGCCTCGCGTGCTATTCTGTTCAGCGCCCGTGCCCCCGGGTGTTGCGTGCGGGGTGTTCAATGTCACATCCAGCCCCGGTCTTATGAAATCTGGTTACGTAGCGATTGTCGGCCGACCCAACGTCGGTAAATCCACCCTGCTGAATCACCTGCTCGGACAGAAGATCAGCATTACTTCACGTCGCCCCCAAACCACGCGACATCGGATCCACGGCATCAAGACGACTTCCCAGGGGCAGGCTGTTTTTGTTGATACACCGGGTATCCACGCCAACGAAAAACGGGCGATGAATCGCTATCTCAATCGCGCGGCGGGAACGGCATTCAGTGATGTGGATGTCATCCTTTGGGTCATCGACAAGCCGGAATTCCTTCCGGAGGACGAGCTGGTTCTCAAAAGAATCCGGCAGGCGAATCTTCCGGTGATTCTAGCGATCAACAAGATCGATCGAATCGATGACAAGGAACTTCTGCTGCCTTTCTTGCAAGCCGCAGAAGATGAGTTTTCATTTGCCGCCATGATTCCTCTTTCGGCGCTTCGAGGTTTGAATCTGGAAGAACTGGAAACCACGTTGTTCGAATACCTTCCCGAAGGCGATCTCATTTTTCCGGAAGATCAGGTCACGGATCGTTCCATGCGGTTCATGGCCTCGGAAATCATTCGAGAAAAGTTGATCCGTTCCCTGGGGCAGGAAGTGCCGCATGCGCTCACCGTAGAGATCGAGGAATACAAGGTGGAAGAGGGGCTGACGCGGATCCGTGCACTGATTCTGGTGGAGCGCAGCGGGCAGAAGGCCATCGTCATCGGGAAGGGCGGTGAGGTGCTCAAAAAGGTCGGCGAGAGATCGCGGCTGGATCTCGAGCGGCTGATTGAAGGCAAGGTGTTCTTGCAACTCTGGGTCAAGGTCAAGGAAGGCTGGTCTGATGATGAACGGGCACTCCGAAGTCTCGGCTACATCGATTGACGACGGGATTGCCGCGTCCCGCCCTTCTCCGGCCTCACTCGATGAGGCCATCGTGCTCCATATTCGCGCGTATCGTGAAACCAGTTGCCTGGTTGATTTGCTGACCCGGAAGCGGGGCCGGATCAGAGTGCTCGCCAAGGGTATTCGGCGGGGCCGTCAGTCCACAGGGGATCTGTCTCCCTTTTCACGCATCCGGTACGCGTTGGGCGGCCGGGGGGAACTCCGCCTTCTGACCTCTGCGGAGGGGGTTTCAGGGTGGCAGAGACTGGAGGGCGAGGGTCTTTTTTGCGGCTTTTATGTCGCCGAGTTGCTGATGCGGCTTTTGCCCCTTGAGGATGCGCATCCTGAACTTTATGAGGAAATTCTCTCCGTCATTCAGCAGTTAGGGGAGGGTGTTCGACCGGAGCGGCTGTTGCGCCGGTTTGAGCGGGCGCTCCTTGAGGAGCTCGGCTACGGTTTAAGTCTTTGGGAAGATTCCCTGGGTGATCCTATCGAGGGCAGCGCGTTTTATCTTTACCACCCTGAGGAGGGAGCCCAACGGGTCACTGATGCGCAAGGCGGCATCCCGGGCTCGACCCTCATTGCCCTGGCGACGGGTGACTTTGAAAATGAGCGGGATCTTTTTTTTGCCAAGAAGCTGATGCGGCGCATTCTTGACCGGCAGTTGGAAGGGCGACCCCTTAAAAGCCGTGAGCTATTTCAAACGTTTTCCAGGAGGAATGACTGATGGTTGTTGCGCTTTCCCCTATCTATCTCGGCGTGAATGTCGATCACATTGCCACGGTCCGCCAGGCGCGAGGGACCTTGTATCCCCAAGTGATCCACGCCGCCCTCGTGGCGGAGCAGGCGGGTGCCCGCGGCATCACGGCGCATCTTCGGGAGGATCGGCGGCATATCCAGGATCGGGATATTGCCCTGCTTCGCGAGCTTTTGAAGACGCGCCTCAATCTGGAAATGGCCGTGACCGACGAGATGGTTGCGATTGCCGAGAGAACCCGGCCTGCGGCGTGTTGCCTGGTGCCGGAGAAACGGGAGGAGTTGACCACCGAAGGGGGGCTTGATGTGGCCGGTAATCTCAATAGGGTGCGTGACGCCACGAAAGCGCTCACGGCTGTTGGCATTGAGGTTTCTCTTTTCATTGATGCCGATCCCCGGCAAATTGAGGCTGCCGTCGAGGCGGGCGCGCCGGTCATCGAACTGCATACCGGTCATTATGCGGATCTGCCCGAAGGTTGCGACCTGAATGCCGAACTCGAGCGGATTCGCTCAGCCGCGGCCCGCGCGGATTCTCTCGGTCTGATCGTCAATGCAGGGCATGGATTGAACTACCACAACGTGGTTCCGATCGCCCGGATTCCCGAGATCCATGAGCTCAATATTGGGCATGCCATCATTGCAAGGGCTCTTTTTTCCGGGCTAGACCAGGCCGTTCGGGATATGAAGGTTCTCATGGAAAATGCCCGTCTTGCCCTGCGGGGGACTGATTGACCCTGACGCAGCGTTCTGACATAGTTTACGGCCCCCTATTACGTTTTTAGAGGAGTTCGCGGGTTGCCTACCCTGGTAATCTGCACCGCCCGGCATGCCTAATCCACGACATGGAGAGCAGGACTCAGTGCAGCCGTCCGGACAGCCGTTGTCCGGACGGCCGGGCTGGCTTGTGCCCGTTTCAGGGCCGGGCCTCTTCCTGATTGGCCTCATTCTGCTTGCGGGCCTTTTCACCCTCTTTTCTCAACTGCAAGGCGAGCTCGATCTTCTGGAATCGCAATTGATGACAGAAACGGGGGGCGAGCGGATGAAATCCATGGGAGAGCAGATGGTGCTCCTTCAGGGGCGTCTGCATGGTCTGATGGCGGATTCAGTCGAGATTCGACTCAAGGCCTTGGAGCGAACGCTGGCAAATGGCTATGTGACGCCAGAAGTAATGCAGCAGTTCGAGGTCCTCCAGAATGACATTCGTTCACTGGAAACCTATGCCCAGGGACCCAACGCGCCCAACCTGGATCAAGCCATTCCTGATCATCCGCGCTATGCGGCCATGCCGGGCGCGGCATCGCCCGCGCTGACGAAGGCAGACATGTTCAGAGAAATCTCAAGATTGAGAACCTTGCTGTATTTGTGTCTGACCGGTCTGGTCGCCACCGGTGGTGTGCTTCTGGGTCGCTACTGGTTGTCCTCACACAGACCTCCGCAACTTCCTCATACCCGCAGCGCCCGTCCTCCCTTGTTGACGCGCCGGCGCTAAGGCCGGAACTCAAACCGTGACCTCCCATCGTTTTTGCGTCGCCCCAATGCTCGATTGGACCGACCGCCATTGCCGATTTTTTCACAGACTTCTGTCGCAAAAGACGCTGCTCTACAGCGAAATGGTGACGACAGGCGCCATCCTGCATGGCGACCGTGAGCGTTTATTGGGCTTCAGCCCGGTCGAGAAGCCTTTGGTGCTCCAGATTGGAGGATCCGATCCATCGGATTTGGCTGCCTCGGCCCGGATTGGTCAAGACTTTGGCTATGACGAAATCAATCTCAATGTCGGATGTCCCAGTGATCGGGTTCAAAAGGGCCGTTTTGGCGCTTGCCTGATGCTGGAACCTGAGACCGTGGCGGAAGGCGTTCGCGCGATGCGCGAGTCTGTCGCGATTCCCGTGACGGTCAAGACGCGTCTTGGGGTGGATGAGCACGATTCCTATGAGGCCTTGGCGGCCTTTATCGGGCGAGTGGCTGAGGCGGGTTGTGACACATTTATCATCCATGCCCGCAAAGCCTGGCTCAAAGGCTTATCGCCCAAGGAAAATCGGGAGGTTCCGCCACTTCGCTACGACATGGCAGCCCGGCTTAAAGTCGATTTTCCGGACTTGGCCTTCATCCTGAATGGTGGAATCGAGACCCTGGATGATGCCTTGGGTCATCTCGGACCATTCGATGGCGTCATGCTGGGCCGTGCGGCCTATCACGATCCGTATCTTCTGGCGGAAGTCGATCGGCGGGTGTTTGGCGTGGACCGCGAGCCATTGTCGCGAGAGGCCGTCGTCGAGGCGATGCTCCCCTATATCGAAACCCATGTGGCCGGGGGGCAACGACTTCACGGGGTGACCC
>JBEBBO010000043.1:0-3783 GCA_041158345.1 Pseudomonadota bacterium | reverse complement strand
GGGGGTCCCCGCTTTAAGATTCCCCGAAAATAGACTATGTCACGGGCGAGACCTTAACGGGACCGCAGCCCTCAGGGATAATCAAAGCTGAGATTTCATGCCTAGGAGAACAACATGACCTACAACATTACCTTGATCCCTGGTGACGGTATTGGCCCCTCAATCGTGGATGCGACAGTCCGGGTGATCGAGGCTGCGGGTGTCAAGGTCAATTGGGAGCGACAGCTCGCCGGAATGGCGGCGGTGGACGCGTGTGACAATCCCTTGCCGGATGCCACCTTGGATTCCATCCGAAAGCATCGGGTTTGCCTTAAAGGGCCTCTCACGACCCCAGTGGGTGGGGGTTATCGCAGTGTGAATGTGACGCTGCGCCAGGCATTCAATCTCTACGCAAATGTGCGGCCGGCCGTTTCATTCGAAGGTACCGACACCATTTTCAAGAACGTCGATCTTTTGACGGTTCGCGAAAATACGGAAGGCCTTTATGCCGGCATCGAGCATTTCATCAAGGTCGATGACCGAAAGATCGCCGCAGAAAGTATGGCGATCGTGACCCGGGAAGGCTGTGAGCGCATCATCCGATATGCCTTCGAGCACGCTCGAAAGGCCAAGCGTCGCAAAGTCACCCTGGTTCACAAGGCCAATATCCTGAAATGTACCTCGGGTCTCTTTCTTGAAATCGGACGTGAGATCGCCAAGGACTACCCGGACATTGAGTTTGACGACAAGATCGTTGATGCGTGTTGTATGCATCTGGTGATGAAGCCCGAAACATTTGATGTCATTGTGACGACCAACCTCTTTGGTGACATTCTGTCGGATCTGGCGGCAGGCCTGATTGGTGGGCTGGGTTTGACCGCAGGGGCCAACATTGGGACAGATGCCGCGATTTTCGAAGCGGTCCACGGCAGTGCGCCGGATATCGCCGACAAGGGGATTGCCAATCCGTCTGCGATGATTCTTGCCGGCGTCATGATGTTGGAATATCTGGGCGAATTAGATGCGGCCAAGAAGATCGAGAAGGCCGTTCGGGACGTGATTCGCGAAGGCGAAATCGTGACCCCGGATCTTAAGAAAGACTCCAAGTACGGCACGAACGATATCGCCGAAGCGATCATCGCTAAGGTCAAAGCCAGTCACTGATTCCGCTTTCAGATGCGGGCCGCAATGGCCCGCATCCCCCCGATTAAATCGAGATTCTCAAGCCTCTCAAGTTTTCTCTTTTCACGAACTGCGAAGGCCCCACTTTCTAAGGCTTTCGGCAGAATTGGTTCTCTAAGCCCGAAGGGTATGGGGGATTCGTGAAAGCACACTCAAGTCATGGGGCGAAGGGCTACACCGTCGCCGATGCGGCAGAGGCCTATCTTCGCTGGTACGCGATTCACCGCGAAGCGCTAATGGACACCCAGCGCGCGATCAATGCCCATATTCTGCCGCCATTGGGGAATCGATTATTGACCGAACTTACCACACCGGAAATCCGCACTTGGCACGAGACTCTGGCGATCTCACCGCCCAGAGCCCGAAGAGGAAGGGCTGCATCCACCCTCAAGTATCAACAGGATTGGCTGCCCACATCGGACGCCCGTCGCTCGCGTCGTGCGACGGCCAATCGATTGCTGACGGTGCTTAAAGCCATCTTGAACAAGGCGTTTCAAGAAGGGTGGATTGAGGATGACATTGCCTGGCGAAGGGTGAAGCCCTTTGGTCATGTCGATCAACCCGTTGAGCGATTCCTGACGGCTTGCGAATGTCGGCATCTCATTGAGGCCTGCAAGGATGATTTCCGTTTTGTAGTGGCAGCAGCCCTTTTGACCGGCATGCGCTATGGCGAATTGATCCGACTCAAGGTCGGAGACTTTAAACCGGATCTTCTGGGCGTATGGGTCAAAGAAAGTAAATCTGGAAAGCCGAGATTTGTTCCACTGAATGACGATGGCGTTGCCTTGTTTGAGCAGTTGGCGACAGGGAAAACCCTATCCTCACCCCTTCTGCTCCGATCGGATGGGAACCCGTGGGGCCGATGCCACCAAATACGCCGTATTCGCGAGGCGTGTGCGCAAGCCGGTATAGAGCCAGCGATTAGTTTTCATGACTTGAGGCACAGTTATGCCAGCCTATTGGTCCAATCTGGCGTCGACCTTCGGGTGGTAGCGGATCTTCTCGGGCATGCCGACACCCGCATGACGATGCGGCATTACGCGCATCTAAACGATGAGGTCCGCCGGAAGGCGATCAATCGACTGCCGACCATATTTAAAGACCCTGTTGCGTAGATTAGATGGCTATTCAACGCAAGTTCTGCGTGAAATAAGGTCTAGTTTTGATGTTTTGGACCACTAGTGTCCGGTTAATAAAGTGAACAAATCCAATTGGTTAGGCTGCACGGGCGCCTCCTTTTTGTTTTCTGTGACCGCCAAGGCCTGATTTAAAGGGATTTTCTCGAACAAAGTGACGGAAAGGATCTGTAGCAAAGTGTAGAGCGAGGCCTCGAGTTGGAGCTGTTTTTTCACGATCGCGACCAACACATAAACCGAGACGGCAATCCAGATCTGGGTCTTCACCGCGTTCTCTGAGGTCCCATAGAACTGTTTGATGCGAAGGTGTTGCTTGATCCATTTGAAGAACAGCTCCACCTGCCAACGGCTCTGATACAGCGAGCAGATTGTTGCCGGATCCAGATCGAACTGATTGCTTAGGAACACCAAGGATTTGTCGGTTTCTGGATCCCTGAATCGGATCCTTCTGAGGTGATCCGGATAGTCCTTGGAGGTGTTGTATCCATCCAAGGCGATGGTTTGATCGCAGATCAGACCGGTGGAGCGGTCCACCGGCCGAGAATAGACCCGATGGGCGTCCAGATTCGATTTTGCGCGGGTCACGAAGAAGCTTCCGGCGCGGTGTAGGTTGTGGAGACGTGAAAAATCGACGTATCCACGATCCATCACATAGATCGCTCCAGGCTCTGGCAATAGGAAATCCAGGGCATGAACGTCGTGGAGCTTGCCGTTGGAGATATGGATGAAACTGGGGATATTGCCCCTGAGGTCCAGCAAAGTGTGCATTTTGACAGCTGACTTGGTCGACCGGAAAGACGCCCATGGGAAGAGCGACATGCAAAGGTCGATGGTCGTCGAGTCCAGCGCGTAGACGGTGTTGCTGAGATCGAGACCAAGGCTCTCGGTGGAATAGAGCTTCCGAGCCTGAGTGATGAGCCGTTGTGCGAATTCGGCATAAATGCGCCAATCGCGATTCTCGTTGGCATCGGCCAGAGTTGATCGCCGAACGGTTTCGCGGAAACCCATGTGATAAAGGTTGTGGGAGTGCGCCGATAGACTGGCTTCGATGTCTCTGAGGCTTTCCCGGTATGTCAGTTGAGCAAAGGCCATCACACGGTAATGCTCGGTGCAGGGAAATACCCGAACGCGGTGATTGCCTCGATATTTGGTGACGATTCTTGAAAACGTGGTCCATGGAAGGTACGCCATCAACTGTGCGAAGAGTGTCTTTCCAGAGTTCATGGTCAGCTTCCTGGCAAAAGCGGGAAGCTTGCGGAAAATTCAAATCGACACCAACTATTTTTACTCTGGAGGCCCTGCAGCTCATGGGATACAGACTTTTCAACCGCCGGTTAACCGGACACTAGTGGGACGGAGTCTAAGCACAGTGGATGATCCTCAGGAGAACATCACCACAATCACCCGAACTGTTTAAGTGTCTCCTAGAGATCATTCGACTGGGCGACTAATCCCCATCGGGTAGCCCTCTGAAATATCAGCGGTC
>JBEBBO010000042.1:0-4495 GCA_041158345.1 Pseudomonadota bacterium | reverse complement strand
AGGATCCCGAGATTGCTGCGCATTTGGGCGAAGTCCTCTGGGTCATGGGTCGAAAAGCAGAGGCTCGACAGATCTGGTTGGAGGCTTGGAGGCGAGATTCGCAGCAGCAAGACATGCAGCGTATTCATCAGAGTTACCCTGAAGTGTTCACGGGTGCCGCCAAGTGAATCAACTCCGCGTCGTGATGCTGCTCTTTCTCGGGCTTTCGGGGTGTGCGACATTCCAGACTGCGACGGATGAGGGGGCGGCTTCAAAGTCCCCAGATCATCTGATGGTCTGGGATATGGAGGGCCGGATTGGTGTCCATGCGGCAAAGGACTCCTGGCAGGCTGATCTTGCGTGGAGTCATGATCAAAAGCAGGATCGATTGCGGCTTTCGGGGCCCTTGAGTCAAGGCTTGGTCTCAATCGTTCTTCAGCAAGATCTGATTTACATTAATGAAGGCGATGGCATCGACCATTTGGCCAGGGATCCCGAGGCAGCCTTGAAGGCGAGGCTTGGGTTTGCGGTTCCCCTCAAAAGTCTTCGTTGTTGGATTCTCGGCATTCCCAACAACGGGGAGCCTTGGCAACCCTTGTCCTCTGGTCCTGTCGGTGCATTTATGCAACAGGGCTGGCGCATTGTTCCCTCGAACCTGATGACGGTCGGTGGCTATTCATTGCCGGGCCGTCTGCTCGTGGAGGGGGGCGGTGTTCGACTCAAGATCATCATGGATCAATGGAATCCAAGTTCACCTACCTCAGGCAAAACATGACGACAGCTCCCACAACCTTCCGTTTTCCCGCACCGGCAAAGCTCAATCTTCTGCTTCGGATCGTTGGGCGGCGCGAAGATGGATATCACCTGCTGCAAACGGTCTTTCAGTTCATTGACCAGTGCGACTGGATTGATTTCGCGATACGCGAGGATGGCGTCATTGGTCTGGCGCATCCATTGCCTGGTGTGCCGGAGGAGACGGATCTGACGGTTCGAGCGGCGCGGGCGCTTCAAGCCGCAGCTGGGGTCAAGAAAGGCGCGACGATTTCGGTTGAAAAGAATCTGCCGATGGGGGGCGGTCTTGGCGGAGGCAGTTCGGATGCTGCGACGACCTTAGTGGCGCTGAATCACCTTTGGGGTGCTGGGCTGACGCAGGCTGAGCTCAAGGCCATCGGACTGAAGCTCGGCGCAGACGTTCCCGTGTTTATAGAGGGCCTGGCCGCCTGGGGAGAGGGTGTGGGTGAGGATTTAACGCCACTTGACCTTGTGGAGCCCTGGTATCTGGTCCTGGTTCCCGACTGTCATGTGGCCACGGGTCGGGTGTTTACAGATCCTGATTTGACAAGGGACAACCCGCCGATCAAAATGGCAAGCTTTTTCGAAGGTCGGCGAGAAAATCATTGCCTCCCGGTGGTGCTGCAGCACTACCCCGAGGTGGCCGCCGCCATCGAAGCGCTTTCTGCCGTGGGTGAGGCGCGACTCACCGGCACGGGGGCGTGCGTTTTTGCTGCCTATCCGACAGAGGCAGAGGCGTTAGATGCACAGCGGACCTTGGGTTCCGCTTGGCGGTCTTTTGTGGCCAAGGGTCTCAATCGATCGCCCTTGCTCGATGCGTGTCGATAAGTCTGTTATTGAAGTTTTTTGGGGCGTAGCCAAGCGGTAAGGCAGCGGGTTTTGATCCCGCCATGCCCAGGTTCGAATCCTGGCGCCCCAGCCAAATCCACCGGTAACCGCGACAAAGGAAGCTGTCTGAATGTCTGATCCGACATTTATGGTCTTTTCGGGGAATGCCAACCTGCCCTTGGGCAAGGGCATTGCGCGATCCTTGAATATGCGACTGGGTCAGTCGACCATCGGGCGCTTCTCGGACGGTGAGATCTCCTTTGAAATCGAGGAGAACGTCCGGGGCCGGCAGGTCTTCATCATTCAACCGACGTGTTCGCCGGTCAATGAAAACCTGATGGAGTTACTGGTGATGATCGACGCGTTTCGTCGCTCATCGGCGGGTCTGATTACTGCGGTGATTCCGTATTACGGCTATTCGCGTCAGGATCGGAGAATTCGCTCGGCCCGTGTGCCTATTGCTGCAAAGCTGGTCGCCAAGATGATCACGGCGGCCGGTGCAGACAGGGTTCTTACGCTGGATCTCCATGCAGATCAGATTCAGGGCTTTTTTGATGTGCCTGTCGACAATGTCTACGCCTCGCCCATTTTGTTGGGAGACGTCTGGCGACAGCATTATCCGAATTTGATGGTGGTTTCGCCCGATGTCGGTGGCGTTGTCAGGGCGAGAGCTCTGGCGAAGCGGCTGGATGAGGCGGATCTCGCCATCATCGATAAGCGTCGACCCAAGGCGAACGAAGCCAAGGTGATGAATATCATCGGGGACGTCAGGGGGCGGACCTGCATTATGGTGGATGATCTGGTCGATACGGCCGGAACGCTTTGCAAGGCGGCTGAGGCGCTGAAGGATCATGGCGCCCTAAAGGTCGTGGCGTATTGCACCCATGCTGTACTCTCGGGCCGTGCGCTGGAGAATATTAGCGAGTCTGTGTTGGACGAGTTGGTGGTCACCAATTCCATTCCGCTTCGGCCAGAAGCCAAGCGGTGCAAGAAAATCAGGCAGCTCAGTGTTGCCGAAATGCTGGCAGAAACCATTCGTCGAATGGCGAATGGTGAGTCGGTCAGCTCCATGTACGTTGACTAGCGTCGACGTATCCCACAACTGCTCAGAGTATTTGGAGAAAAAAGATGGCAAGCAGTTATGTATTTGATGCGGAACTCCGCAAGGATCTGGGTCGCGGTCATTCGCGTCGTCTTCGTGTGGAAGGCAAGATTCCGGCTGTAATTTATGGCGGTAATGCGGAACCTGTAGGCATCACGCTGGATCACAATAAAGTCAATAAGGCGCTGGAAGATGAAGCGACTTATTCGCATATTCTGACGCTTCGAATTGACGGGAAGGACGAAACGGCAATCCTCAAGGATATGCAGCGTCACCCTAGCCGCCCGATTATCCTTCACATGGATTTCCAGCGCGTGACTGAATCGCAGAAGATCAAGGTCCACGTCCCGCTGCATTTCCTGAATCAGGAAACCTCGGTGGGGGCTAAAAAGGGTGGCGTAGTTACGCACGCTCTGGTTGACGTTGAAGTGACCTGTTTGCCTGCGCGTCTGCCGGAATTCATCGCGATCGATATGGCCAAGCTGGATATCGGTCAGTCCGTTCATCTGTCGGACATTAAGGTTCCGCCCGGTGTGCAGATCGTCGAGCTGTTGCACGGCGAAGGCCATGACCAGCTGGTTGCTGCAATTCACGCGCCGCGTGTTGCTGGTGGCGAAGAGGCCTAATGCAGCTCTCGGCATGCCGGATGCATTGGGTTAGCCAATGATCCGGCTCTTGGTCGGCTTGGGGAATCCCACCGCTCAATACGAAAAAACCCGGCATAACGCCGGGTTTTGGTTTTTGGACGAGGTGGCTCGGAGTTTTGGGCTTTCTTTTCGCGAAGAGTCTCAATTCCGGGGCGCGTTGGCGAGAAGGGGTTCGGGGGCTGATGCGCTGGTTTTGCTGAAGCCGTCAACCTATATGAACCGAAGTGGTGCGTCGGTCCAGGCGGTAGCCGCCTATTACAAGATCGCAGTCGATGAAATCCTGGTGGTCCATGATGAGTTGGATTTGGTGCCAGGCGTCGTTCGCCTGAAAAAAGGGGGTGGGCATGGCGGCCATAATGGGCTTCGGGACATGGTGGCTCACCTAAAATCACCTGACTTTTACCGTCTTCGGTTGGGAATTGGGCATCCCGGAGACAAGTCGCAGGTGGCGAGCTATGTGTTGGATGCGCCTTCCAAGGCCGAGGTTCAGGAATTGAGTGGGGCCATCGACGAAGCCCTGCGCGCCTTACCGATCATTCTCTCCGGCGATTATCCTCGTGCCATGAATGAATTGAATGTCAGGGAGCGTGACAAGGATAAAAAGGGTTGACTACCTTGTATCTTTTGAACATAATCGCCTGCTAACCCGATTGGAGGGGTTCCCGAGCGGTCAAAGGGATCAGACTGTAAATCTGACGGCTCAGCCTTCGAAGGTTCGAATCCTTCCCCCTCCACCATTCGGGCGGTTTTACCTTGGCGGGTGTAGTTCAATGGTAGAACCTCAGCCTTCCAAGCTGATGGCGCGGGTTCGATTCCCGCTACCCGCTCCAAATTTAGAGTTTTGCCCATATAGCTCAGTCGGTAGAGCACTTCCTTGGTAAGGAAGAGGTCACCGGTTCAAGTCCGGTTATGGGCTCCAGTAGTTTGGGTTGTTAGCAATCAACAGTTAAGGGGTTTTTGCGGATGTCTAAGGAAAAATTTACGCGTAACAAGCCGCACGTCAACGTTGGTACCATTGGTCACGTTGACCACGGCAAGACGACCCTGACCGCGGCACTGACGAAGGTTGGTGCAGAGCGCTTCGGTGGTGCATTCAAGGCATACGATCAGATTGACGCAGCGCCGGAAGAGCGTGCGCGCGGTATCA
>JBEBBO010000041.1:0-18988 GCA_041158345.1 Pseudomonadota bacterium | reverse complement strand
GAAGGCATCGCCGAGCCCTTCCTCGAGGGATATTTGCGAGAGGCGATTGCGTTGCTGTGCATCCATGGCCGACATCCCGTCGTTGACGATACCCTGCGCGAGTTGGCAGCTATTGGACAGATGCTCGTTGAGGGACTGCACCTTCTTTTGAAGATCGCTCATGAGACTGCCGCAATCCGGGCACATCGCATTGATGCCCAGCTGAAACGCATAGCCACCGGCGTTGGCTGCGATGCTTCTGAGAAGCCCCATGAATTCGGCTTGGTTGATATAGGAAAAGGAGCCGCCATAAAGATCAATACCGCCACACCCGCCGCTGAAGCCTGGAGGCGTCAGGGTGACAGGCTGCGTCCGCATGACGCGGTTGCGAATCACGACGCTACCGCCACTCAAGACGCCTCGCCGTTGTCCCATCTGAGCGGTGGGGTGACTCACGTTGCTCATGCTGTCAAACATCCGGTCAAGATCCTGATCGAGCCCGGCCCAAGCGAAGGTCATGTGACCCCACAAAGCCAGAGCAAGGATAAGAAGCGCCCTCATTTCGGGATCGGTGTCGTCGGGATGAGTCCTGCCGTGCAGCCTGCCGCGTAGAGATGGGCTTCAAGTTCCATCGCGGAGGCCGCGCCTTCAAGGATGGGATAGATGCCCTGATGCGGCACCATGAGAAACAGGGCTGGAGTCACGGCAAGGTGAAGCTTTTGCCCCAGCAGCGGATCTTCAAGCACGGTTCCCTGACGAAGTCCGGGAAGCGTTCCACCATCAAGGCTGACGGGATAAAGCCTAAGGGCAAACTGCTCGGAGAGGGCGTCGATCAAAGGGGCCATCAGGTGGCAGTAGCGACAGTCGGATCGGAAGATGAACAAAAGCCCCGCCTCCTTGCCCAGCGCCAGCAAGGCCGCATGGCGTGATGCTATCTCTGACTCCTGCCGGATGGCGCGTGCGAGTGGCGTCGTCGGATGATGCGAACGCTCATCCAGCCTCGCATCCTGGAGCACGACCGATTGGGCCGTTTCGGCAAATCGCTCGGCTTTGTCGAGAAGGGCCTTTTGTAGCAGGAAAAAACGCTTCACCTTCTCAGGGCTGGGATCATCGAGTGCTTCATCGCGAATCCCCCCGAGATGGGCGCGAAACCAGGCGCTGGTCAGCGGCGTGTCCTCTGCTCTGCTTTCGGTCTGCGGAAGGGGTTTTGCCTCCCTTTCCGGCGGATCCTCTGTTGGGGGTCTTTGCGGCGGTGATTCCTTCCAGAACCAGCCTTGTGCCTTCTCTGCATAAAAGGGATGGGCGACCGGCAATCCGAACGCAATCAAGGGCTGTAGGCTGAGGAGGAGGGCAATGGCGTGCATCATGCCCACAGTGTGATGCGGCATCGATCGATCCGACCCTCCCAAGATGAGAGGACATTCGAACTTGAAGGGTCAGGGCAAGAGGGATTCGAAGGGTTCGGCTGTCCTTCGCGCGGCTTCATCACCCTGCGCCAGCTCATCCTGAGATCCTCGACTCTCGGGCCTATCCGGGCGTCATCAAAATCGAGCAAAGGCGATCATTCGACTTTGACTACGATTTTGCAGGGATCGCTATGGGCGAGGGATTTAAACGAGTCCTGATGTCGGGTTAAGTCCAAATGTCATCAGCGACGTTCGCCTTAAATCACAAAAATTACTTCGTTCATGCGCTGAACCAATCCTTACTAAATCTGTCAGTTATTCGGGTTGTGCAAAAAAAAAGCGCACAGCCCAGCGTTTTTAAACCTGACTGGTAAACCCCTTTAGGGTTTGTACTTAATAGGATAAAAAATCTAATGAAATCCATATTTGCATTGGCTGTGGCAGTGGCATCGCTAGCAATTTCAGGGTCCACCCTCGCGGCTGGTGGTCCAATGAACGAAGATCTGACCTCGCTGGCAATTCCTGCACAAAAAGCGATTGAGGCCGGCAAGGCGGGCAATGCCGCCGTTTTTCAGGCTGAAGCCGAAACGGCTCTCAAGGAAGCCAAAGCCAAAACAGACTCTGCTGCACAGCAGCGGGTTGCTGGAAAATTGAAGCGAGCTGTTGAGGCCGGAAAGAATGGTGATCTGACGTCAGGAACTCAACTCATCGAAGAGTCAATGCGTGACATGAAAAAGGCAGGAGCTCCCCAGTTTGGAGGCGGGAACTAAGCCTTGTACAAGGTTTGATTCTTAAGCGATGTAGAAAACGCCCGTTGACCGGGCGTTTTCATTGTCGGGGTTTATCCCCCATCCGGAGGGGTTCCTTTGGAGCCTGCCTTACGACTTCTTTTCGTCAAAGGAATGGTTAATCGAAAGTCTGAACGCGATTAACGGGTGAAGGCTAAGGAGAAGGGTGTGCAACATGCCCACAGTGTGATGCGGAATCGATCGATCCGGCCCTCCCAAGATGAGAGGACATTCGAACTTGACGGGTCAGGGCAAGAGGGATTCGAAGGGTTCGGCCATTCGTTCAACCTGATTCAAGAGCTCATGGGTTCTTTCGGTCCAGTAGGCGGGTGTTCCAAAATCCGGAAACGCTTTTGGAAAGGCCGGGTCCTGGGTACGCGCCGAGAGCCAGTCGGTGTAGTGAATCAGCCTGAGGGTCCGCAAGGGCTCGATGAGTCGAAGCTCCCGAGGATCAAAACTTTCAAACAGGTCATAGCCTTCGATTAGCGTCATCAGGGCCATCCGTCGCGCGGCATCATCACCCTGCGCCAGCATCCAGAGGTCCTGGACTCTCGGGCCCATCCGGGCGTCATCAAAATCGAGCAAAAGCGGGCCATCGGCCGTGGCCAGGATGTTGCCAGGATAGGCATCGGCGTGGAGCCGGATCGAAGAGACAGCTCCAGAACCCTCGAATGCGGCATCAATGGCCACAAGTGCCGCTTCAAGGGCTTCCTGGTAGCCGTTGAGGAGGTTGGAAGGAATGAGCCCGCCTTCCAGAAGCCGTTGTCCGGGTCGATGACCGTAGCTTGAGGGATCTATCGTTGGACGGTGATGAAAAGGGTGCAGTTTTCCGATGGCATGGATACGGGCAATCAGGCGACCAAGGGATTCGAGTTGATCGAGATCCTCCGTTTCCGGCGGACGGCCACCGACGCGCGGGGAGAGTGCAAACCGGAAGTCGGCATAGAAGAACAGCGATTCTCCTTCACGGTTTTCGAGCATCGGGGCAACCGGAATCTCGGCCTCCTTCAGTTCCTTGAGATATTGATGCTCTTCAAGGATGGCCGAGTCGCTCCATCGTCCGGGGCGGTAAAACTTCGCTATTGCAAATCCGCCCGTCTCAAGCCCGACCTGGAAGACCCGATTTTCATAGCTGTTGAGCGCCATGATGCGTCCATCCGGTGCCCATCCGGCCGACTCCAGGGCATCGCCAATCAGATCCGGCGTCAGCGATTCAAAAGGATGGGGATCTGTGGCTTGAAGGCGCATGCGGGCTCGAATGGCTGGTTAGACTACGAGAATACTCCCTTTCATCTTGCCAAAGTTATAGAACAATCGGTGCGGTTGATATGCCGCTCGAGTGATCAGTCTGTGCGTCGGACAAGGTCTGGATTTCTTTTTTTCAAAAGTGACAAAAATTTTGCGGTCACTTGATCGAAAAGAGCGCGAGGAAGGAGTCCATAGGCAATGCTTCCTGAATCGTTGTTGAGGATCCGCAAGTCTGGACCTGGCCACGTAAATCGATTCGCTTCGGTCAGGATAATCCAGGACCGATCATCGTCGAGGCCAAGTCTCATTTTGGTTGCATGCGGAATTTCGACAGCTGCCTCTGGATCGTATGGGGGCGTATGGGTGACGGGAAGGGCAGTAACCAACTTTTCTCCGTCATCATCGGTAGTGACCAGGATGACCGCACAGGGTCGGTCTTTGAGCCCTTCCTCCTGGCCTTTTGAAAATTCTGATTGCCACAGGTAGGCATATCGAATGACCAGCCCAGGAACGGGATGAGGCAATGACACAATTAGCTTCCTACCTCATGGTCAAATGCGGATGCTTCCATCGGTGCCTTCGCATTCTCGATGGCAAGAATATCGAGTTCAGTGAAGTCGCTTAGTGCCATAACCTGACGATCACGTCGTTTGAGGCGGTTATATTCTTCCGCTGACAGAACAACGATCCGTTCTCTGCCGTTGCGTGTGATGGAAACGGGCTCTTTGAGGGCTTCGTCTTGATAGCGACCAAAGTTTCTCTGAAACTCTACTGATGTAATGGTAATCATAAAGTCACTCCAATTTAACTCCGTAGGCTACGTATTATACGGTTTCTTCTATTGGGCGTGATCAGCTCCTCTATGTGACTGCCTTGATGCTGAGAGTTCCAGAAAGTTTCCCCGGAAGAGGGTGAACGTCAATCTGTGTATTTCTGGGCATCGTGACCGGCCTTCCAAATCAATGTGACCGTGACTTCAAAAGATCGGGGCGGCTTAACTTAAACCAAACAGCCTCCGGCAAACCCGGGGCGGTTCACAAGCCTCCGATCCCTTAGGTCCTAGTGGCGAGTTTTTCCCGAAGCTTATTAAGGATTGCATCGGTGAACCCCTGCGGGAGTTCGGCATCAACCGGCAGGAACCAATCGTCTTCACGGGCAAAGGCCCCGCATTTCACCGCATCCTTTTCGGTCATCAGCAAGGGCCTTCCCTCTGCAAAAGCGAGGTCTTTTGCCGTATAGGCATGGTGGTCCGGGAAGGGATGCGCCTCGATATCGAGGCCCGCAGCTTCCAATTGTCGGAAGAACCGATCCGGATTGCCGATGCCGGCGATGGCATGGACTTTTTGACCCTTGAAGTGATCGAGGGTTCGCTTCATGCAGTTTTGGCGAAGGTTGGTCAGCCGGGACCCCACAAGCTGCATCTGGACCCCATCGCTTTTCGACGTGCCACCGTTGTAAACCACAAAATCCACCTGATCGAGACGTTCAATGGGTTCTCTCAAGGGGCCCGCGGGGAGAGGATGGCCATTACCGAAGCCTCTCGCGCCATCGACCACGGCAATCTCAAGATCCCGCTCCAGTTCGTGGTGCTGAAGGCCATCGTCTGCAATCAGGATATCGACCCCATGTCGGGCAATCAGGGCATGCCCTGCATCCACGCGCTTGGGGAAAATGAAGACGGGGCATCCCGTTTTGCGCGCCATCATGACCGGCTCATCGCCGGCAAGACGGGTTGAGGTGTTGATGGTGACTTCCAGGGGGCGTCGTGGGGTGATGCCGCCATAGCCCCGGCTGAGAATACCGGGCCGGTAGCCGCGCGCCTTGAGTTGTTGCGCCAGCCAGATGGTCAGTGGTGTCTTTCCTGTGCCACCCACGGTGATGTTGCCGATAACGATGACGGGGACCGGAAGCCCTCGCGATGCGATCCGGCCGGTTTCATAGGCTTCCCGGACCAGCCCGACCCCTTGTGCGTAGGCTTTGCCGAAAGGCACCAGAAGCGGATTGGGTTGTTCGCGCTCATACCAGAGGTGTTGGGTCAGACGATGAACCCATTGTTGAACGTACATCGGGTGAAAGCCTCTAAAATGGTTTCAGAGCACCGCTTCCGGCGGTCACTGAGTACAATCGAATCCCCCATCTTCCTCATGGAGTTAAGGATGAAACTCTACTATACCCCTGGCGCCTGTTCCATGGCGGCCCATATCGTTGCCGAAGAAGAAGGCTTGGCACTTGAGTATGTCCGGGTGGATCTTGCGACCCATCGAACAGAGGCGGATCTCGATTATCGCAGCGTCAACCCCAAAGGATATGTCCCGGCGCTGGCGCTCGATGAAGGTGGAATTCTGACCGAGAATGTCGCAATCCTTCTCTATCTGGCTCACAAGAAGCCACGATCGGGGATTGCCCCACCGATGGGTGATCCGGCCTGGTTCCATGTCGTGGAATGGCTGACCTACGTGGCCACGGAAATGCATCAGGGTTTTGGGCCATTGTGGCAGCGGAATCTTCCCGAGGCCTCCCGCAAGGTCCTGGTTGAAAAGCTCAGCAGGAAATTGGACTTTCTGGAGCTCCACCTTCGAGAAAATCCCTATCTTTTACCGGGTGGGTATTCGATTGCGGATGCCTATCTCTTTGTGGTCCTGAATTGGGCCGAGATGGTTCGATTCGACCTTAACCCCTGGCCGCAGATTCGAAGCTATCGTGCGATTGTGGGCGATCGCCCGGCGGTTCGTCAGGTCCTGAAGGCGGAAGGGCTGAGGGCCGGTTGAGTCGCGGATTGCTCGGTATGCGTGAGTGATTCCTCGATGAGGTCCCGAATCTTGAGCAGGGCGCGCACGTGCTTGCGTTCAAGGTCGAGCAGGGCATCGATGTAGCGCCGTTCCTCGGGTGTGGTGTTTCTGAAGGCCTCAAGGGCCTCCATCCGTTGGATCAGGTGCGTGAGATGATCCTCGAGATCGATCCCCTTTCGGGGGCGTTTCTTTTGTATCAAGGCGTGTACCTGGGCATCGTATTCGTCTGCATAGGCCGTTTTCATCGGGGTTTGCAGTTCACCCAATACCGTTTTTCCGATCACCATCCGTCGCTCAAGAAAGAGTCGATGCCGGCTTTCAATGATTTTTGAAAGATAGGTCATCGCCTGAATCAGGGCACTGGTATCACTGACGATCTGACGGTGTTTGGGCTGCGAGGATCCCGGTTCCATTCGGGCAAAATCCAGAAAATAAACGGCATCCTTGAGGTTGCTGTCCATCACGCGGAGGGTCGCTACGGAGAGTTCCAGATTCAGATCCGACCGCCCCGGATTGCGTCTCAAGTTATCTCGAATATGACTCAAGGTCTGAATCAGGCGAAGGCGCGCCATGTCCACAGACTTTGCGGGCCAAAAAAAGTAATCCACGACCCCCATGACCGAAATGCCGAGCAGAATGCCAAGGATCCGGTACCAGCCGGTCCCAAGGTAGGTGCCGGGTTCAAATTCAGAAAATACGGTCATCGAAAACGCCAGGCCGATCTGAAGCCCGGCGTAATTCAAACGGGGACTCGTCGCCCCCGCCCAGGCACAGAGCAAAAGAAACGGGGCCAGCGTCACCAAAAATCCGGCGATCGTGTCGGCAACGGGTTGCCCAAGAATCAGCCACAGATAGCCCAACAGGGCGCCGAAAAGGGCGCCGGTGAGCCGCATGATCGATTTACGAACGTCTGCGCCGAGGGTGCTGTCCGCAACGATGATGGTGGTGAGAATCGCGGTATCGACGTCTCCTGCATTCATGCTGAGAATCAGCAGTGTCACGATGGCGCAGGCAATGCCCACCTTGAGTGACCAGAGCAGGATGGCCTGATTTTCCCGCCAGTAGGCATTGGTGAGCCACATCGGCCAAATCGATGCATCCACCGGCTTTAATTGTGCCTCCAGCGGCATCGGATCCCTGCGATAGAGACACCGTAGACTCTCGAGCAGTCGATCCACCGAGAGAAACTGGCGGATCAGCAGAGGACTCAGTCCCGAATGGTCGAGTGGTGGCGGTTGAGGTACCGGTTCATCAAAGCCCCGTTCGCCGCGACTTTCAAAAAGACGTTCAATGGTCTTTAAACGGAGATAGATGGCTTTGATGAGGGTCGATTCCTCTGCCGTCAGGGCGCGCTGCGGCTCGGCAGCAAGCCAGAGTCTTTGAAAGTCCGTCAATCCACTCCCGAGGTTGTCGAGCTCCATGACTGATTCGATCCAGTACCCCTTGCCTTCCTGAAAGTCCGGCTGATCGCGAATGGCATCATCCAGATGCTTGAGCGTATCGGCCATCCATCCCGATGTGTGCCGGGCTTTTTCAAGGTGTGTCGGGGGAAGGCTGCCCGGTGGCAGGGCGACCAGTGATTCCAGGAGTCCCAGCGTTTCCGTCAGCCGGGTGCGGATTCTTTCCCGGAATACGTCGAGGGCGGATGTGGGCCACAACACGAAGGCAATGAGCGAGGCGGCCACCACAATGGCCCCCCCCAGAATCAGGAGGTTCCAAAGGCCACTGTCCACTTCTGCCACCGGGTTTGCGGTGTTGTAGAGCGCGATGTTGCTATAGAAGATGGGAATGATGTTCGACAGGCGAGACTTTCGGGCATGAAACATCAAAAGCACGATGATCCCGATCGCAAAGGGGTATCGGAACCAGCCTTGATCGGCAAACAGGATGACCGTGGCGAGACCCACGGTCACGGATACGAGGATCAGAGAGGTCAAAAGCTTCATGGCGTCGAGCGCCATTCTGGAGCTCAGAATCATCTGGGGCAGAAGGATTGCCAGGAAAAAAGCAGTGACCCGGTTGCCTGGGAGACGGGTCGAAACGGCGATGATGGAGAAGAGCAGCAGAATGAAAAAGATGCGCTTTGCCGTGCGCTTCTGGGTGGAATTGAGGGTGAATTCCTGACGAATGAAATCCCGGGGCCTCATCCCAAAGCAGAGGTTCTCAATGAATGTGGAGAACATGCGGCGGTTCGGGATTAAGGCGCGATGCCGATCGTCGTGAACGCACTCATCCCCATGCGAAAGGGATGTCCGGGGTCCCGATCGATCAGTTTGATACGGACGGGGAATCGGGCTGCCAACATGACCCAATTCAGGGTGCGCTGCACCTGTGGCAATCCATCCTTGACGGTCACGTTGTCCGGGTAATTGGCCCAGGCGATGCCTTGAACCTCGCCCTTGAAATGCAGTCCGGGATAAGAGGCCAGAAAGACATCCACCGGGAGCCCCGGGCGGATGTAGCGAAGATAGGTCTCCTTGTAATCCGCCATGACATACCAGGTGGTGTCATCGACCAAGGCAAAAAGCTTTTGACCTTCCGCCACATATTGACCGACCTGGGTATTGAGATTGGTTACCCAGCCGTCAAATGGCGCTCTGACCGTGCAGTATTCGACATTGAGTTGCGCCTGCCGGACCTTGGCTTCTGCGGATTGAATGCGCGCGTACGCATTCCCGTTGATCGCCAACTTGGCCATCGCGGTATTCCGGGACTGGTTGGACACTTCCAGTGTCTCCCGGGCTGCGGCGACTTTCGCCTGAGCATCGCGCACAGCCGCCTCGGCGGCTCGCCAGTCTGCATCCGCCTGACGGACCTGATTGTGGGTGACAAAAGCCTCGGGTTCGAGGGGCTGGATGCGTTTGAGATAGGAGAGGGCGTACTCCGCCTTGGCGGCGAGACGGGTGACTTCGGCCTCCTGCGCCTTGAGAGTGTTCTGGGACTCCCGAATGTGGGCTTCGGCGCCCTGGACGCCGGCCAGTTGCCCCGTGACCTCCTGTTCTGCGACGTGAAGTTCTGCTTCGGCTTGCTGGAGTGCAGCTTCATAGGGTCTTGCATCAATGGCATAGAGGAGATCCCCCTGATGCACGAACTGATTGTCCGAAATGCCTAAGCTGGCGATGCGTCCGGAGACGTGCTGAATCACGATGTCGACCGTGTTGGCCCGCACCATGGCGTCATTGGTGCGTGGGTGGATCATGTTGAGGTGCCCGACCCAGGCACCCACGACCCCCGTCGACACCAAGATGGCAAGACTCAAGCGCCGGGCGATGACGGTCGGGTTCTGACGTATGGATTTTCTGAGTCGATCAAGCATGGTTTGCTACCAGGGAAATGCCACCAGCCATGCGATAAACGTGATCAGCGCCCACAACGAGGGGTAGACCAGAATGGCGGGCTCGAGGGGTTCATTCAATCCAAGCCATCTGAAAAAAGCCTGAACGAGAACGGTGAGCGGGAGTGCCACCACCATCACGATGATCCAGGGTGGCCAGAACGACCCCTGCAAGGAGACCAGCGGATCGCAACCCTCAAGCAACAGGGCGAAGACAAACCAGATGAGCGGCTTCAAGGCCGGGAATTGAAATTTACTCAGCATGTCCGCGAAGGGAGTGATAATTCCCGTTACACTAGCACATCTCTCCGATTCAATCGGTCGGTATTTTCCTTGCATCATGGCTTGATTGTCTGTGCCTGCCCGTCACGTATGATTCTTTCTTTCCCGCATCGTCTGAAGTTTGGACATCTCAGTGGATTCCTGTCCCTCGCGCTAGTGATGCTCCTCAGTGGGTGTGCTTCTGATGGCCCCCAGATGGCGGCTTTCAGGATCAACGAAATCACCGATCCCATGGCGCAGGTTCCGGTCAACCGCTTTGATCATTGGAAACCGTCGGACGCCTCTCCGGGCAATGTGCCCGATCTGTCGTCGACCAGTGCTGCGGCCAGGGTGAATCAGGTGCTCTCGGGCGCTCAAGATCACGACTTGATCGAGCTGATTGATGTCGGTCTTCGCAACAACCCGTCGACCCGGAGCAGTTGGGAACAGGCCCGTGCCATGGCCGCAGCCCTCGGCATGTCCGAGTCGATGTGGCTGCCCTCGCTCACCGCGCAGATGACGGCAGGGTATTGGCGCTATCCCTTTCCAGCACCGGTGACTGCGATCTCCCTCTCGGGCACCACCGTCTATCCCACACTCAATCTCTCCTGGACCATCTTTGACTATGGCCGGTCGTCGGACATTGACCGAGCGACGCAGCAATTATTTTCCGCCAACCACATGCTGAACCGAAACCATCAGGATGTGGCTTACAAGATCCAGCAGGCGTTTTATGGACTGATTGCCGCCCGGGCCCGCGTGGAGGCGGGACAGGCCACGCTCAAGCAAAGTAGTCGCAATGCGGAGTCGATTCGCCACCAGCTGGAACATGGGCTGGCGACACAGCCTGAGTTTCTGATGGCGGCTCAGGATCAGGCCAAGGCAGCCTATGAACTTCAGAACCTGCATGGCCATGTCATGGAAAAGGAAGCCGAGTTGGCTGAATCCCTGGGCTTTCGACCGGATATGCAGTTGAAGACGGTCTCCCTTGAAAAGCATGACCTTCCTAAGGATTCAGAGCAGAGTGCGGATGAGATCATCGATGCGGCGCTGTTAAACCGACCGGATCTTGCTGCCCGTCTTGCCGATCTTCGTGCCAAGGACGCAGAGATTCGCAAGGCAGAGGCAAATTACTGGCCGCAATTCTCTCTGGCCCTTCAGGGGGGCTGGAAAATCTGGAATTACCACAACGCCGAGCAGAATTCAGCGCAGCAGGGCTACCAGCAGGTCTCGACCAGTCAGCCCTTAATGGGGGCAGGGATTTCCATGGACTGGAATCTTTTCGAGGGGTTTTCCGGGGTTAACTCGGTCAAAGCGGCCGAAGCCAAGCGAAACGCAGCACAAGCCGATTTTGATGCGCTGCAACTCAAGATCATGAAAGAGGTCTGGAAGGCCTATGCCGAATTCAAAACCTCCTCCCGCAAACGCGAATTTGCGATTGCCATGTTGAAGGCGTCTGAAAAGTCCTATGAAGGGGCCTTGAAGGCCTATGAGAACGGGGTGGCTACCGTGATTGAACTGATTACGGCTGAACGCAATCTGGCTCAGGCGCGCTATACCGAAATCGACAGTCGAACGTCACTCTTGGTTTCTGCAGCCGCATTGGTCTATGCCTCAGGGACCGGCGACCAATCTGCAAGTTTCGGCGCTGGTCAATGATCAACCCCTGAAAGGATCGGGGGGCTTCGAAGCGCCCCCGGTCTGGGTCAAACGGCGACGAGTCCGATCAGGCTGAAGGCCAGAATCCAACCCATGGCCATCGAAAAGCCCCAAAGCAGCCCGTCAAAGAGATTGCCAAAAGTCCGAAACATGATCACACCTCCCGTTTGTTAGGAGATCTCACTATGCGCCCGGCATTGAGGCCCGTCAATCGGGCCGACGAGCACGCGGGTGATGGAAAATACAGCCGGCTTCAGGGCTTTTCTTTCAAAAGGCCTTCAATGCGCTTGCTGAGCTCTGCCCGGTCGGAATTGCTGAATCCCCGGTGGACTTCTCGAAGATTGCCCTTGCGATCGATCAGATAGCTGGTCGGCATCGTCTCAAGGCCATAAACCTTGGGGCAATCCCCGTTCGGATCGTGGACCACCGTCAAGTCGGGGGTCGGATGGGTGCTCAGAAAGGCATCGGCTTCCTCACGGGACTCATCGACGCTGATGGCGACCAGTTCCAGTCCTTCGGCCTTATGTTTTTTGGCCACTTCACTCATGAAGGGGAAAGACAGTGCGCAAGGGCCACACCATGAGGCCCAGAAATCCAGATAAACCACCTTACCCTTGAAAGCATCCAGTGAAAGATTCTTGCCATCCTTGAGTGTCTTCATTGGGCAGGACTTGGCAGGACCCTGAAGCGATTCAAGTGCCTCTGCACTTTGCGAAGTGATTGTGAAAAGTGCCAGAAGCCCAAGTGTGCGTAGCATGCGTTGATCCTATGGATGGGGGGTTGTAGATGGCACACCCAGAGCGGCCATCACGTGACGGTTGAAGGGGCCAGGCTCCATGTAGCCGACTACGCGCCGCTCACGGATCTCCTGACTTCCTGCTTTAAAGAAGAGGGTGGCCGGGGGACCAATCAGATTGAACCGCTTTAAAAGCGCCCGACTGGATTCCGTTTGATCTGTCACATCCGCTTTCAGAAGCACCACATCCTTTAACGTATTCTGAACGGCCGGATTGGAAAAAGTTTCCGATTCCATCTCCTGACAGGCCGTACACCAATCGGCGTAGAAATCCAGCATGACCGGTTTATTCAGGTGTTCGGCCAACCGGATCTGTTCATCCAGTTCCGCAACCGAGTTGACCGGCATAAAGGCGAGGTGATGCGTGCCATTCGATCGGTCTGAAACTTGGCCGATGCGCAGTTTCTCGAGGGGGTGAAACGGATCCTCGGCCTGGCTGGCCGCGCCAATCAGGAGCATGACGCCATAGGCCAGAAGAATCACGCCGCTGCCTTTGGCCAACCGCGGTGCAATCCCGGAAGGCCGGGGCAGCGACTCCAGCGCGCCCAGTGAAATCGCCCCGAGGATCGCCAGGGCGCCCCAGAGGAATAGCATCAGGTCGGCGGGGAGGATCCTGTCCAGCAGCCAGAGGGCAACCCCAAGCAGCCCAAATCCAAACAGCGACTTGATCGTGTCCATCCAGACACCGGCCCTCGGCAGCAGTGTGCCTGCCGACGTTCCGATGGCCAGAAGCGGAAGTCCCATGCCCAAGCCCAGGCAAAACAGAGCAAATCCACCCAAGAAGGCATCGCCGGATTCCCCAATGTAGATCAGCGCACCTGCAAGAGGTGCTGCAACACAGGGGCCGACAATCAGTGCGGAAAGAAAGCCCATGGTGGCACTGCCGAGCAGGGTCCCCTTTGCCTGTCGATTGCTCAGTGCCGTCAGGTGGTGTTGCAAGGTGCCAGGGACCTGAAGGTTAAACGCCCCGAACATGGACAGGGCCAAAATCACAAAGAGCCCACTAAATAGGGCAATCACCGTCGGGTTCTGCAATGTGGCCTGAAGATTGTGACCAAAAAGTCCGGCGAGAACCCCAAACAGGGTATAGGCAATGGCGGACGCCAGAACATAGGCCAGCGAGAGGCTGAATGCGCGCCGGGGGTCGATCTTTGAACCTTGTCCTGCGATCAATCCGGAAAGGATGGGGATCATTGGGAAGATGCAGGGCGTAAACGCCAGGAGGATACCCATCCCAAGAAAGCTGAGTCCTGTGGAGAGGAGGCTCTCGGTTTTGAGTGTGGCCACGATCTGGCACTCTTCCGAGGCGCTTCCGGCGGTATCAGGGTCGCTTCGTGCCTCACACTCCGATGGGGGTGTTGCCTGAGCAGACGAGGAGACGCGGACCCCCTCCAGCGGAATCGCCTCGCGTTGAGGGGGGTAACAGGACCCTGCGTCCTGGCAACCCTGATAGGTCACCTGAAGGCTCCCGTACTCGGGCGGCTGCGGCAGACTCAGGAAGGGGACATTGATGTCGACATGGCCCCTGATAATTCGGGTGTGACCCATGGTGGGATCCGAGACGAGCTCGCCTTCCGGCAAAATCACCGGACCTAGAACCACAGCCTCGCTGCCGGGTTTGATCTTTAGTCGTTCCAGATAGAGGTGATAGCCCTTTGCAATATCAAAGCTGATTATGACGCCATCGGGTCCGATCACTCGCTTAAAACCAAAGGCCTGGGCAGCTGGCAAAGGGATATCGCGAGCCAGCGAGTGACCCTGAAAGCCCAGCAAGATGAGTGAAATGCCGAGGACCAGTAGACGAGAAAAAACCATGAACATCGATCAATGGGTTGAATGAAGCGCCAGAATTATAAGGCGTCATCCAAGGCCCATGTCGTTAATAACGCCTATTGCAGGCTGGTCGAGCGATTTTTTGTCACTTGATATTCGGTTTCTAGGAAGTGATGCATTACATCTTCGCCGAGCGCCATCATCAGATCCGCGTAAGCGACAGACGCATCGGTGCGCGCCGCATAGTATTCGGTCATGAGCCGCGTGTAA
Organism: Pseudomonadota bacterium; assembly: GCA_041158345.1. GTDB lineage: Bacteria > Pseudomonadota > Gammaproteobacteria > Methylococcales > Methylococcaceae > UBA6136. The sequence goes on along the minus strand of JBEBBO010000041.1, from coordinate 4,685 downwards.
TTTCTCTCGGCATCGAGGAGGTCAATGAGACCAATCGCGCCCTGGTTGTATGCGAATTCCTGAGCTTCCCGGACTTTCTCAATTCTTGCCTTGGATTCGGTCTCAAACCGATGCACGATCGATTGTGTGGCCATCAGACGTGCATGGGAGGCAATGACGTCTGCGCGGATGCTGTTTCGGATCTGCTCCAGCGCCAGTCGGGCGGTATTGAGTTCTGCCGCCGCTTTCCCGACTTCCCCCTGAAACTGATACCAGGTGGGAATCGGGGCATTGATGCTGAATGTGCCCGTGTACGGCCGGACATTGCCAGAATCCTGGATGAAGCCCCCAGAAACTGTCACATCCGGCACGACCAGTCTTCGGGAGAGTTCGAGTTCGGTTTCCATCTTTTCTGTTCGAAGTTCCTGCGCCCGGTAATCGGGTCTTGACTGGTACGCCTCCTCGATCAGGGGATCCAGGCTTGGTTTTAAAAGGGCAGAGGGGACCTCCGGCCAGCGTTCGGTGACGCGGAGGGTATTGCTGATTTCGGGCCAGCTCAAGAGGGCTGCCAGTTCGCTTCGCGCACTTTTATGCATAGCCATTGCGCGATCGAGATCTGCCCGTATCTTGAGTTCCTCGATTTCAACTCGCACCAGATCCGTTTCCGAAATGTCGCCTGCTTTCAGACGAATGCGACTGGCATCGACGATCTTTTGGTAGTTCTGGTCATTCGCCTCCAGAAACGCCAGATTTTTCTGTGTCAGCAGCAGCTGGTAGTGGGCTTTTCGAATCGTATTGGCCAGAACGCGGATCAGATCCTTGAAGTCCGTCTCGACGGCTTCGCGTTCATATTGGCTACTCTCCGTTCGAAGTTGCCTCTTGCCATTGGTCTGGATGAGCTGTGTCACGATAATGCTCATGCCGAGGGCATTGGTATCTTCTGACTTGTGGGTTCTTGGAAAAAAGCGGGATGTTTTGGTGCTCAGTTCGTTGAATCCAATATTGAGCAGGGGATTCGGAATGGCGCTGGCAATCAGGGTCTGCGCTTCGGCACGATCGATGTTGTAGTGCCCTGAGATGAGCGCCAGATTGCGCTCAAAAAAGAGCGCCATCACTTCCTGTTCATTGAGGGCGGCGAGCTCTTCGGCCTCAATGGGCATGGCAACGACTAGGCCGAGGACCATGGATCTCGCAAAGGCCTTAAAACGGGACGCAAAGATGGAGCGAAAGAAAGTCATCAACCGGCTACAGGCAAGGTCTATCGAGAGCAATCCATGGATAGGGGCCTTGGACACCGATCGAAGTCCCATATGGCGCATGGCCTCCCGCAAAATGTCATTCTAGGGCAAATAACACTCGAGGCATCATTCGGCTGACTGCCCTGTGCAATGGGGGCTAGTCGCCAATCAATGCGCCAGGTTTTTAACCGTCTCGACATATTAGTCTGGGATAATCCTCTTTACATCATTCTGATCCCCCTGAACGGATCGGTGTGCCCCTGAGGGGTGCGTTGATCCCTGCCGGAAATCCACACCGTCATGGCATTCCAAAGGAAGACCTCATCTCTTCTTTGGCTCAAGGCATTTGCCTCTAGTGGCTTGCGTGTGCTTGTCGTTCTGCTGCTGGCCTTTTCGGCCTCATCGGCATTTGCTGAGTCTGCAGAGCCCGATGGCCGTGAACCCGACGAATTCGATTTCATGAATGTGCTTTCCCAGGAGGGCCTTCATGATCTGACCGATGAGCGCTGGAACGCCTATGGTCAGGCGACGTATATCTATAGCTGGAAACCCCAGTTTCCTGCGCTGTACACCAATCTCCACGGGACGCCAAACTCGCTGTTGCCGCAGGCTGAGACCAGCTTTACGGCGACGGCGACGGGATTTTTTGGCCTCAAGGCCTGGGATGGCGGCGAACTCTATGCGGTTCCAGAAATGATCTCCGAGCGCCCTTTGTCGGACTTGAAGGGCTTGGGCAGCACGATCCAGAACTTTGAGCTTCAGAAATCCGGCGGGGTCCAACCCATCATTTACCTCTCGCGGGTCTATTTTCGGCAGACTTTTGGGCTGGGTGGGGACCGGCTACCGGTCGAGTCGGATCCGATGCAGCTCGGCACGACTGTAGACAGCCATCGACTGGTCTTCAACGTCGGCAATTTCAGTGTGCTCGATATTTTCGACAAGAACAGTTATTCGGGCGATCTGCGACGTCAGTTCTTGAATATGGCGTTTCTGACCTATGCTGCCTATGACTTTGGTGCCGATGCACGGGGCTATAGCTGGGGCGGGACGGTTCAGTACATCCACGATGACTGGGCGATCCGAGCGGGTCGCGTGATTGTTCCCTATCACCCCAATCAGCTGACTTTGGATTGGGCTATTACCCAGTACTACAGTGATTCCTATGAAATTGAACACACACACCTGATCGGCGATCAACCGGGCGTCATTCGTTTGCTCGGATTCCGTAATCGGGAAAATATGGGCAATTTTCAGGATGCCGTCGCGCTCTATCAGTTCAACCCATCAAAATATAACGCGACCACCTGTACGTCCTGGAATTACGGCAATCCCAATCCCAATGCCCCGGACCTGTGCTGGGTGCGAAAGCCCAGTATCAAGATCGGAATCGGCATCAATTTCGAACAGCAGGTGATGGACGGTGTTGGCGTGTTCCTTCGTGGCATGTGGAACGATGGCGCAACAGAAGTTTATTCCTTTACCTCGACGGATCGTTCGCTGTCTCTGGGGACGCTGGTCAATGGCTGGCATTGGGGCCGCGAGCGGGACCTTGCGGGATTGGGTTATGGACAGGGATGGATTTCCAAACCCCATGCAACCTATCTCGGGATGGGCGGTATCGATGGTTTCATCGGTGACGGGGCCATCAAATGGCGATCAGAACATGTGGTCGACGTGTTCTACAGCGTCAACATCCTCAATCCGATGTGGGTCACGGCAGATTATCAATACATTGCCAATCCGGCCTACAACCAGGATCGAGGGCCGGTGAATATCTATTCACTCCGTTTTCATACCGAGTTCTAGCAAAAGTGGCTGGCCATGGCCCTGGACTTTGGATCTAGGGGAAGCCCTGAGTGGAAGGATCACCGCCAGCCAGCAAGCCAGGTCTGGACGCCTGACTGACTCTGCTGAGAGCGGCCTTAATGCCAAGATGAAGTCCAGTGATTCGGCGGCTTTCAAAAATAGATCACCGAATCACTGGCGGATTTAAGCCCCGGATTCAAAAGATCCGGCTGAATACCCCGAAATCAGCGGGTGCAGCCGACGGACTCCACGCTGGTGCCGCCCAGCACCGTGACACTTTTGTTGGATGGATCGCCGCCCATGACCGTCATGCCATTGCTGGCAGCGGCCAGGTGGGCCTTGCAGTGGGCCTTGATGGTCAGGCTCCCCATGACGTTGACGTTGGAGTTGAAGCAATACCAGCCATTGGGATTCAGCAGCTGGAGGGTCGATCCACCGAGGACGTTGACGCCGGTATCGATGAGGACCAGATCCGGCCCCTTGGTCACGGCCGTGTCATCGGTACTTTGACCGATACCAAAGACCTTCACCGAAGACGACAACACACGGTACTTCGGCTTGCTGCCAAAGGGGTGCTCACCCCAGGCCTTGAGGCAATTGCTGATTGCGCCGTCATAGGTTTCGGCCACGGCGATCGGTTGGAGGCCTCCGAACAGGAGGACCGCTAGAAGTGATAGGAGGGATTTATACATCGGGAATCATCTCGAGAAATGGGAACTGATCCTGAGGGGTCCATGGTATTGATCACAGGTCTTCCTGACCTTTTTTTTGTTCCTTCATTCTAGCGGGAAACCTGGGTGCTGCGGCTTGCGGTTCAAAAGGGGGTTGGGGCATGGAGCTCCAGCCAGCGGCCACTCAAGGGATGGGCGAAGGCCAGCGATTCGGCATGAAGTTTTAGGCGATCGCCGTCCGCAGTTCCATAAATGGGGTCGCCGAGTAGCGGATGCCCGATGGCCTGAAGATGGGCGCGAAGCTGATGGGAACGGCCCGTGATGGGAATCAGTCGAAGCCGCGAGGCATTGGCTTCGTGCAAAAGGCATTGCCATTGCGTCACCGCAATCCGACCATCAGGGTGATCGGCATATTGGGGGGGTTGGGTCCCGATTCGTGCCAGTGGACATACGATGGTTCCAAACTGGCCTCGGATTAGACCACTGCAAAGCCCTATGTAATGCTTTTCGACGCGACGATCGGCAAACGCAAGACTCATGAGGCGATGGCTCGAAGCCGTGAGTCCAACTAGCAAAAGCCCCGAAGTATCTCGATCCAGTCGATGCACCAGTTCAGCCCAGGGACGTGCCGAACGGATGCGGGTGAGCACCGAATCCACAAGATGCGGGCCTCGCCCCGGTTGACTTAAGAGACCGGGGGGCTTGTCGATGACCAAGATCTCGGCATCTTCATAGATCACCGGCATGCTGGCGATGGTGTTCAATGTTGAGCCGCCATCAACCCCTATGCCCTCGGTCGCGTGCATGTAAAATCATGTTTTTCATCACTATCGTAGGGAGAGGAATCGAATGAATGAGATTCAAGCGGCGTTGGCCTGGCTCAAGATTGTCGGGCGCGATGCATTGCGCCGCAAGACGGTTCGTTCATTATTGATCGTTATCGCGGTTGTGGTGACGGCTAGCGGCTTCATTCTGGCGCTGGTTGATCCGG
>JBEBBO010000040.1:0-9326 GCA_041158345.1 Pseudomonadota bacterium | reverse complement strand
TTCTCGCTAGACTCCACGCTTTGGAACATTCGCGGGAAAGATGAGATCTGGAGAACTTACTCGATGCTGAAAAAAGCGGAACCCCATAAAGGTCTTTATGGGGCGTCCTCGAACGATTGATTTATAAAAATACCCTATAAATCAATGACTTATATGGTGGGGGTGGCGTCTACCGAGCTGACGTTCAACGCCCTTTAAAATCAATAAGTTAAAAACGCCACAAAAAAGTTGCCCCCAAAAATGTTCACTTGGTGAGGACGTTCTGTAACGTTCCAGAGCGTTCGTTTTCTGCTAAGGGTAACAGTGTCCTTTCTCACTCACGAATTTCAAAACTCAGCTGGTTCTCTTTTACCGCTGATTAGACATCCATGAAAAGGGGGGTGTTACGGACTCTCTCGAACCATTTTTGAGCCGACACCCGATGTGAAGGGGAGGGTTCCTGTGTGCCAGGAACACTAAGATATTGCGTAGGACCGATACCGACAATAAAGCCACCGTCTTAAACCGCGCGCACCGACATCACGAAATCATTCATCACTCGCCCCTGCGGAAAGAAGTTCTCAAACTCCTGAACCTTAAGTTGCAGAAAAGAATGAAGAAAGTCGCAGATTCACGTATCCCACTTTCGCTGTCGTATCCGTTATTAAGGGGGGTGAGAAGGAAACGTTTTTTCATGTTGATACGCGCCAAATGAATGAGGGATTTGATTTTGCTTGTTTGGTTAGGTAACGAGCCAATAGGGAGTTAATGCCTGCACCAGGAATCAAACCTTTGAATATCACTGAAGCTTTATGAGATGCTGTTGAAATCCATTCGATGGCTGATTAGTCAGAGTGCTTTTGGTTTTATTCTATTACTCATAGTGATGATCCTTTTGCATCTGGATTATCAAGTGAGTTGGGCAAATGTAAGCAACGGTAGGGCCGGACCATGGGAAGGTTTCCCAAGATCCATGCCGCATCTTCGCTACGAAGAGGATGAGGCCGCTACCTCAAATCACCATTTCGGAGTGGATAAGGCCTTTAGTCCTTATGTCGACCCCGACTTTAAGGCTGCCCAAGCACTTCCTGATCCCCTGGCGAACCCAGAATTCAGCAGCTACAACATGATTGTGATCGTCAATAAACTTGACGATCCTTTTTGGGGAGTTCACCAGACCCTGCGTATTTACAAACGGGGCAGAGGTCTTCTCTATTACTGGTCGATTTCAACGGGTATCAAGGGGTTTGAAACCCCCGCAGGGTACTACCGTCCAACCATGTTTTCTTCGAGGCATTGGTCAAGCATTTATCAAGTTCCCATGCTCTGGGCGGTTTTTTTTCATGGTGGAATGGCGATCCACTCATCACTTGATCGTGACTCGCTTCGTGAGTTGGGGAAGGGGCCCTCATCTCACGGATGTGTTCATGTCGAGGACTATCGTGCTGAGGAATTATTTCATCTGGTCGGCCACAGCGGATTTGGATCAGTGGATGCGATTAACCCTCGTATGGGTCATAAGACTGGAAAGAAGGTTCAGTCCTATAAAACGCTGATCATTATTTCGCCGGTGAAGAAATGGTTGCCTTCTAACGATCTGGAATATCCGGGGCATGCTGCACAGCATGGACTGAAAATTGCGCCTCAAACTTCAAGACTTCGTCCTACTGCAAAAACCAAGTCGCAATTTTTACCGTCAAAAGTTACCCGGTCCCACTCCAAAAAGTCCCACACAAGCACATTAGAGAAAGACACTAGATGAGAGATCTCAATCACTCCTCCTGAAGTTTGGGCTTGGCTGTGTGAATGTCCTTCTCTATCCATTTCAACCACATTTGCGCCAGCGTAGTCAGACAGAGAGGTCCAATGAAAATACCGATGGGCCCAAGGCTGAAAATGCCGCCCATAACGCCAAGAATGATCAAAAGCAACGGATGATGTGCCCCATAGCTAATGACCAAAGGACGAAAAATGTTGTCGGCCGGATTAATCAGTAAAGCACCCCAGGCGATGAGTCCCAAACCTGTAGTCACGTCTCCCTTCTGAAAAATCATCCATAGGGCAATGGGGCCCCAAATTAAAATAGTTCCAAAAATCGGGATTAAGGAAGCAGCGGATGTAAGTAATCCCAACAGAAATGGGGTTTCGAATCCGAAAATCCAAAAGCCCATGCTGGCAATGACGCCTTGAAGCATGGCGCTTCCGAATATCCCATAAGCGACTGCCCGTGTTGTTGAGGTGATGTTATTGAGATATGTGTTGGCGTTGCAATCTGCCATCCGGGAAAGTCCTATCTGCAAGTGATGCCCCAGTGTTCGCCCATCCCGAAAGAAGAAAAACAGGCTCACGACTGTAAGGAGCAGCCCTGCGGTATTCTGGGGAACATGTTGCAAAGTTCTGGAAGCTTTCTTTAGTAAAGAGCCCACTATCGACCGAATTAATTCGGAATGATTGCCTTTTTCAACCTGTGTTATCTCGAGTAGCCGAGCAAGAGTGTTTCCTACAATGGGTGTTTTCTGAATCCACTCGGGGATATTCAGTTTCCCTGAGTCGAAGTGAGAGGCAATCTGACTCAATGTAGGGAGTTCCTGTTGGACCTCAGAAATACCCCACACCAAAGGAAAGCTGAGACAGACCATCAGTAGGAAGGTGAACAGCCCTGCGGTAAGGTTAGGAGAACCCTGCCAACGGCATTCTAAGAAATGGTACGCAGGCCAGAAAATGATGGCGATGAGTCCAGCCCAGCCCACAGAGCTCCAAAAAGGCTCCAGGACAGTGGCAGAAATGACGAACAAAATGATGCAAAAGAAGAGGCGCAAAAATTGCGTACTGGTCACTTTTTCGATTTCCGATTTGCGAATACAGCCCTTGAGGGGAATACCATTTTCTCTAGCTCAACCAAAAGAAAAAAGCATGATGCCACCCCCACACAGGCAAACAACTCCTCGAGGCTGAGTGGATGAGTATCCAGCACATCGTTAAACCAGGGAAAGTAAACGGCACATAACTGAAGAATGAAGGTGCCAGACACGCTCACGATCAGAATAGGATTTGAAAAAAAGCCGTGTTTGAGGATGCTCGTTCGCTCAGAACGAATGGCCATGATGTGTGTCAGCTGGCTTAAAGAGAGCACAAGGAAAAGCATGGTCTGCCAGTTTTCAAGACCTTGATGGTAGGTATAGGCTTGAACGGCGAGGCAGGCTCCGGCCATGAAAAGACCGTAAATTAGAACGCGTTGCCACATCCCGCCCCCAAATATTCCCTCTGCGGGCGCTCTCGGTTTGCATTCCATCACGCCTTTCTCCGCTGGCTCGAAGGCCAGAGCAATCCCAGGGATGCCATCAGTCACAAGGTTGATCCAAAGAATCTGAATGGGAAAGAGTGGGAGTGGCAGCCCGAGCATCGGGGCCGCTAATAGGCAGATCAATTCTGCAGCATTACAAGTCAGGGCATAGCGAATAAATTTTCTGATGTTGTCATAAATTCGGCGCCCTTCTTCGATCGCAGTCACGATGGTTGCGAAGTTGTCATCGAGCAGAATCATCGGAGCAGCTTCACGCGCAACATCCGTTCCATGTCTTCCCATGGCAATACCGATGTCCGCTGATTTGAGTGCAGGCGCATCATTGACCCCATCTCCGGTCATGGCTACAAACTCGCCTTGCGCCTGGAGTCCAAGGATGATTCGATTCTTCTGGGACGGCGTTACTCGAGCAAATACACGAACCGATGCAAGGGCATGACGTAATTTAGGGTCATCCAAAGAGTCCAGCTCTGTGCCCGTCATGACGCGGCCACCTGGTGATGTGATGCCAAGTCTCATGGCAATTGCGCGTGCTGTCTCGGGATGATCACCAGTCATCATGACCGGCGTTATCCCTGCCGCAAGGCAATGAGCGACGGCCTGAGCTGACTCTTCGCGGGGTGGGTCGATCAATCCTGCCATACCAAGCAGAGAGAGACCCGATTCAATTTGATCGTCAGACTCCTCTCCAGATTCGAGTGAACGCTGAGCGAAACAGATGACACGCATACCTTCCGCTGCCATCTTGTGGGCTATTAATTCGATCTCCTGTCTGGCAAGTGAGGTCAATGGCAGGTTGCCGATGGAAGCGCAGCGGGGAAGAAGCACATCCGCTGCACCTTTTGCAATGGCGAAATGTGCGCCTTCTTCCCGGTGCAACGTCGTCATCCGCATGCGCTCGGAATCGAAAGGGATTTCATCAATTCGAGGAAACCGCGATCTTAACGCCTGAATTTGATCGTGCTTGAGCTGTGTTGACTGAAGAAGCGCTGTTTCTGTCGCTTCCCCTGTCGGTTTTCCTGAGGCATCGAATGACGCATCATTGTTGAGTGTCAAGGCTCTCAGAAAATCAGAATGCATGGACCAGTCTGGAAACTTTACGACTTGATTACCGACGATGAATGCCTCAACCCGCATTATGTTCTGTGTCAGAGTGCCAGTCTTGTCAGAACAGATATAGGTCACAGAACCCAATGTTTCGACGGCATGTAGTTTTTTGACTAGAGCATTTCGTCGCGCCATATGAAGCGCACCCAGTGCCAGCGATACCGTCGCAATGGCGGGTAGAGCCTCTGGAATGGCAGCAACGGCTAAGCTGATGGCGGTCATCAGCATCAGTTCGATAGGTTTCCCAGCATTTAGTCCGATCCAGAGGACCAAGCCACAAATCGCGATAACGAGCAGAGAAAGCCAGAGTCCGAATTGATTCAGGCGATATTGAAGGGGGCTAGTATGGGTAACCTGATCTTCAACCAATCCGGTGATTGCACCCAACTCGGTCCGCTCTCCTACCGCAACAACGATGCCAAAACCTCGACCGGATGAAACAACGGTCCCTTTGAATGCCATGTTGGTTTGGTCGCCCAATATGACTTTCTGCTCGTGTATACGATGGCATGTCTTGCTGACCGATACACTTTCCCCTGTAAGAATCGATTCATCGATTTGAAGCCTAAAGGTTTCTGTCAGCCTCATATCCGCCGGAACGATACTTCCTGATTCAATAAAAACCACATCTCCAGGAACAAGGCTCTCGGCTGGAATCGTTTGGAGTTTCCCATCACGTCGCGCCTGGGCCCCACGTTTCGATAGCGTGCGTATAGAAGCTACGGCTTTGGCTGCGCGATACTCCTGGATAAAGCCCAGGGTTGCATTGACGAACAGAATAATGAAGATGGTGATGCTGTCTTTCAGATCGCCAATGACGCCTGAAAATATGGCTGCAGCCATCAGTATAAGGACCATGAAATCCTTGAACTGACGAAGAAAAAGCCTCAGGGACGAGGGCGGAGTACTTTCTGTGATTCGGTTTGGTCCGAAAGTCAGTCCTCTAGCAATGGCCTCGTCTGCAGACAGACCCTTTTCCGCAGAAGTCTCCAGCCATGCTTCCACCTGCCAGGGATCCAAGAGATACCAAGGAGGGTTTTCCGGCTGGATCGAGACCTTCATGATTTCATCTGAACCTAAAGGGCAGTTACTTTTAGAAGAAAATTATTCTGAGGCTGGCGTCATAGATGGTCGAGCCCAGGACGCGTCTAGTTCTTTGTTACATGGTCATGGCGGTCAAGTGAATGCGTACTTGTACACAGGATCTATGGGGTGGTTGGCATCGGGAGCCCTTACTTTGGAACCAGAAAGAATTGGCAGTGAGATTAAATAACACTTCGGAGATACTCCAATGTCAGACAGGAGCCGATTCTTCAGCAATAGTCCTATTACGCTTTGATAGAAAACCGTATTTACTTTGGAGGCGCTAACGACGTAGAACGGATCACCGGTGAGGAAAATATCGACATCGTCTTGGATCTCTCTGAAGAATCCAAAGGCTGTAGCGGATCCCTGCCGAATTTAAACTGGATGCAAATACTGTTGGGTGATCACGCGGTGGAACCGGAATCCGATTTGTTCAAGGATGCAATCGATGCCGTCTTATCCGCCTAACGGGCCGGCAAGAAGGACGGCTTTACAGCGGCGGTGGACGAGGACGCACGGGTACGGTTGCGGCTGCGGCTGCGGCTGGGAGAGCTTGGGGATTGCAGCTTCCTTTGAGAGGCAGAAGCTAAGGGCAAGTCAATCAGCCCACTCTCAGTATAAAACTCGAACAACGCATGGCCCTTGAGCAGCTCTATTTCCATATGACCCTTTCAAAGGAAACATCATCATGACCATCATTCAGATTTTTGATCCTGCCCTATGTTGCAACACTGGAGTATGTGGCGTCGAGGTTGATCAGACATTGGTTGGTTTTTCGGCTGATGTGGACTGGGCCAAGCAGAATGGCGCTCAAATTCAACGCTTTAACCTTGCCCAGGAACCCCTCGCTTTTGCAGAAAATGTGAGCGTTAAAGCATACCTCGAACGTTCAGGTGAAGAAGCGCTCCCCCTGATTTTGGTGGATGGTGAGGTCGCTTTGGCCGGGCGCTACCCTAATCGATCAGAATTGGCCCGTTGGGCGGCTATCACCGAAATCGCAAGCAAAATCCCCCAAGATGATTGTTGCTCAGGCACAAGTTGCTGCTGATTGATCATGACCCTGATGCGCTTCCTGGACAAGCCGCCCCGCTTTTTCTTTTTCACAGGGAAGGGGGGTGTCGGCAAGACGTCCATCGCCTGCGCTACTGCCGTTCAGCTTGCGGCTGAAGGTAAGCGAGTCCTCCTCGTTAGCACGGACCCGGCCTCTAACGTCGGTCAGGTCTTCGGTGAAATCGTTGGTAATCGGATTACTGCAATACCCGCTGTACCGAACCTTTCGACACTAGAAATAGATCCACAAGCGGCGGCTCATGCCTATCGGGATCGTATCGTCGGCACGGTGCGAGGCGTCCTATCGGAATCCATTGTCAAAGGCATCGAAGAGCAACTGTCCGGAGCCTGCACCACGGAAATTGCAGCCTTTGATGAATTCACGGCCCTTTTGGTCGACTCGGCTTTGACCGAAGATTACGACCACATCATCTTCGATACGGCTCCCACCGGCCACACTATACGATTGCTTCAGCTCCCCGGTGCATGGAGCGGTTTTCTTGAAAAAGGGAAGGGAGATGCATCCTGCCTTGGTCCTCTGGCCGGATTGGAAAAGCAACGAACTCAGTACAAGGCAGCAGTCGATGCATTGGCTGACCCTGTGAGCACACGTTTGGTGCTGGTGACTCGAGCACAACAGGCCACACTCCGAGAAGTGGCTCGCACCCACGCTGAATTGGCAGCCATAGGCCTTTCGCAACAGTACCTCGTCATCAATGGCGTTCTTTCCTCAGAGGAAGTCGCCCAAGATGAACTGGCGGCGGCGATCTATCATCGGGAGCAGGCCGCGCTTTCTGACATGCCCTTCGCACTCCAAGCGTTGCCGCAGGATCAGATCAGACTGAAACCTTTCAATCTGGTCGGTCTTGAAGCGCTAGAGCACCTTCTTCTCAATAGTGCTGCTCCAATCAAACAAAGTCCTGTCGAACTGCCTCCCCAACCTGATGCACCCACCCTCTCATCATTGGTCGAGGAGATCTCTGCGGATGAGCATGGGCTGGTCATGCTGATGGGCAAGGGAGGCGTTGGTAAAACGACGATGGCGGCAGCGATTGCCGTTGAGCTGGCGTCTCGGGGTTTTCCCGTGCATCTGACAACGTCTGATCCGGCGGCCAACCTGACGGAGACGCTGGAAGGAACGCTTGATCACTTGACGGTGAGTCGAATCGATCCGCACTTTGAAACAGAGCAGTATCGCGAGCACGTCCTTGAAACCAAAGGCGCAGAGCTTGACGCTGAAGGGCGGGCTTTGCTGGAAGAGGATCTCCGCTCTCCATGCACCGAGGAGATCGCCGTCTTTCAGGCCTTTTCCCGCATTATCCGTGAAGCTGGTAAGAAATTTGTTGTGATGGACACGGCACCAACCGGCCACACCCTACTCCTGCTGGATGCTACCGGGGCATACCATCGGGAAGTGACTCGGCAAATGGGACAAAGCAGCGTTCACGTGACAACGCCGATGATGCAACTGCAAGATCCAAAACAAACCAAGGTGATCATTGTCACGCTCGCCGAAACCACTCCCGTTCTGGAGGCTGTGAGTCTGCAGTCGGACCTTCGTCGAGCTGGCATTGAGCCATGGGCCTGGATCATCAACAGCAGCGTTGCAGCGGCATCCCCCATTTCACAGCTGCTTCGGCAGCGAGCCCATAACGAAATTCGGGAAATTGATGCCGTGGCCCATAAGCATGCCAAGCGCTATGCGCTCGTAGCGCTCCTGAAACAGGAACCTGTGGGTGTTGAACGGTTGCAACTTATGGCAAACCGGGCCAAGAATCATGTTTGAACGGCATGGATGGAATCACGCAACATTACGTCTATCTGCTCTGAGTTTTCCTGGTGTCCTTTCAGTCGTTGCTTGGCCGAGCAGGTCTTGATGTGATTGATCGCACTTTTCATCGCAGCGGCTGCAGATTCTAGTGGCATGAGAGTCATTAGCGCAGTTGGGCAGGAACTTGAAAATTGCTTCGATACGCGTCTTGTGATCAATCGGCATATGTCCGGCCCCGATACGTTTTTTTCTTATTTCAACTTGACTTTTGATAACCCTGATACGGATCAGGGACTTGCCAATCAAACGATTTTGCACAGGATCTCGTAAGTGTCTGATTCACTGTAAGCGGTTATATGCCTGTGGGTAAATGTTCTAACTCAATACAAAATCAATGACTTAGCTGCTGTCTACTTTTTGGTCAATCTAATAGAGGGTGCAGGGCTGTCCTTTTCTAACAAGTTCCTCCACAGAGTTATCCACAGATTCTGTGGAAGAATCAACCAACCCAAGCTTCCTGTTGGTGGCTCGAAAGATTTAGCCTAAATGGACAAAGAATTGGGGTATTTCAGCACCCCTATGGGCTACGAGGAGCCTGTACGGATCTGGAAAATCGGTCTGGTTGAGATGAGGAGCCCCATGAAGGTCTTCATGGGGCGTCCCTTAACGAATGATTTATAAAAAGACTTTATAAATCAATGAGATAGGATATGGAGGTGGCGTCTACCGAACTGACGTTCAACGCCCTTTAAAATCAATAAGTTAAAAACGCCACAAAAAAAGTTGCCCCCAAAAATGTTCGCTTGGTGAGGACGTTCTTTAACGTTCCATATCGTTCTATTTTCCTAACGCCAAAGAGATCCCGTTCTCACTTTCGAAGCTTTCATTTGAGCGATTTCTCACTTGATCAGCGCATTGGTCATCCAAGAAAAGTGGGCATCTTGAATACAATCAGTTCAACATAATTGTTGGCCGTGCTCATTGGATACGATTCGTTTACGCCTTTTTTATGGGTAACACGTTAGCCTC
>JBEBBO010000039.1:0-2516 GCA_041158345.1 Pseudomonadota bacterium | reverse complement strand
CACGACCCCGAAGATAATCGACGGCCTTGCTTGCCTCTGGGTGACTTCGAAGTTGCTGCTGATAAAACCGCGAGGCCCGTTCCAGCGCCTCAAATAGCGTACGAACGCGATCCTGCGATTGGCGCTGACCTGAATCCCCCTCTTCACGGGGAACCTCCAGCCCATGAATCTCGGCCAAAGCTTCGATGGCTTCAGGAAAACTCAAGCGGTCGTAGTCCATCAGAAAACTGATGGCAGTCCCCCGCGCCCCGCATCCAAAGCAGTAATAGAGTTGCTTTTGGCGACTGACCGAGAAACTCGGGGTTTTTTCATCATGGAAAGGGCAGCGCGCGGCGTAGTTACTCCCCGAACGCTTGAGAGGAACGCGTGCCTCAATCAACTCGACGAGATCCGTTCTCGCCAGAAGGTCTTGAATAAAGGTTTCAGGGATTCTGCCCGCCATATGCCTCGAGCCGGGACATCGAACGGAGTGCCGGACGCATCGTCCGGGGTGACGCACCCTTGCGGGTACACGATCAATTTACCTTAACTGGGTCTAGACGCCCAGTTGCTGCTTAACCTTGGCGCTGATGACCGTCATATCGGCACGACCCTGCATGGGACCCCGAAGGACAGCCATCACCTTACCCATCCCACTCGGCCCAGCAGCACCCGTTTCCTGGATGGCCGCCGCGATGAGGGCTTCAATTTCCTGATCGCTGAGGGGTACCGGCAGATAGGCCTGAATGACCGTGATCTCTGCGCGTTCGACCGCGGCAAGATCTTCACGGTTAGCGGCCTCGTATTGCGATACGGATTCCCGACGCTGCTTGACCATCTTGTCAAGCACAGCCAGGACCGCAGCATCATCGAGCTCAATCCGCTCATCCACCTCACGCTGCTTGATCGCAGCCAAAATCAGGCGAATGACACCCAGTCGATCCTTTTCGCCGGCCTTCATGGCCGTCTTCATATCGGACTGGAGGCGAAGCTTGAGCTCGCTCATCCCAATTACCGTTCGGTCTGGGGACGGCCCTTACGGAGATTCTGCAGCGCGAAACGCTCGCGTGACAGCTTCTTCAGGTGACGCTTAACCGCAGCGGCAGCCTTGCGCTTGCGCTCTTCGGTGGGCTTTTCATAGAACTCACGGCGACGAACCTCAGAAAGGGTTCCGGCCTTTTCACAAGCCCGCTTGAAGCGACGAATCGCGATTTCGAAGGGCTCGTTCTCTCTGATCTTGATTGAAGGCATGCAAGACTTCCAATATATTCCAGCAAATCAATGCGTTAGTGTTCCGGGAAACCCGGGGCGAACCGAAAGCCGCTCATTATACCGACTTATCCCAATATGGCAAAGAAAGCATGATCGTCCTCGGCATCGAAAGCTCGTGTGACGAGACGGGTGTTGCGCTCTACTCCAGCGATCAGGGACTTCTGGCACACCGCCTTTTCAGCCAAATCCAGATCCATGCCGAATATGGTGGCGTGGTCCCGGAACTCGCCTCGCGAGATCATATCCGAAAGCTCATCCCACTGATTCGAGAACTCCTCAAGGAAACCGGGCTCCAACTTAGTGATCTAGGCGGGATCGCTTATACCGCAGGTCCCGGTCTGATTGGGGCTCTCATGGCGGGGGCCTCTGTCGCACGGAGCCTCGCCATCAGCCTCGACATCCCGGCCGTTGCCGTACATCACATGGAAGGCCACCTTCTCGCGCCCCTGCTGGAAGAGAATCCGCCCGCATTTCCTTTCCTCGCGCTGCTGATCTCAGGCGGCCATACCCAACTCGTCGAGGTCCGCTCGATTGGGGAATACCAAATCCTTGGGGAGTCCGTCGATGATGCCGCCGGGGAAGCGTTTGATAAGACGGCAAAAATGCTCGGCCTTGAGTACCCCGGGGGGCCCTCACTTTCGCGCCTTGCCGAAGCGGGAAATCCTGCGCGCTTCAGGTTTCCAAGACCCATGACCGATCGGCCGGGTCTTGATTTCAGTTTCAGCGGTCTCAAAACCCACACGCTGGTCACTCTCGGGGGGACCCCAGCAACGCTTCAGGATAAACGGGACGTGGCCGCTGGGTTTGAGGAAGCCGTTGCCGATACACTGGTCATCAAGACCCGACGGGCGCTGGAAGCCTCGGGGCTTCGGACCCTGGTCGTTGCCGGTGGGGTGAGCGCCAACCGACGCATTCGCGCAAAACTCGAGGACATGATCCAGAAAGGGGGCTATTCGGTGGCATTCCCCAGACTTGAATTCTGCGGGGACAATGGCGCCATGATTGCCTATGCAGGCTTTCAACGGCTCATGGCCGGCCAAATGGAACCGCCTGAAATTATTGCAAGGCCCCGGTGGCCCCTCTCGGAGCTCAGAAAACCTGACGCGACTTCAGCCTGAATTTTTCGGGTTTTTCTTTTTGCCGCTGCCGATGCGGCTTTCTTCCCCTTTCATCAGCCGTTCAATGTTGGCTCGATGACGGGAGACCAGCAGCAAAGCCATCGTCAGACCTACGCCCACCAACACCTCCGAATGCAGAATCAACCA
>JBEBBO010000038.1:0-3178 GCA_041158345.1 Pseudomonadota bacterium | reverse complement strand
GCCAATCCGGTAATTTTCAGCTGAATGTCATGCTGCCGGTGGTGACCTATAACCTCCTGCAGAGCATCGAGCTTTTGGCCAACGCCTCACGGCTCCTGACACAAAAAGCGATTCAGGGATTCACCGTGCGGGATGAAAACCTTCGAAAAGCACTCGCCCTGAACCCGATCCTAGTGACCGCACTCAATCCGGTGATTGGCTACCTCAAGGCCGCCGAGATTGCCAAAAAGGCCTATGCCTCTAAGCGACCGATTCTGGACGTGGCTGAGGAGATGACAGACATCCCCCGAGCCAAGCTTGAACAACTGTTGGATCCCGGTGCGCTGACGGAAGGCGGCATCCAACCCGGTTAAAACGAAACTTACTTCTTTTTTGTCGTTTTAGCGGGCGGCAAGGGCGTTACCGTTGACTCGGTCACGACGGGCGTAGGCGCTGAAAAGCGTCGATCCTGTGGGCGAGTCAAATTGGGATAGACCCCGTCCCGCTGGTAATTCATCTCCCCTAACGGCCGATTGAAGGCAAACCCCGCCGGGCCCAGAACCATGATGGTCCCGGCACGAGCAAAAGCATCATGCGGGGGAGCTATATCGGCAATCGCAATCAAAGGGGTCGTTGCAATAAAAAGGGCCGTCCCGGCTGCAGCAAGAGCAACCCCAACCGGTCGAAGCAGAATGATGTCGGCCAATACACCGGGATATCCCAGGCTTCGACCTCGCCCATAACCCTGACTGTCCCCATAGTTGCCGCTATCGTCGTAGACGGATGCCGCCGTATTCGGCTCTGCAAGGCTGATCGGGCTGAGCGTGATGCTCATTAAGAGGACTAAAAACAGGGGCAAAGGGCGTCTCATGGGGCACTCGTTAAGGTCTTGATGAATCGTCGAACAACGACCCGTGATTTATAGCAAGCTTCCCAAGATTAATCACGTTTGTCGGGTGATACCTTGGTTTCCCAGAACGCAGAGCCGGATAGGGGTGCGATCGGGCGGCTCGGAAGCTTCAGGTCTTCTTGGATCAAATCACTCCCGATTGCGTAGTATCCGCCACCGTGTCCCCGGTCGATATAAGTTGCAAGACCCACCAACCGGCCGTGCCGATCAAAAAGCCCTCCACCACTTCCCCCCAGGGTAAAAAATGCGGAGGTTTCGATCAGGGGGAGGCCATCCTGTCGGCGCGTTCTGAGCACCTTGCCATCGGTGTAGGACAGTCCTAACGCTCTTGGAAACCCATAGAAGTAGAGCGCATCGCCCTTTTTGAGCGAACTGAGCCCTGCAAGCTTTGCAGGATGAAGATCTAGGGTGGGGACATCGAGAAGACAAAGATCACGCGTCACATCCGCTCTAACCCCTTCAACCCGATAGCTCCGGTAACCCCGAAAAATACCCAGGCGCCCCCCGGTTCGAACCACGTGACAATTGGTGGCGACGGTTTTAGGGGCCACGATCACGCCGGATCCAAAATAAAGCCGCCCACCCGGCTCTGCACCCTGAATCTGGACTACGCTGTTGGAAACCCGATGGTCCGGTTTCGCCGAAAACACGTCCAACGGGGATAGCAACAGCAGCAAGAAAATAATGGCAGAGCGACCCAACATGGCGCCTCTCGGATGCGTTGATTACTTACTTTTTGGAACCGAGGACGCAGAGATTAGTTCCGGTGACCACAGGTCAAGCCCAGGAATGCCCAATGCCTGGATTGCTCGGGCATTCTCCCCCTCATGGTAGGGAGGTAATTCCCCCTCATACCGCATCAGACGATAGGCCAGTGCGGCAGAGAGGACACGAATGGGATAGTCCCGCGGAAGATCCTTGAGATAAGGCTGAATAGTGAAAAAATCCCGAGCCCCATATTGGGCCATGATAGAGATCAGCCCCCCGTTGCGGGGGCCAATGTTGTAGGCCAGAAGCCCAAGGAAGAGGTCGCCCTTCATTTCCCCAAGATAATGGTGAAAGGTCGCTGCGGCCAGATAGATGTTATCTCGCGGGTTTTGTGGGTCCGGCTTTTCGATCGAGAGGAACTGGGCCACCTCCTTGGTCACCCGCTTGGGCACTGCCGTAATCTGAAACAGCCCCCGCCCCCCATCCTTGCTATCCCGGGGCAGGAAGGAGGATTCCGCCACGCCAATGCCCACCAGAACCTCAGGGTCCACATCGTAATGTTTTGCGGCCGCATAAATATCGGCTTCAAAAGGCGTGACTCTGGAGAGAATAAGGCTCAAATCCTCGTGATTGGCTCTTCGGTAGGCCGCGTAGACCTGATGCGCAATACTGTCACGGCCCGCCTGCTCAACGCCTCCGACGAGACGCCGAAGTCGAGCCAGGTCACCCTGAAATCCGGCTGACCCGGCATAGGCGACAGCCGCCAATAGCACAACCAGAGCAGACAGCATCGGGCCATTGATCGCCCAGGACCTGATCTTGCGGCGATACCAAAGCCACCCAGCGAGAAAGACAGAACTCAGGACCCCAAGGATCAGAACCGTTCCTGCAAAAGGCAGGAGACTTTGGGTCAAATCGCTGCCACCAAACCAGCCCGCCGCCCGCCCCAATATCGAGATCGTGCCTATCAGGCCACTGATCATCAAGGCAAGGACTTCAAGGCTCAGGTAGAGCATCGGCGAATTTCGCCTTGCTGGAGCTTTCACTACCCGCTTGGGGGGCGAGCGACGGGCCTTCAAAGGCTTGGACGCCTTCGGTGGGGTATCGGGCTTTTTGCGAGGCCGGGGAATGGGTTTTTGGGCCACGGAGGGAGGCTTTGGCAATCGAGAGGGCAAATCCTACCATCGATCTTTGAGGAAACGCTGATATTCTTGGCAAATGGGAACGACCCGATTTGCACTACTAAGACCCTTTGGCATGGTCTATGGGCTCCTGCTCTTGGCCCTCCTCCCGCTGGGCGTCATGTCCGCCGAAGGCCCGATTATGGAGGCCACACCGGAAGCGAAGCTTAGTTTCATCGCGTTTGATACCTTGATTCTCCGGGGTCCGCGGCTCGAATTTTTCCGCAAAATCGATTTTGGCGACGCCAACTCGCCTTGTTATCCCTGCCTCACACCTCTGCATGTCAATTGCCCGACCCAGTGTTACCAGCACGCCACGAATCTGACGCTGATTTGTAGTCGGGAGATCAAAGGTCTCAGTGTCGGACCATTCGATCGCAAGGAGCGAGGACGAATACTC
>JBEBBO010000037.1:0-41712 GCA_041158345.1 Pseudomonadota bacterium | reverse complement strand
GATCTCGTTGTAGTTGTCAAAGTGATCGTGAAGAAACAAGGCGTGCGGAGAGATTCCGAGAAAGGCGTGTGAGACATTGATCACTGAATCGCTGGCTTGATCTAACAGGGCCAAAGCAGGATCTTGGGGCTGGGTGCCTGCCCAACGGTAAAGAATTCCATAATGCAATGTGCAGTTAAGTTGCAGAATCAGAATGGCAATCAGGATTCGGGCAATTCGATAGGCTCGCTTGCGTGGGCTTCCCGCATATTTTTCAATGAACCCTGCCCAAGGATGGGGATTCACATCCATGTCGCTGACGGGGAGGGAGCAGTTCGAATCGCAACTTTGCCGCTGCCGTGTATCGGCAATCCGCCGATACAGTCGCTTGGCTAGTCCGTGAATTCCTGGAAGGCTTAGAAAGAGGGCGATCGGAGAGGTATAGCCGACGGCTCTCAGAATTCGGATGTAGGTGTCGAGTCCTGAAGCAATTGTGCCTCGGTTGTCGATGCTGAATAAATCGGTCAGCAACGTTTCAAGTGGGATGCCGGCAAGTCGGGATTCGTTTTGATGATGACTCTGCAGTCCCTTGAAGCTGACAGCGCTTCGAACGTCAAAATGGCGAATCACCAACACAGTTCGGCGACAAAGGGGGCAACCCTCGTCGTAGAAAACATCCAAAAGGGGGGCTTTGACCCTGAGGCCTCGATCGAGGGTATTCCAGAATGCAGCGGGAACCAGGAGTAGATAGTTCACCAGCATGCCAAAGCCGAAAGGATAGACATTCAGGGAGACAATGATCCCGACATGAAAACTCATGCCTAAGAGCAATACGGGGATCCGAAACCATCGGTGCCAGAAGATAAAAAGAAAAACAAGTTGGAAAGCGATCACGCTGTAACCAATCACTTTCTCCAGCGTCTGGTGGTCGAGCAAGACGCTCATGTCGAGGGGTGACATGTAATAAGGCATGGTCGAGGGTAGCCAGGCCCCCATGCCATTGCGCCAAAATTCCGACGAAAGCTTGTGAATGCCAGAGTCAAGATAAAGCAGGCCCAGCATGATCCCTAGAGGCAGGATATAAGCCAGTTGGGGAACCGTTTTTGCTGAGGAATCGGCGAGATCTGGACGAGGGGTGTTCCAGCGGAGTCTGATCGGGTCCAGTGCCAGGCGCGTTGCGGAGGGCAGGAAGATCAAAAAGAGGCTGGTTCCTGTCATCAGCTGATCAAAGCCACCGTCAAAGTCTTGCCACATGGGGGTGAAAATGACGAAGACCACCCAAAATAGATAATTGACGATCGCGGCCTTGTAGGTTTGATAGCCCAAAGCGAGGCACACCAAGACCCACATCCAAACCATGAGGAGGATGTGCAACACGGGTGATGCGCGGTCCAGATAAGGAATTGGATCAAAGATCAGGTGCCTGAAATAGAAGAGAAAAATGACTTCCTGCAAGGCGACAAGTGCAAAGGCGATCCGAAAAAGGCCCAGGCCAACACCACTGATTTGCTGGGTGCTCAGGCGTTCAATGAGGCGAGTGAGTGATTTCATGGGATGCATCGGGGCCCTCCATCCAAAGGATCAGGGCTTGGGCTAACAGAGTGAAGGGCTCAGGTCGGCGGTGCCTTCCAGAAGGTATCTGTGGCGTTTCGCGAACGTTCGGCCAATTCGCGCTCAAGCACCGCTGCGGGGATTTTATCTTTGGGCAATTGATAGCCAATGGCCGCGACAGCCAATAAATTCCAGGTTGTAGGGGCGGCCAGGACCTCCCGGAGTCGTTCCGGGTTAAACCCCCCCATTTGGTGAACCATCAGGCCTTGATGCGTGGCTTCAATGGAGAGTGCCATCATGGCTGCCCCAGTGTCGTAGGCAGCCCAACGATTGGGTTTTCCATCCGTAAACTGGGTTTCAGAGGCAATGACCAAGAGCATAGGCGCCTGATCGGCCCATGTTTGATTGGACGCGGCCAAGCATTCTTTGACTGAAGTCCAGATCGCCATTTGCTCGCGAAAGATGGCGGTCAGTCGCCAAGGTTGTGCATTCATGCTGGAGGGCGCCCACCGGGCGGCTTCTGCGAGCGCGTCAATTTTTTCTTTCTCTATCGCACGGTTTGCGTCAAATGCTCTGCCGCTCCAACGGTTCTGAAGCAGAGGATGGATATCGGTTTTGGTGTGTGCGGGCTTAGAGAACATGTCAATGGTCCAGCAGGGGGCGTCCGGTGAGCTGTTCCAGAATGCTCAGCGGACCATTGGATGGGTCCATCAGGTGCTCAGGTTTCAGATAGAACGTCTGTTCCAGCATGAACTGCCCGGACATGACCGCATGAAGTACCTGATCTGAGAAGACGACCCAAGTCGCGCCAGGGGGGATGTCCAAGGTCAGCTGTGGGGCCTGGTTTTGATAAGCAAGATCAAACTTTCCCAAATCATGAAGTTGCCCCATCAGATGATCATAGGGGGATCGTTTCGATTTGGTCAGTCCCAGTAGGTTCATGGTCCACGCTTGTCCAGGCCACATCGAGTGGGCTTTCGGCACAAATCGGGTCGCGTAGTCCCTGAAAGGCTCACCCACCCGCCAGGTTCTGGGAACGCCGTTAGGGTTAATGTTGGTAAAGACCCTGAGCAGCCTGAGCCCCCTCGTGGGATTGGATGGAAATGAATCGACATGGAGGCGGGTGTCATCCTTTCTCCAACTGGTGACTCGGGTTTCTACGTGTGCCGGTCGATAGGAAGTAAATCCCTTGCGAAGATGCCCTCGGTAAGTCGGAAAAAGCGTGTCGACCAGACTTTCAGCATGCTCACTGAAGCGGGAAACCAAGCTTCTCAGGGCTTGGATATCATGATCGGATCCGCTAGCGCCTTGAAGAGGTAAGTCTTTTCCGCGCAAGCTGATATTTTTGGATTTGCCATCGGACCAACTGGGGTCGAGGAAGCGGGTTTCTGCCTCGCTCAGCGCGAATTTGAGGTTCGGAAAGTAAATTACTCTTCCCGCTTCCAAAAGGGACTCCAACCCCTGGTCGGTCGATTGGCCCTCATGACCCCAGGAACTGCGCGGGAATTCAGAGACGACATCAAGCTGCATTCATCCTCCCAGTGTTTATGCAGACTGCATAAATCCACAATAACTGAAGGTCATTGTAGACCAACTGGGGGGCGGGGATGAGGGGCTAAGGATTACCCAGCAGCGAAGAATAGAGGGTTAGTGCGCTCAAGCGGGTCGCCTCGCAATCAAAGCTACCGCCTCGCTCGATACACTCTTTTAAGGATTGAGCGGCTTGGGTTGAGAATACCGGGTGATGGCTGTGGATGTCCCTGCGATAGCAATCGAGCATCTCTCGAGTCATGATCAGATTTTGTCCATAAATCATAAATCTTACCCCGGGTCTTCTGTGGGTCTCATCGTTCCAAGAGCCAACTCTCAAAGAGTCTGTCTTAACGATCGGTTAGAATTCGGTCAGCCCCTAAAAGTTCCGAAGGGAGGGTCCTTTCGGGATTGGTCCATCCGTTTTTTTCGGTGAACTCATGCAAATCAAGTTCTGGAGTGGCGTTCTTTTTCTGGCCCTGGTGGGTTGTCAGTCATCCGGACCGGTCCGTGTGTCCGTCCCCTTTGATGAAGTGAAGGCTCGTGCACTTTTAAAGCCGGGAACGAATCAAGTGACGGGACGAATCATGGTGGCCATGGCCAGTGGAACACTGGTCACCTGCGCGAACAGCAGTGTGAGCCTCGTGCCTGCAACCCCCTACGCGAAGGAATGGGTTCGAAAGTTCTATGAAATCGATTCGGGGAAGTACGGCAGTATGGATACTGCATTTCGGATGGATGCCCGAGAGTCTGAGATTACCTTTCAGGGTGCTGAGGCCTTCTATGCGGCAACGCGCACTGCGCAATGTGATGAGGATGGTGACTTCTCTTTCCTGAATGTCGCTGATGGCGAATTCTTTGTGGTGGCGAGAACGCGATGGTTAGGCAAAGACCACGACTATTTTGATTTTATGTACGGTGTTAACGACGCGCAGGAAGAGGATGGATCGATGATGCAACGGATCCGACTCAAAGGCGGGGAAGTGCTCGATCTCAAATGGGCGCCACCGAAACCAACGATGTTGGGCGGTCAGGGTTTGCCTGGCGCGCGTTAAGTCAAAAAGGGGGCGGTTGCGGCGCCAGGTTGCAACGCCAGGATTTCCCCCTTTCTTTGGATGGTGACTCTCTGGGTTCAGGTTGTGGCTGAGTAGGCCTCGGTCATGGCACCCCTCGATTCCGATGAAAACCGGGGGCCGGCTTTTTCGATATGCCGAATTAATTCCGATCTTCCGATCCCAAGGATTTTTGCGATTGCAGGAAGAGTCCACGAGGGCGCGCCGTCTACGATACTGAATTGGTCAGCTGGCGGAAGGCAGCCCTGACTGATCAGGTTGAAAATCTCCTGAATATCGGCCGGAGTGGGTTGGAGTTCAAAATCTGAAATCCTGGGGGGCTTCTCCTTTCGCATGCATCCACAGCTGGTCGAAGAGCCGTTTCGCAACGTAATTGCTGAAACCAGTTTCTCGGTTCCACATCCGCACTGGCACAAGTAACGCATATCGCCACCGATACGTTGGACTTCACCGATGATGACCCAATGCCCGTAGCGATGACCTACCTGAATCTTGTGTGCTGACTTTCTTTCCATCACAAACCTCATCCAGAAAAAATGAAGGTCACTGGAACAGCAACCTGCTCGCTGAATGGTCAAGCAATAAATGGGCCACTTTCGACCCCCTTGGTGTTGGGACGAAAACGCTTTGGGATGAAGAGCCCAAAAACACTGCCGAATTAAGGGGTTGCGAGCTTGGTGTTTGGTGGCGAAGGCGCGCATCAAAGCTTATCCACAGATTCTGTGGATAAGTCTGTGAACGAAACTCTGAGGATGCCGTAGTTATGCGAGGTCGGTTGGATTGGCTTGTTTTTGCCCTGCTTTCGTAACCATATGAATATAAAGCTGTTTGTTGGCGGGTTGTCGCTCGTCTTATGGGCGTAGGGTTGAATCTGGATGCTTTGTGGAAATGCGTGATTTCACACACCGCATGCGCCATATCCTGTAAGCGCCATGGATGGGCGCTCCAACTGTATCAGGACCGATCAAGGAAAGGGGCCCGCAGTTAATGCGTGTGGCCGGGAGGTTGATTGGCTGAATCCAGTGGCATGATCTGTGCTTTTAATTATCCGAGTGTTTTCCAGCTCTTACTCTTAATTTTTGGGCCTGGATTTCGACAGGGGGCCACAGGTTTCCGGCAGTCGTTTCCAGGCTTTCTTTTGCGCGACACTTTTTGTACTGATCAGCGATGAGTTTCACTGTATTACCGAGTTCCCCGGCGCTAGCGGAGTTGACCGCGTTTTGCGAAGCAATGTCTTGGCCGGCAACTGACTATGATCGACGAACATTCGAGGCTCTTTTTCGATGTGTTTCGTCAGAACTTTCGATGCAAGAGAGGGAAGAAATCGAGCGGCTTGCCCGGCATTTTTTTATGGATGGCAAGGGTCGTGCGAAATCGAGGATATCTCAGGGTGAACCTTGCTAGGCTGTTGCCATCTGCGGGTTAGAATGCGCGCATAGCCTGATAAGCCAATTACCCGGGGATGGGTTTTTAGTTTAAGCCTTTACGTGGAAGAGATTATGGCCGAATCGTGTTGCGGGGATTCTTCCGAAAACCCTGAAAGTCAGGAAATCGATCTCAAAATTCGTCTGGATTCTGATGGGAAATTCCTGGGAGTGCGTGTCAATGGCAGGGAGATCGATGTTTCCCCTGAGTCATCCTGCAATGAATCATCGGCCTCTGAAGCAGCAAGCTCGGACATTATTTATCCGTTTGACGAGGCCAGACACTCTGTATTGCGCTTGATCCGCAATGCAGCAGTCACCCTATTTCTAATTATCTTGGGACAGTTTCTACTCGCACGCTGGGCGGGACCCGCTCATGCCAATCTTGAAGAACATTACGGGCTTTGGATTTTTTATCTCGATGTCAGCGTGGTGGCTCTGGTTTCAACATTGAGTTATTTGCGGTCCTACATTTATGCAAATGCGGGGCACACTGTGGGCATGTTGATTGGCATGACGATTGGCATGCAGGTTGGCACCATGGTCGGGGGTGTTCTAGGTGCCACCAACGGTTTTTTTGTGGGTTCCATGGTCGGGATGGGGCTGGGAGCTTTCTATGGCGTCCTGACAGCTTGGTGCTGTGGTTCCATGGCGGTTCTCCATGGCTTGATGGGGGGTGTTATGGGCGGCCCCATGGGGGCAATGGTTGTTGTCATGATGTTGCCGGACAACGTCCTTATTTTTATGCCCTTCTTTACTGGAATTAATGTTTTGATCCTGATGTGCTTTACCTACATTTTCTACAGAGAATGTGTGGTTCAAGGCCGCTGCCCCACGAAAAAACCCCTTGGGTTTCCAGCCCTTCTCCTCGCGACGCTCTTGACGACGACCGGGTTGGCAGCTCTTGTGCTGTTTGGGCCGCGCGGTGCCATGGCCTTGGAGAGCAGTGAGGTCGGAAGCCCGGCATCCGGTGATAGTGAAAACCCGTTTGAAGCGAAGGAAACGCAAAAAGGCGCAAGCCGCCGAGTTCCTCAAATGGGTTGTGGGGCAATGATGATGGAGCGCGAAAACAGGTGAGGCTCATGCGCTATGGTTTCTTCATGTTGCCGCCACAGTTCATCTCGCTTGGATTTTTAGCGCTCCCCTCGGGAAATGACTGGCTTTCATTGGCTTGGAAAGGGTTGAGCTTATCCAGGATTTCCTTCTGAACCAATGTTGGGGTTTTAGGATTTAATAGCATGAGCCCTGAAAGTATCGTGACTGCTGTCACGGATGTTCCCACCATCGTTCCAAGGTTCATTGGTCTTAGAAGAGCGCACTGCTCACCGATCACGCAGTCCTTGAAAAATAGTCGCGTAAACCAAATCAGGATCGCCAGATTCAAAATGGTGAAAAGGGGCATGAAGAAATTGAGTTGATCTGGCGGCATCATTGAGACAATCATGGCGCCCATGGTTCCGCCCATTACAGCCGACATCAGGCTTTGCGTGATGGCCATTGGTCCGCAGCACCAGGATGTCGTGAGGCCCAGTAGAGTTCCAAGTCCAACGCCCACCATCGCGCCCGCAAAATAGCCATCAGTGGCGCCAATCACCCCGCCAGTCATCATTCCAACCTGCATGCCGACAGTCATGCCGATCATCATGCTGGTCATATGATTCGTCTGGGCATAACGGTACATTCGAAGGTAACCAATGGTCGCCACTAAGGAAACGACCGTGAGATCAAGGTAAAGGGTCCAAGGGGCAAAACTCCAGAGGCGACCTAGTTGATCTTTTAGGATGAACCTCGCGAGCGCTGCTTGGCTCACCAAAAGAAAGATCATCGTCAAAACCCCAAAAAGCAGTTGGCGAACCAGGAGTTTTTTACTTTTTTGGCCGTGTTGGTCGCCGATAACGGCTGGAGTGGGGATCGTGTCCCGAATTTCCTGATGTTCGTGATGATGCGAATGCAGGCTGTGGCTATGCCCGGTCTCTGGCCCGATATTTTTGGGTGAGAGATCATATTCCTTACCGTCGAACTCAATACTCACCAGGGCCATTCGTGACCGATCGACGCGAAGGCGAACCTCAAAGTGCGGCTCTTTTTCAACAGGCATTGTTGTCTCCGAAACCAGAGGTTAGCCCCTGGTATGGGGCTTTTAATGAATAGATAGGCGCTTAATTCGTGCGCCAGTGGCGTGGTGATGGCAGAAGCCCCCCCCAAGAGAAGTTCGGGGGGGACTCATGCTGATTACTTAGCAGCAGCCGTGGCAAGCAGAAGCGCAGGCGCGGCAGGACTCAGCGCAGGCCTTGCAGCAAGCATGGTGGGCGCTGTGCTTTTCACAGGCGTTGGCACAGGCTTCGCAAGCCTTAGCGCACAGTTCGCAAAGGGCAGCGCAAAATGGCGAATTTCTCGCCATGAGTGAGATGCACAGACGGCAAAAATCAATGCAATCAAGACAAGTCTTGATGCAGCCGGCCATGTGCTCGGGGTGCTCAAGGCAGGATGCAATGCACTTTTCGCACTCAACAATACACGCCTGACAAGCGGCAACACAGGAATCATATTTATTCATTTTTAACCCATTATATTTAGGTTTGTGACACGCCTTAGATTAAGAGGCCGTGGCCTTGGATATGTCTAATATATTTATATATATGTCATATCTTGAATGTATTATTTTCATTCAATCAAGCGAGGTCAAGTGTATTTGGTTTTTAATTTTATTAATTATTTACCGAAAAAAGGCAATAGATGGCCTTTCCATTCAAGGAATCATTGATGGATATTTTTTTTAATCTAGAGAATCTTCTCTTTAAAAGACCAAATCCAGAATAGCGCGGTGAGGAGCACCATGGTGACGCCTAGCCAGAGATGGTTTCGGCTGATGGTTTCGCCCTCGCAATTGGGCTTGCAACCAGAAATCATTGCGCCGATAAGGTTTTCTCTATGGAGGAGGCTACTGATGATGACACCGGCTATATGGATTAAAACTATAGCCAGCATTGTATTCGACGAAATTTCGTGAATTTCATCGATTCCTGGATAATTTATCTCTTCATTTACCATTATCCCGCTAACGGTGACTAAAAGACCAAGGGCTATTAATAAAAAAATAGCAATAGCTCCGGCCGGATTGTGTCCGGCGTAGTGCTTTGTCTTATTTCTACAAAGGCAGGCCACATAATCCAGGATGGCCTTGGGGCCACAAATGAAGCTACTGAAGCGGGCGTGACGTGTCCCAATAAATCCCCAGAGTAACCTGAAGAGGAGGAGTCCAAGTACCATGTAACCGGCAGTGATATGGACGAGCGCCCATCGGTCGTTCTCGCCAGTTAGATAACAGGTCGTGAACCCCCAAACCATGAGCCAGTGGAAGACCCGGGTGGGTGCATCCCAAACCTGGCACCTCTGTGGTTTTTTCTGACGCATGAGCAAGATTGCTTATTTCTGGCTGGCTAGGTAGGTCAAAAAGTCGCCTTTTTCTTGCGCGCTGCATTCTCTGCCCAAGACGTCCTTACAGCTTCTCTTGAACCACTTTTCGACTTTTGCCGCATCGGTGAATCGGTCGGGATTCGCTGATGGTGCGATGGGCTGAATTTTTTTGTGCGTTTCGCAATGTTCGCCGGAACTTTTGGGGTCCTCGGTATGGCAGGTTGCACAGCTCCAGTCGCTGGCTTGTTGCTTGCTGTAGAGCTGGCGCCCTCGCTCCGGATCAAAACCCTGAAAAGAGGCGTTTTCTTGCTTGCATTGCTCACCATAAAGTTTGATGAAGCTCTCTGGTGTCTCTGCTACGGAGTTAGATGAGGCCAGCAATCCGCACAGAAGAAGCACCGGGTAGGTGAGGCTTTGAGATGGTCGGCAATCCGGGAAAAGCATTTTCATGATGTCAGTAAGGTTGTTACTTGCTGAAGGTTGGCATTGACGCATAAAAAGCGCTCAGACCGAGAATGTCATCTTCGGTTAGCTTGCCGGCGACGTCTTCGTGGCTCTCGCACTTGGGTCCTTCACTCTGACAGGCGGCTAGCCATTCACAGAGATAAAGTTGATTTTGACCTGCAAGGTTTGGAACGTCTTTGGAGTGACTTATTCCATGAACGCCATGGCAATTA
This sequence comes from Pseudomonadota bacterium, assembly GCA_041158345.1. Taxonomy (GTDB): domain Bacteria; phylum Pseudomonadota; class Gammaproteobacteria; order Methylococcales; family Methylococcaceae; genus UBA6136. The sequence continues at coordinate 32,061 of JBEBBO010000037.1, read as the reverse complement.
ACGCATTCCGTATCAGCAAGTTTGGCTGCTGGCGAGTTCATGTCCATTCCGGACATGTCGTGCCCAGAATGGTCCATTCCCATATGCATTCCTCCCATGACGTTCTTGGGACAGGTGCCAGTTGCCTTGATCGCCCAGGCGTTCATCGATGGCATACCCAGAAAAATGGTGACCACGATAAGGTGTGCAAGCCGAATGGATCGAAGGGGGTTATTCATGCGCATAAAAAACCTGCTGTCTTGCTTATGGCGTCTTGGGAGTGAGCGATGGATCATTTCCAACGATCCCTTTCTTGGAGCCCTTTTTTTTGTGGTGGTGGGCCACCGTATGTGGGACGGATGTGGGCTGGGCATGCACGGAGGAGGCTGCCGCTGCTTTGGGCGCAGGTGCCTTTCTCTCCGGACGTTTGGGCCCTAGGTTCTGGTAGTACTCGGCAAGGTCCGCGAGGTTTTGATCTGTGTAATTTCCGAGTATCCCGCTCATGTTGGGATGTTCTCTATGTCCTTCGCGATAGGCAATCAGCTGCTTCAGAAGATAATCCCTCTTCTGGCCTATGATTGTTGGAATATCATGGGGCATGGGGTAAAGAACCGCTCCTGTTTCGGGACCATGGCAGCCCGCGCAAAGGTAGTAGGCTTTTTCTTCTGGCAGGAAATCGTCTAAAGCCGAGCTTGGCATAGGCGTCAGTCCCGCCCAAAGAATCCACACTAAGTGGATACGAAGATGGCTTTTCTTAGAGGTCAAGATCGGTTTCACCGTTTCGCTCCGGGCTAGAAGTTGATGTTGGTGACAAAGTAGGTGGTGTTGTTAGCGGCCGCGCTACGTCCGCCACCGTCATAGTTGTTGCCACCGCCATTAAAGGTCGTGTAAGCCCAGTACTGGAGTGAGAAACGGAGATTCATATAGGGATCAGCTGCAAAATTTCCCTTTCCAAAAGGGACGTAGTCGATTTCGGTCAGGAATGCGTTGCTGTTGGGTGATCCGTTGGCGCTGCCCGTGACAGCCGCGACGCCTTGTTTGTATGCGGCACACCCCCCGTTATAGAGGCATAGGTCGTTGGATCCCCAGGTGTCCTGCCACATGAAGCTTAGGGTGTAGGTCTGCTGGTATGTGTACATGGCCATGGCCATGATTTGGTTGAGATTGTTGCTGGCATTGGCTGCATAACCCAGCTGTTTGCTTCCGCTCATGGTCATGCCGTCACGGGTATAGCGTGTCATCAGCATGATCATGTTCTCCTTATCGAACATGTAGGAGTAATTCGTGTCGAAATTGAATTCAGTGATGTAGTTGGTGGGGCCGCTGGCGTTGTAGCTTGGGGCAACGTTTCCGGCGAGGCCGAAGGTGCCCACCATCAATTTCCCAAAATCACCGAGCAAATGTTCCATGTATGCTCGCCAATACCCGGCGCCGCCGACGAGAAGTCCGCCATAGGCGCTGGCCCCATTTGATGCACCTACCGCACCATTGAGCGTGCCAAGGCCATTCGCCATATTAGAGGCTTGGCTGGTATATCCGCCGGCTTCCAAATAGTACTTGTTGTCGTACTTGGTGTAGGCGGTCATGCCGACCGTGTTCGCGTTGCTCATAAGCGTCTGGAGCCACGGCTTTGCGGTAGGTTGAGGGGCAACCTGTGACGTTGTGTAGGGATACATCCAGGCATAGCTGGTCATCCAGGTATCTGACATGGTTGGCGCATTGTTGGCCGTAACACCCCACTGCACGTTCTTTCCATCCAGTGTTGCGTGATCTGCGTAACGAAGATCAGCCATCGAGAGCATGATGTTTCGACCCGTCATTGGGTTGAACTGGAGTTGGAGATACGCCCCCACCTTATCCATTACTCGCCCGGTGTAATAAAGCGAGTTCCAGTCATTAACGACGTTGGTTCGGGCGTTGGGCTGGAATACGCTGGTTGATGGCAAGACTCCGGAGGGAACCTTGGATGCGACGTTGGTCACAGAGGCTACGATTTCAGCAGAGAAGTTGTTCAGCAGGGTCGGAACCTTCGCCGCGTCCCCGGCAACATAACCGTCCAGCTTGAACTTTGTACCGTAGTCGGTGAGCCAAGGGCCATAGCCCTGCATATGACAGGTTGCGCACGGTTCACCCGTCTGCCGGGAAAATGCCGCTGTTGCATGGGCATCATGCATCGAGAGCATGCTCGCAATGGCGCCTATGCCAAGAAGGGTGCGCACAATCAAAGGTCTTGCCATGTTTGTTTCTTCAAGAAAATGGAGAAAGGGCGGTCTTTGCCAGACAACGCTTTTGTTGGTCGACAAAGTTCTTGATCGATAGCTAAAGCAAGCCTTATGCCATTCTCTTTAGGCTCAATAGCTGCAGGGTATATGGCAGAACTGATCCAGACTTGCGGTCATGTTCGCAAGATAAACTGAGGCATTTCGCCTATGGAATAACGCATCAGCTGGTGATTTCCCGTACGCACGCGCGTATGGGCGCATGCAGCGGGTTGGAGAAGAATCGGACTTGAGCTGTTTACTCTTCGGGGGGTTTTTGTTGAAGTCGGAGCGAGTTGACAACAACGGATACCGAACTCAAGGCCATCGCGATCGATGCCACCATCGGGTTGAGCTTTCCAACGGCCGCAATCGGAATGGCGAGCACATTGTAGCCAAAGGCCCAGGCGAGATTTTGGCGAATGATTCTGAGCGTATCTGTGCTGATTTCAAGGGCGTCCGCGACTTTGGTGATGTCGCCGTTGACGAGGGTTAGATCTGCCGTTTCGATGGCAACGTCGGTGCCGGTACCTATGGCGAAGCCAACGTTGGCAGCGGCAAGTGCTGGGGCATCATTAATGCCATCACCAATCATTCCAACAATCCGGCCCTGTGCTTGTAGGTCATGAACGATCTCCAATTTTCTGTCTGGACGGGCTTGGGCTACAACGTGTTCAATCCCCACCTCGCGGGCGACAAAGTGGGCGGCAGCCTCAACGTCTCCGGTGACCATAATGGTTTCGACACCCATGGCTTGAAGTCTTTGGATTGCCTCCCCTGCGTGTGCCCTCGGTTTGTCCGCAACGCCAAAAAGACCTGCGGGCTTCCCATCCACGAGACATATCACAGGAGTCTTTCCTTGGCTGGCCAGGGCATTTTGCTGGTTTTTGAAGATGGCCATCTTGACCTTGAGTTCACGCATCCAGGAGACGTTTCCGATGGTCAGTTCATGGCCTGCAACCTTGGCTTTGAGGCCCTTCCCAGGGAGGGCCTCAAAGCTATCAGGCGAAGAAAGGGGAGCCCCCATCAGCTTGGCATGCTCAACTAACGCTTTACCTAGGAAATGCTCTGATTGAATTTCAGCGGTGCCGACCAAGGCGGCCAGTTCGGTGTTGCTAAGTTTGCTGACATTGATGAAGTCGGTAACGAAGGGTTTACCTTCCGTAATAGTCCCCGTCTTATCAAAGATGATGGTATTTATCTGGGTAGCCGTCTCAAGACTTTCACCATTACGAATAAAGATCCCTCTTTGGGCTGCTTGGCCTGTTCCCACCATGATGGCGGCAGGAGTAGCCAGACCAAGAGCGCAGGGGCAAGCAATTAGAAGCACCGTAATGCCAGTTGCGAATGCAGTGGTGAAGCCTGCGCCAGCCAGAAGCCAAGCGCCAAAGGTCACGCCGCTTAGGATGACGACGCTCGGCACAAAAACGGCAGAAATCTTGTCGACGGTTTTCTGAATGGGGAGCTTTGAGGATTGAGCCTGGTCCACCATGTGGATAATGCCAGCCAGAACCGTGTTGGCGCCTGTAGCGGTCACTTCGATAGTTAAAGAGCCATTGCCGTTGATGCAGCCTCCGACAACGTTCTGGCCGATAGATTTGATCACTGGAATGCTTTCTCCTGTGATCATTGCTTCATCGACTGTTGAAGTGCCTTCAACAACGGTTCCGTCAGTGGGAATTTTTTCTCCAGGGCGAATTAGTATGATGTCGCCAATCACAAGGTCGTCTACGGCGACCGTCTGTATCTCTCCATCGCGAAGAAGATTGGCAGTTTGAGGCTGTAGATCCAGCAAGCGGCGAATCGCTGAATGCGCTCGGCCTTTGGCTTTTTCTTCAAGGTAACGTCCCAGAAGAACAAAACAAATAATGCCTGCAGCCGCGTCGAAATAGAGGTACGGGCGCTTCATGAAAAGCGCGCCACTGCTGTAGATGTAAGCCGACCCAACGCCGAGTACGATGAGGCTGTCCATGTTGGCATTGCCTTGTTTGGCAAGTTTTGTCGCTTTGTCGAGGAAGGGCTTGCCAGCCCAGAGAACGATCGGCGTGGTCAAAACCAGTTGGATCCATCGCCAAAACCATCCCTTGGGTTCTGCCATGGCAATTAAGGTGACTGGAATACTGAGTAGTGCCGCGATCACCGCCCGCTTCTGTGCGTCTTTGATCCGATCCTCTTCCCGATCCATCAGGATTTTTCTTTGGGATACCGTATCCAGGGGGAGGGCGCGGTAACCTTGTTTTTCGATGAGAGCAAAAAGATCATCCTGATCGATAAAGCCCGTGACAGATCCGCTGGAAGACGCCATGTTGACGACGGCCTTTTCAATGCGTGAATCTCTCCTGAGGACCAGTTCGATCAGCAGTGCGCAGGAGGCGCAACTGATCCCCTCGACGGCAAACTGGATATCTTTCCTTTTATCGCTTCGCCTGACTGGGGCTACCCCTTTAGTCTGTGTCGGGGCTACGGTTTTGAGATTGGGAATGATGCCCGTGAGGAGTTTCAGTAAATCAGACTCTCTCAATTCACTCGGCTGGTAATGGATCACCATGCCGCCGATATCAGGGATGCATCGAATTGCGCGGATAGCAGGACGTTTCCTCAGTAGGATTTCCAGGGCATACAAACGCTCGGGATCCTTTTTGAGGTCTGGTACTGAAATCCGGAGCCGCCGTCTCAGGCGGTGCTCAACTGAGAAATGGGCAAGTGCTTGCACCTCGTTTGAGCTCATTTAGGTGCTCCTCGATCAGATAAGGATTAGAGACGCGCCCAAAATTTCAGGCAGCCTGAGGGACTTTCGACTGGACGGAGAGGTAAATCAGATAGATCGTTGCCAACCACTCATAGCGATAGGTCCAGGGCCTAGGGAGCCACTCCGTTAGGATCTGATGCCAGTGGAGTTTGATCAGGAAGAGCATCAAAAGGTCATTCATAAACTCTTTCACCCATCGAGGGCGATGCTCAACCGCCCGAGAAACCAATATTTTGAGGGCGAGAAATGTTTCCCTTAGCTCATCAAGTTTTCTTTTTATCCACTCAATTGGGGGTGCAACAGACGGCCTTGAGTGGAGAACTGGTTTTCTGGAGCTGATCGGAATGACAACTTTGGATTGGCTAACGGCAGCTTGGGCCCGTTGAATGACCTGCTTGACGATTCCGAGCAGTCTTCTGACTAATGTTTCAAAAGAACAATACGCATCATGAAAGCGGACCGTCAGTTTGCCGGCAGTTTGATTCAATCCAACACGATAAACGCCATCGACACGCTCAAGTTCGCGTGTTAGCTCCTCGGCGGCATAATGCGCGCACAGAACTTCAGGTATATCGAATCTGACATACCCTGGTTCACGGTGTCTAAGAACAACCTCTCTGGCGATGCTCATGCGATCCTCGGTTGAGGCAGATAGATAAAGCTCAAGCGGTTGTATGGTCTAGTCTTTTTCCTCGTCCTCTGGGCATTCCTGACACTCGGCCACCAAGTCTTCCAGATTTTCTTTCTGGTGCATCACGAAATCTTTGCCCAATTCGGTTGCGCGCGTTGCCGAGGCGATAATTTCCTTCCGGTACTTGTGGGCGAAGTACCCTGCTGCGACACCTGCGGTAAAAACCAAAAGAGGGTGTTTGGAAAATACGCTCATAAAACCTTTTCCTGTGTGTGTTTGGGTGGCCGCGGCAATCCCTACCGCTGCGCCTACATGTTTTGCTTTGGTTAGGGTGGCCGCCCCATGTGCTGCATGAGCGCTATGCGATACGGCTTTGGCTGCGGCGCCATGAACATGTGCCATGATGGCCTCCTGAATGATGAAAAGAATGCCAGTAACCGAAGTTACTGGGGTTCATTCTCAAGAATTTCTGACTCATGCAACATTTGGTAGATACCCTGACACCCCTCGCAACAGAAACGTTTAAGTCCCAAAGTTGTGTGCAGGACGAGACCCTCGCCCGTAATCGGGAGTTGGCAGAGATCGCAAGTACTTATTTCGTCGCCCACAATAGAAGTTCCTAAGGCTACAGAAATCTTAGCCAATTGGCTGTATCCAGATTACACCATTAAGCGATTGCTTGTCAGGCTCATGATCTCTTTGTTTTGCTGACTATGTCAGCGCTAGCGTTGGTCCTGTTGGGCGTTAATGACAGCTCAAGTACGCTGGTATTGAATCCCCGCCTTCACTGCTTCCAGCAACAGCGCGACTGGATGCGCGCATCAAAGCGATTCGAAGTGCGCTCGTCAGTGTTGCACTGATTCCCATTTGTGCCGCGACAGCGGGGAGAAGAATGATCGATGCAAAAGCCAATCCCGTACCAACCGCCATCGCGCCTGGTGTGGGGCCGCGTGACTTACGAACGGCTTTTTTTGTAGTTACTGGCTGACGAGTTTGAGCAACGGCTTTTGCATTCATGATGAATACTCCAAAAAAGAGCGCGACAGAGCGTCGCGTCCCCCAAGAAGACTCAAGGTCCGTGCCAAAGAATGAATTCCTTTAATTACAAGGGCTTTTATTCGATGAAAGGTTCCTGGCTGAGATGGGTGATGTGATTTAACGCAGTTGGGTGTGTGATATCCCTCACCTTGAGAGACGTCAGAGGCTGATATGCCCCTTGTGGTCTGATTAAAGAGCTATGGGCACAAAATTGCTTGATAAAACCAACTTGATGAATAGACGAGAAAGATGGAGATGACTGTGCTGTATCGGTTGGGAAAAGTGGCTTTGCTGTTATTAGGGATTTATTTGCTCCTGAATTTCAGCAGTTTCTTGAGTGGCGGCTTTTCGGTTCCCACCAGCCATGAGCCCTTGAGTTATGCATTGCTTTTTGTTGCAGGTACCTTTACAGGATTCCACTGCGCGGGAATGTGCGGTTCGCTGGTCATCGGATACACAGTACGGGCAGCCAACCAAGGTGGGGGCTCGAAATATTTGACCCATCTATATTATGGCGCGGGTAAGACGCTCTCCTATACGGTGATCGGCGGTCTTTTTGGAGCTTTGGGCTCTATTGTGACTTTTACCCCCTTCATGCGGGGCTTAGCGGGGCTTTTCGCCGGGATCTTTTTGCTTTTGTTTGGTTTGTCATCCCTAAGGCTTCTGCCCGGATCAAGAGATTTGCAGTTCAGGGTTCCCCCATCTCTGCTTAAGCATCTTGGGCTACTGCTTCGTCGAAGCAGTAGCCCTTTTGTTATCGGTCTACTGAACGGTCTGATGATTATCTGTGGTCCTCTCCAGGCGATGTACATTATGGCTGCAGGCACTGGCAGCCCAGTTGAGGGAGCCAAGATGTTGTTTTTCTTCGGCTTAGGGACACTTCCATTAATGATGGGATTCGGATTTTTGGCGACAGCACTTTCGGCGCAGGTTGCACCGAGACTGGTTAGGGTATCAGGCGCGATCGTGATTGCTTTGGGGGTCATTATGCTCCAGCGAGGCTATCTCATGCTGAGCACCGGTGCAGATGTTCATGCGGCGATGGGGCACGCGTCGCCTTTGGGAACAGAAACTGGCAGACCGCTGATGGTGCACACTCAAATTGATCAGAGGGGCCCGCTAGAAGAGCGGCCAATTCTAGAGGTGGGACAGGAAATTCAGTGGATGATCATGGGGAAGGCCCTCTCGCAATGCGGGGGGGGCGTATCCCTCATCGAGCAAAAAGGGACTTATGAATTTGGATCCGAGGGCGGAAAATTTCTGTTGCAAGCAGAGAGGGTCGGTTTACTCCATTGGCGATGCAGAAGTGGATTCAGCGAGGGCACATTTGATGTGCGTCCCTCAGAAGAAAAGAATCTGACCACTCAAAATCTGCCGATGGTCGCACAAATCATCCGTTTAATTGAGCGTAGCGCGAAATCGCTGGAGAGTTTGATGCAACAGATGCACCCCTGAGAGGGGATCAGGCGAATTGACCAATCGGACGTCCCATTCTGACCGCGGATCCAAGGGTAATCTGATCATCGAAGGAGACATTTGGAGTACCAAAAAGGGCTATGATCGTGGACCCCATGTTAAATCGACCCATCTCCGCTCCTTTTTCGAGAACGATCGTTTCTTGGTCATAGGAAAACGATCGAATGCCCGATTGCGTGGGGGGCGTTACAACGCCGTGCCACACGGTTTCGATGCTGGCAACGAAAATGGCACCAACCAAAATGAGAGCCATTGGGCCTGCTTCGGTGTCAAAAATTGCGACCACGCGTTCGTTTCGGGCGAAAAGCCCAGGCACGTTGCGGGTCGTCGCATCGTTAACGCTGAAAAGTCTTCCAGGAACATGAATCATCTCCTTGAGGGTACCCTTCAGCGGCATGTGCAGCCGATGGTAGTCTCGCGGGGAGAGGTAAATGGTGGCAAAAGAGCCACCCAAGAAAGGCCTTGCGCGTTCTGCATCTCCGCCAAGTAAGTCATCAACGCTATAGTCAAATCCCTTCGCTTGAATAATGCTGCCTTTCTGGATGGGGCCTTTCTGGCTGAGAAATCCATCGGCAGGAGAGGCAATGCTTCGAGAGCCGGACGCAATGGGTCGGGCTTCCGGTTTTAGAGGACGGGTGAAGAATTCGTTGAAGGATCGGTAGGCTGCAACATCAGGCTCAAGCGCGTCTGATAGGTCAATCTGGTAGGCCGCCGAAACCTTCCGAATCATCAGATTCTTAACAAAAGGGTTTTCACAGTAGGTGAATTTTCCCATGAGTCTCGACAACAAATGGTGCGGTAGCGCGTATTGAAGGAGAACAAAGGCTTTTTCTTTCAATGACATAAGGGTGGTTTTCTTTAAACTGCAGATGTTTATTTGCGCGTGGGCCGCTTGAGGTGATCGAGAGCAATCTGGTGATGCTCCAAATAGCGTTTAAAGCTCGCATAGGACTGACGGCACATTTCCGCTGAGTTGAAGGGCATGCTTCTCAGTCTTCGCATGGTCAGGGACTCGCGAACATTGCGGATCCAAAGCCATTGCACGGCAAAATACCCGATTAGGGCGCCTAAGTGCATAAGGATCAAGCAACCCACCAATAGGGGGGCGCCCAGTGTCATGGCCCTTTCGACACTGAAGAATTCTGAGAATTGTTCAAAGCTGAAAGTTGCAGAGCCCAGTGCAATGGCACCAACTTCATAAGCGAAGTAATACATTGGGAGCCACGTTAAGGGATTAGTAATCCAAACCAGCGCCACGGCAATGGGAAGATTGGCGCCGAAATAGATCGCGCCAACAGCGGCCAGAACTTGTTGCCAGGGAAGAGGGGGGGTGTACATGGCCCAAAGGCCGACGGCAAAAGCGCGTGATACCGAATGTCGATTGAGGTACCAAAGGTTCGGTGAGTAAATTCTCTCGCCTAAAAACCGGAGGGATTTGATTTCCCGGATCTTTGCTGGATCCGGAAGGTAACGCCTGAAGATCTTCATTTTTGTCTTTATTCCTAGGGGCTACGCAATCGCCGCAGCGGTCATTCTACGAACACGTTATAAAAAGGGATACTGGACAGGCCTGCTTTAGGCCTATCAGTGCTGGCCCCAGCGAGCAAAGGCATTTGGATTGATTTGTTGAATAGCCACCAGTGCCATGACCCAGAGGAGGGTGAAGTATCCACCAAAGGCCATAAAACCCACATCATTTCCCAAGGCTTCGACGGATGCAGCGACCAAAAGTGGGGCCGTGCTGCCAAAGATGGGAGAGGCGAGATTGACCGAGATACTGATCCCACTGTAGCGGATGGGCGTCGGAAACAACGCGGTCACCGAGGCAAATGCCGTGCTGCAGTATGCGCCAAGTATCAGGCAGAGAAAGAAGTAGGCGCTGAGGGTGAAATGAAGAGTCCAATGCCCCGACATCGCCATCACAAGTGGGAAAGTCGCAACCAATAAAAGCTGTGAAGTGCGCAAAAGTACGGGTTTATAACCGATGCGATCGGCAATATTGCCGCTTGCAAGAGTGGTAACCAGAGAAAGAATCAGCCCCATCGATGTGACCAGGAGTGCCTGAGCCGATGAGAGTGTAAGACTTGTGACGAGGTAACTGTTGAAATAGACGAAGCAAAAGAAAAATCCACAAGTCATGGGTGCGACGACACCAATAGCCGTCAGGGTCGCTCCGCGATACTTGCCATGGATCTCGCCCAAAGGGTTTTTCTGAAGACGATTTTCATTGCGGGCCATTTCAAAGACAGTGCTTTCTGACATCTTTTGGCGGATTTTGAAGCCGAGCCAAGCGGCGACAATGCCCAAAATAAAGGGGATGCGCCAACCCCAGCTTTCAAATTCTTGCGGATCAAGAAGGAACGCAAGGCTGCTCGCCATGACGGTGCCGGCGAGAAGGCCAAGACAGGTGCTGGCTTGAATCCAGGCCGATGCCCGCCCTACCTGGGATCGAGGGGTGTGTTCCATCACAAACGTCACGGCGCCACCCATCTCTCCGCCAAGTGCCATGCCTTGCAACAGTCGGAGAATAATCAAAAGCGCTGTTGCCCAAGCCCCAATTTGAGCATAGTCAGGTAAAAAGCCGATAGCTGCCGTTGGCGCTGCCATGCCGAGAATGGAGAGCGACAGTGCTCGACGTCGACCATGGCGATCACCTATGGCGCTAAAAATCATGGCGCCAAGCGGACGCATGAAAAAACTGACGCTGAAGACTGCGAATGTGGCGAGGATGCGGTCCCCTTCGGGAAAGAAGTGCCGACTAATCAAGACAGAGAAGTGGCCATAAAGCGCAAAGTCGTACCACTCAAGGATGTTACCGACTATGCCAGCGATTAGAGGGCTTTTGTCGGGCGTGGGAGTGGGTTTGGGTTTTTGTCTCTGTCTCATCAGGGATCTGGCCGCTCGGATTCGGGTTTCGGTTCGCGAACCAGAAGGTTGCTAACCGCCTCGTGCGGTGAAAGTCCCTCATAAAGAATGCGATAGATTTGTTCTGTAATCGGCATTTCAATTTGATGCCGGAGTGAGAGCTCGTAAACAATTCTTGCGGTCGGAATGCCCTCAATTTCCTGCCCAATATCTTCGGCGATGGATTTAGCGGCAAGTCCTTTACCCAGTCCTAGCCCAAATCGGCGATTTCTGGACTGGTTATCGGTACATGTCAGGATCAAGTCGCCCACGCCTGACAGGCCCATCAGCGTTTCGGGTCGTCCGCCAAGGGTCAGCCCCAGTCGCATCAATTCGGCAAGGCCTCTCGTGATCAGCGCTGCTCGAGCATTAGCGCCATAGCCCAGACCATCGGCTACGCCGGCGGCAATCGCGAGAACATTCTTCACTGCCCCCCCAAGCTCAACGCCCACAACGTCTGTCGTCGTGTAGGCGCGAAACTTCGGGTTGTGGAAAATGGCCACGAGTTCGCTAGCGAATGCCTCCGACTCGGACGCGACCGTGATGGCGGTGGGTTGCCCTCGGGCTACTTCACCGGCGAAGGTAGGACCGGACAGGACCGCAGCGGGAAATCCATCCCCCAGCACGTTTTTGACGACATGATGGAGTGGAAGACCAGTATTGAGTTCCAATCCTTTGGTCGCCCAAGCAATTCCGCAGGGCGCCTTTAGAAGCGGGGGGAGCCGTTCAAGGAGTTCTCTGAACGCATGGCTGGGCACAGCGACAACGATCAGGGAACAATCCCGAATCGCCTCACTGAGGTCGGCTTCGGGAATCAGGTTCTCTGGAAATGGTACGTCGGGCAGATACTGTTCATTTGCGTGTGCCAAACGAATTTGTTCGAGGCGAACTTTGTTATGTCCCCAGAGTTTGACGCGATGGTTGTTTCGGGCAAGGACCAACGCAAGCGCTGTTCCCCAGGATCCAGCGCCGAGAACCGCGATCTGCATTATTGTATTGTTAACCTAGTGAGCACGGCCCTTTCCTATGTTGATCAGGCCTAATGGCTTGTTTGGCTGCCGGCGCTGAGTTCTTCGAGCCGTTGAGCGTAGATGCCATCAAAATTAACTGGGGCGAGAAGCATCGGAGGGAAGCCGCCCTTCACAACAAGATCGGATACGGCCTCTCTCGCATAAGGGAAAAGGATGCTGGGGCAATAACTCCCCAGTAAATGACTCAGCTCATTTTCACCAAAACCCAGGGCGCCAAAAATGCCAGCCTGAGACACTTCGATGAGGTAAGCCGTCTTTTGTCCCAGGATTACGGTGACCGTAACCTTGAGTGTGACCTCATAGGTGTTTTCCTGAATCTGCTGCGCAGCGCTCCCAAGATTGAAATCAATTTCGGGCTCCCAATCAGTCATAAAGATTTGGGGCGAATTAGGCGTCTCGAAAGACACGTCCTTCACGTAGATTTTTTGGACCCGGAATTGGGGTTCAGAAGGGGCTTGGGTTTCTTCAGCCATGAAGCGGATTCTCGGTTCGTTATGGGTTGTATCCTTTTACTTTCCGCGCTTTTTGGTCATGGGAAGATTTTGGTCTTTCCAAGCAAAAATGCCGCCCTTCATTTCATAGACTTGGGTAAAGCCGAGTTTGGTGAGCTTTTTCCCGGCAGCCAGAGAGCGGGTGCCCGACTGGCAGTTCACGATGATGGGTTTGTTCTTATGGGATTCCAGTTCACCAACGCGCTCATCAAGTTTTCCGAGTGGAATATTGCGTGCCCCTTCAATGTGGCCTTCCGCAAACTCAGGCGGCTCTCTGACATCGACGACAATGGTTTGATCGTCGTTCATGATGACCACGGCCTCGCTCGGCGAGACCGCTTTATGTTTGCGGGTCGCACTGTCGATAATGTCTTGGACCAAAAGAATGGTGACCACAAAAAGTGCAGCACCCATCATCCAGTGGTTGCCGATAAATTCGATAAGTTGTTCAGGAGAGACGTTCATGAGGTGTTTAATAGTTTTTGTTTTTGAATTTAGTGGCCATCGCTACAAAAAACCTCGCGCATCAGCGCAATGAGTTTCAGCGTTCGTTTGTCATCGATCTGGTAGTAAACCCGGTTGGACTCTTTTTCGCACCCGAGTATCCCTTTTTCTCGGAGAATCGCTAGGTGCTGAGAAATGTTGCTCTGCGTCGTTCCACATGCGTCGACAATTTCCTGGACGCTGGCTCGGGAGTCGCCCAGGGTGCAAAGAATTTTAAGCCGCAGCGGGTGGGCCATTGCCTTGATGCACAAAGCGGCCTGCGCGATGTCCTCTTCGCGGTTAATTAGATCATCCTTCATTCGGTACTTACTCTTGTTCCCGGGTGTTCAATCCCGGACAGGCGGGGCATCTGAGAGGACGAAGCTGTCAAAACCCGCTAAAATCGGGCCCAAAAGGGCGAGAGGCTCAACGCCGTCACGTCCTTCCATTGTCCCACCACGAAAGCAAGCTCTAACGAAGCTTGTCCAAGGAGATTATACGTTGAACTCGCATCGCCCTAAACCTGTTGTCTTGGTTATTCTGGACGGCTTCGGCTACAACGAATCATCACAATACAATGCGATTTCCGCGGCCAAGGCCCCGACGTGGAAGCATCTTTGGGCATCGTGTGCCCATACGACACTGGATTGTGCGGGGGAAACCGTGGGTTTGCCTGATGATCAGATGGGTAACTCTGAAGTGGGGCATCTCCACCTGGGTGCCGGCCGTTTGATCAACCAAGACTTCACTGCCGTCAATAAAGCGGTTCGCGATGGCTCATTTTTTACCAATCCCGCGCTGACCCAGGCCGTTGATCTTGCAAAGGCAAACGGCAAGGCTGTCCATATTTTCGGTCTTTTATCCCCGGGGGGTGTGCATAGTCACGATCAGCAGATTCAGGCCATGGCTGAATTAGCAGTCAAACGCGGGGTCAGCAAGGTTTATATGCACGCATTCCTGGATGGTCGGGACACGCCGCCTCAGAGCGCCGAAGGCCCCATTCAGCGGCTAGAAAAGAAATTTAATGAGTTGGGTGCTGGCCAAATTGCGAGCATTTGCGGTCGTTTCTATGCGATGGATCGGGATAACCGATGGGATCGTGTTGAAAAAGCCTATGATTTGATTGTTTCAGGTCAGGCCGAATTCAAGGCGGCAACAGCCCTCGAAGGTCTCAAGGCCGCGTATGCGCGGGGTGAAACCGACGAGTTTGTTGCCACGACCAGTATCGTTTCGGAGGGGCAACAGGCGGTCCACCTCGAAGACGGTGATGTGGTCGTCTTCATGAACTTCCGTGCCGATCGAGCACGTGAAATCAGTAAAGCCATCAATGACGCTGATTTCAGTGGGTTTGAAAGAAAGGCGGTGCGAAAGCTGGGTAGCTACGTCACGTTGACGGAATACCATCAAAACTTCACTTATCCCATTGCCTTCCCCCCGCAATCGATCACCAACACCTTGGGTGAGGTCCTCTCCCGTAAAGGTCTCAAGCAGCTCCGTTTGGCTGAAACTGAAAAGTACGCCCACGTCACCTTCTTCTTCAATGGCGGCATTGATGAGCCGTTCGAGGGAGAGTCCCGCATTCTGATACCTTCCCCTCAGGTCAAAACCTATGACCTGCAGCCAGAAATGAGCGCAGGAGAGGTGACTGATGAGATGGTAAAGGCCATTGAGGGCGGCGAGTTTGACGTGATTATCTGTAACTATGCCAATGGCGATATGGTTGGCCACACAGGGATCATGGATGCCGCGGTGAAGGCGGTTGAGACGCTCGACGCCTCGCTGGCTCGCATTACGGCGGCTCTTGATAAGGTGGGGGGCGAGCTTCTGATCACTGCTGACCATGGAAATGTCGAGCAGATGGTCGACCCTGAGACCGGCGTTGCACTGACTCAGCACACGACCTTCCCGGTACCTTTGGTCTACCGAGGCAATTCGAGCAGAAAGCTGTTGGATGGCGGTAACCTTGCGGATATTGCCCCGACCATGTTGGATATGTTGGGCATAGCCAAACCTGCTGAGATGACGGGACGGTCCTTGCTCGCTTAAAATCCGACGAAATGCGCCGAATGCTGAGGCTGAACAATCGCTCGCATTGCCTTGCAATTGTGCTGTTTCTAACGCTGTCTGGTGGGGCAGCATTCGGCGTTGAAAATGCTCCGGATCCTTCGGAAATTCGGGACCACATGGAGCAGACGCGTCAAAAACATGCGGCGCTGCTCGGTGTCCGTCAGCAACTCAATCAGCAGTTATCCCAGCTTGAAATTCAGCAAGGTATTCTGAACGTCAAAATTGGCGAGCTTGAGATCCAAGCGAAACAGCGGGAGCGCCGGATACGCGAGTTGAAGAAACAACGGGATGACCTCAAATCGGACATCGCAACTCAGCAAAAGCACCTAGCGGGACAACTCCGAAGCGCGCATGTGATTGGTAGCAAAGATTGGCTCAAATTACTGCTGAATCAGGAGGATGCTTCACATTTGGCGCGTGTGCTAGCCTACTATGGCTATCTCAGTCAGGCGCGGTCCGATCAGATCCATCGATTGGAGGCGCAGATCGGAAGGCTTGAGACGCTTGAGCGGGATCTCAATGACGAGGCCACCCTCAAGGCCGAGCTTCGGCGGCAGACCCAAGAGGAGAAGTTGTCACTTGCTGAGTCGAGCAAGGCCCGGCGGCAATTGCTCAAGGGCTGGGATGTAGAGCTGAGAGATCAAGCCGAACAAATGCGAGAGGACCAGCGAAGCCTTGGGATTTTGGTGGAGTCTTTTGCAATCGATTCCATTGAGCAGCCTCAAGAGCCTTCGGTCGCTTCGGCTGTTGACCCTCTCTCCAAAGATGGCGCTGCGCGTTGCCCTCCGCAGGGGACGATTACGGCAAAGTTTGGCAGCCCGCGAATGACCAGTAAGTGGGACGGGGTTCTGATCAGCGGCAGGGAAGGAGCGCCCGTTCGAGTGATTGCTGCGGGGAAGATTGCTTTCGCTGACTGGTTTCGTGGCTACGGACTTTTGACGATTGTCGACCATGGCAATGGTGTTATGAGCCTCTATGCCTTCAATCAAAGTTTGAGCAAATCCAAAGGGGATCTTGTTTCCGCGGGCGAGGTGATTGCAACGCTTGGATCAACCGGCGGTAGAGATAAGCCTGGGTTGTATTTTGGAGTCCGGACACAAGGCAAGCCGGTAGATCCGTTGGTTTGGTGTCAAAAAGCCCATTAACGATTTTTTTATCTTTTTTCGACAAGGCCATCCTTATGCTTTCTTCCTTTGAGTTTCGAGCAGTCGTAGTACAGATTGTGGCTGGCGTTTTCGTTCTAACGCAGTCGAGCATGGTTTTGGCTGAAAAGACACCCGCGCCCAAAACTGAAGTGGCCGACAGTAACCAGATTCCGTTTGAAGGTCTGAAAGCATTTTCGGAGGTCTATGGTCGGATCAAGCAGGATTATGTGGAGCCTGTAAAAGACGACAAGCTTCTTGAGGATGCCATCCGGGGCATGCTCTCAGGGCTGGATCCCCATTCGGCTTATCTCGATAAAGAGCAATACGAAGAGCTCAAAGTAGGTACCACCGGGCAATTTGGTGGCTTAGGCATCGAAGTGGGAATGGAAAACGGTTTCGTAAAAGTCATCGCGCCAATCGATGAAACTCCAGCACAGAAGGCGGGAGTCAAAGCGGGCGACCTGATTATCCGATTGGACGATAAACCGGTGAAAGGTCTGAGCCTCAATGATGCAGTCAAGATCATGCGCGGTGAGCCTGGCAGCGCGATTGTTCTTACCATCGTCAGAGAAGGGGCTGAGCAACCCATCAAGCTGAAGCTGATTCGTGACGTCATCAAGGTCAAAAGTGTTCGTAGCCGAATGCTGGAACCGGGTTATGGATACGTCAGACTCTCTAGTTTTCAGGCCAAAACGGGTGAAAACATGATTGAGGCCATTGAAGAGCTGAAGAAGTCAGGAAAGCTCAAGGGTCTGGTGCTGGACTTGAGGAATAATCCCGGTGGCGTTCTGAACGCAGCAGTCACTGTGAGCGATGCCTTCTTGGATGATGGTCTCGTCGTCTACACCGACGGTCGTATTGAAGATTCCAAGATGAAATTCAATGCAACACCCGGAGACCTGCTCGAAGGGGCCCCGATAGTCGTTTTGATCAACGCAGGATCTGCTTCTGCATCCGAGATCGTTGCAGGCGCCCTGCAGGATCATAACCGGGCTGTCATTATGGGCGAAAAGACCTTCGGTAAAGGGTCAGTACAAACCATTTTGCCGACCAGTAATGGGGCGGCCGTGAAGCTCACTACCGCGCGTTACTACACGCCCTCTGGACGATCCATTCAGGCCGAGGGCATATCGCCGGATGTTCTGATCTCAAAGGTCAAGATTGAGGCGGCAAATCAGTCAGAGTTTGGTCCGATCAAGGAGGCTGATCTTGCCAACCATCTCGAAAACAACAACCCCTCACCAAAGCGCGAACCCATTAAGGAGTTGACGGCACCTAAGGAAGCACCCAAAGGCGCTGCCGATTCTGAGGATGCTCTTGCGTTGCAGGACTATCCCTTGAATGAGGCATTGAACCTGCTCCGAGGGATAAATATCGTTAAAAAGACCCCGAAAGCGACGTCTGCCAAACCCTGAGTGAATCTTTCGGTCTGGGGGAGGCCTTGGATGAGGCCTCTCCCAGATCGCGGCCTTAATTGCGGAGGGTCGCTTCCGTGTAGCTTCCTTTGCGTATATTCCAGAGAGCGATTTCCGGAAAGCTAAAGAGAGCGCCTCGAGCGCCAGCCTCGAGAAGTCGTCCCTCATCTATGGGAAGGCTCATCATTCCTAATCCCATGGCGACGATTGCCGTACCCAGATTGGCGGTGCCCAGAATCGGTCTGGTCCAGACCGATTCATCCGTAAAGAAAAGAAATACCCCGTCTTGCACTCTTGGCTGATAGATCGTGGTGGTGAGAGTATTGCCTTCCCGTATTTCGACCCAGCCGTCTTCTTCCTGAGCGATCATCTGAGCAAGCCTTCGGTGTCTGAATGAGGGAATCTTGGTTGAGTTCTCGATTGGGTAACGTTTCAAGACGAGCTCAAAAAAACGAAATGGAACAAATGCTTGAGATCCAAGTGGGTCGATATGCCCCTGAAATTCGATGGGTTCGCGATCATTTTCAAAACCAGAATTGACGGCCTTGACCAGTTCGGTCACGCAGTTCCGGGTGATCAGGTTGTAGCGCAGCTTTTCTCGGATTTGCTCTAGCAGGCGATCTCGGGCCTGCGTCGCTTCCTCTAGCTCATGTTTTTCAGGCTTTCGTGAGCCCTCGGTTTGATCCGTAGTGATAGATCCTGGTGCATTAGGCAGAATGGGCTCATGGTCGAATTGCACGGGAGTTTCATGCAGGTTTGCATCAACGGCCTCTTTCATGTCGAGGGCTGCCAATTCAAGCCGGTGATAGGCAAGATCGTCCGCTTCATGTGCACAAAACGTGCGGTGCCCCAGTTCGTTCAAGTGCTGTCTGAACTCTGACTCAAGCCGGCGCTGGGGGCTTTGTAGATAGTCATCGAGGGCCTGTTCACCATTCGATGAAGTCAATCCTGGCAAGAGAAGATAGAGTCTTTTCTTTTCGATGGATATTCTGACGGCCTCCATACGAGCCAATGTTCGCAGCAGCGTGAGGCCTGATCCGGGGTAAGGTTGGCTCAAAAGTCGGGCGGCGTCACCCTCGAGGTGACGAAGATAGCGGGTAAGCCAATGGTGGGCCGAGCAATCATTTTGGGTTTCTTCGAGAGGAAAGGGACCGCCATCAATCAAGAGGCTTTGATTGAACGCCTTTTGCCCAAGAACAAACTCAAGCGCTATTTCGTTCTGGATCAGATCCACCCACCGGTCCGAATAACTTTGCGCGTAACTGGCCAGAGAGGCTTCGCGATGGGTGACCTCCGCGATGACATACCGGAGATTCTTCCGCGTTCGAATGAAGGATTGGCGACTTCGCTCAATCGACTCTGTTGTCTCATTTGCAGTGAAACGGGTGGAGTCTGGGAGAGCCTCTCGAGGCCAGCTCTTTTCCTTGAAGAAGCCTCCCCCGGGGATCACATAAGGCTGCCCATTAGTCTGCGATTCAAGGAGTTGAACGTCCCGTTCAAGGGAGGCCGAACGATCGAGTAAGGCTTTCTGCTTGAGGTGGAAAAGATCGAGATGCCGTTTGACTTCAATTTGAGTCGATTCGGGGAGTGCGATCTTCGCAATATGAATGTCTCGATTATCCAGATCGGCGTAAAGATGCCGAAAGCGAGGCCAGTCATCCCTTTGGAGAAGAATCAGGCCATCCTTATTCTGGAAGTGGTAGACGGTTTCATCCAGCCTGACAGCCACATGGCCACCACTGGAGGTCCCGCTATTTGCCTCGATGTAGAGATAATGCAGAGCCGGTTCGGCGGATACCGATCGGGCGGCAATCAGAAGGATGACCGCTCCCCATGGAAGCGGTCTAAAGCCCACGCGGATTTACTCCTTGTAGCCTTGTTGAATCAGGTCAAGTGCGTTTTGATTGCGGGCGAGAACATCTTCAAGGAAGGGTTGGTCCTTGATTTGTCCCACCGGTACAGAGGCTCGCTTCAGTCCTTTGCCAATGCCAAGATAGGTTGTGGATTCGGACTCCCAATTGCTGATTTGGTCCTGACTAGCCGTCCGTGAGAGGGCATTCATGAAATCAGTGGATGTCATTTTCGAGCCCGTAACGGAATTCGTCAGGTTTGCAATGTCATTGAGATAGCCTCGTTTTTCCTCGGGCACGGTCGCCTTCTTTTTTGACGATTTAGAGGGAGAGCTTGAGGATTCAGAGCTCGAACCAAAAGATGCTGATGAGGACTCACTGGAAGTGATGGACTCCGAAATGCATCCTGTGAGTGTAAGCGAGAGAATGGTTGCGCTCAGAACCTTATAGCTATCCATGAACATATGCCCTCGTCGGCAGTGGGTTTGATGTCAGCCGCGGCGTCGGTAAAGGGGTTGGGGCTCGTCTTGTGCCGCTTGATAGGTGACCGTGAACTCGGTGAAAGCCTTCAACCGGTCATTCAGATCAGTGCCCTCCGCGAACTCAAAAGAGTCTACCCCGAGACGGTGAAGGTAGTACATTTGGTCGCGCAGAAAATCACCAGAAGCACGGATTTCGCCCTGAAATCCCAACTGCTCACGAAGAATGCGTGCCTGAGAGAAGCTACGCCCATCCGTAAAAGGATTCATGGCCAATACGACCAGAGCGATCTGCTTGAGATGCGATTTAAGTTGATTGACGTCCTCATCCGGCCCAATTCGAACGCCCAAGTGTGAAGGCGCAAGGCGCTCCTTTTCAGAGAAAGACGCCAGACGATTCAAGGTGACAGTGGCGCTGGTTCCAGCTTGAGGGGCGTCATCATCGTCGAGGTGGGTCCAAAGGTCGTCGACGATCTGGCCGCTTTTAATGATTTTCATAAACGCGCTCCTGGAAGGGTTCGATCCCAATGCGTCGGACTGTTTCAAGGAAGGATTCTTCCCCTTCACGAAGGTCCTTAAAGGTCAGGAAGATTTTTTCCATCACGCCAGTCACTTCGTTTCGGGCTACAGAGGGCCCTAGTCGGTCGCCCAGCGAGGCTTCATTGGCTGATGAGCCGCCGAGAGTGATCTGGTACCACTCCTCTCCCTTTTTATCGACGCCCAAGATTCCGATGTGGCCGACGGTGTGGTGTCCACAACCGTTCATACAGCCAGAGATATTGATGCGGATTTCTCCGAGGTCATAGAGGTAATCCATGTCCTCAAAAAGCTCCTGAATGCCATTTGCGACGGGAATCGATGCCGCATTGGCCAGAGAGCAAAAATCCAAGCCCGGGCAGGTAATCATATCGGTTGCAGTCCCGATATTCGCGGTGGCGAGGCCCAGGGCTGCCAATTCCTTCCAAAGTTCGGGGAGCTGACGAGTTTCAACATCCGCCAGAACTAGGTTCTGTGTATGGGTTACCCGAATTTCGCCGAAACTGTAGCGGTCTGCAATCTCGGCAACCGCGTCCATTTGTTCGTCGGTCATGTCACCCGGCGCCTTGCCATGGGGTTTCAGGGAGATGAAAACCGCACGATAGCCGGCTGATTTGTGTTCAACCGTATTTCGGCGATGCCAAGCGGCAAATTGCTGGTCACCTGCCAACAGGCTTTCTACCTTGGGATCGGTGACGGGTAGCGTTGCGTACTGGCGCGTTCTGAAGTCCTTAGATACGCGCTCGATTTCGTGTGCATCGAGCTTGAGGCTTTCGCGAATCCGGTTCCATTCCGCTTCGACGAGGCGGCTGAAGCTTTCAATGCCGGCCTCCTTCACCAGAATCTTGATGCGAGCCTTGTATTTGTTATCGCGGCGCCCGAGTTGGTTATAGACCCTAAGGATTGCCTCAAGATAGGAAATCAGGTCCTCCTTTTCGAGGAAGGGTCGAATGACGACGCCTAGAATGGGTGTGCGCCCCAAGCCCCCACCCACGAGGACCTCAAAGCCTGTTCGACCCTCCGCATTTTTGACTAACTGCAGGCCAATGTCATGGACCTGCGTTGCCGCGCGATCTCGCTCGGCTCCGCTAACCGCAATCTTGAATTTTCGGGGAAGGAAGGCGAACTCAGGATGGAGGGTTGACCACTGGCGAATGATTTCGCAATAAGGACGAGGATCTTCCAGTTCATCGGCTGCAACCCCCGCAAGGTGGTCGCTGGTGGTATTCCGAATACAGTTTCCGCTGGTTTGAATGGCATGCATCTGCACTGAAGCGAGGCAGTCCAAAATGTCCGGGACTTGTTCGAGCTGGGGCCAGTTGTATTGGATATTCTGTCGCGTGGTGAAGTGCCCATAGCCGCGGTCAAAGGTTCGGGCGATGTGGGCAAACATCCGCATTTGACGCGAGGACAGCAATCCATAGGGAATGGCAACCCGGAGCATGGGTGCGTGCCGTTGGATGTAAAGGCCGTTCATCAGTCGCAAAGGGCGATACTGATCTTCGGTCAATTCCCCGGCAAGGAAGCGTGTCGTCTGCTCCCTGAATTGCGCCGCGCGCTCGTTGACAATCGTCTGGTCGTGATGATCGTACTGGTACATGTGCTTTGACTCAGGCTCTCGGTTGTGCCGGATGACCGGCCAATATACACCTTCGAGATCCACGCTAAAACACTTGGATAACGATCTTTTGGACCGCAAAGGTCGGTGTGGAGAAAAGGAGTGTTTCTCCAATGCCACAAGTAATCGACTATAATTAGCGGTTGTTTCTCAAGAATTCACCCGCGATCCCGTGCGGGGGCATCTGACTTTAACCTACTGAGGGCCGTGTCTTGATTCGGATATTCCTTTTGCTTGCGTCCTTGTTCCTCATTCCAGAAATGGCATTTGCAGAGGAGGGGCAGACTCTGGGCCTGACCGGCACTCAACGTGGACTTTATTGTGTCCTGATCTTCATCATTTCCTACGCATTTGTGATGACGGAGGAGTTCACGCACCTCCGTAAATCCAAGCCGGTCATCTTGGCTGCTGGGATCATTTGGGCGCATGTGGCTTATCTGGCCGCTTCGAATGGTGTTCCGGCTGATCAAGTCCATCAAGCGTTTGAACATGACCTTAAGGAGTATGCGGAACTGTTCCTCTTCCTTTTGGTAGCGATGACCTATATCAACGCCATGGCCGAGCGGAACGTGTTTGAAGCCTTGCGTTCCTGGCTGGTGAGCCGAAACTTTAACTACCGTGTCCTTTTCTGGATTACCGGTGTCATCACCTTTTTCCTTTCCTCGGTTGCGGACAACCTGACTTCAGCCCTTCTGGTTGGTGCAGTGGTCATGGCGGTGGGCGCTTCAAGCCCTGCGTTTGTCGCTTTGGGGTTTGTGAATCTCGTCAGTGCCGCAAATGCGGGGGGTGCATTCAGCCCATTCGGTGATATCACCACCCTGATGGTTTGGCAGGCCGGTAAGGCGGAATTCTTTGATTTCTTCGAATTGTTCATTCCTTCGGTTGTGAACTTCGTGGTTCCTGCACTCATCATGCAGTTCGCAATTCCGAACGAAATGCCGGTTCACGCTGAAGAAGAGCGCGTCGTCATGAAGCCAGGTGCTTTGGTCGTTTGTGGCCTCTTTGTCCTGACGATTGTCACCGCGGTGAGCTTCAAGCAGTTTCTTCATCTTCCGCCCTTCATGGGCATGATGCTGGGCCTCTCCTATCTGATGCTTTACGGTTACAGACTCAAGATCGTTTACCCCGAGAGCGGCAAATTTGATGTCTTTGAGAACGTCAAGGATTCTGAATGGGATACCTTGCTGTTCTTCTTCGGTGTGATCTTTGCTGTGGGCGGCCTCGGTTACATAGGCTACTTGGAATTGGCTTCAGTTGCGATGTACGACGGTCTGGGCGCGACGACGGCCAACATTCTGGTCGGTCTCCTTTCTGCAGTGGTGGATAACATCCCGGTCATGTTTGCTGTCATCAGCATGAACCCTGACATGGATCTTTATCAGTGGTTGCTGATTACCTTGACTGCCGGTGTTGGTGGGACCCTGCTTTCGGTGGGATCTGCTGCGGGTGTTG
The DNA here is from genome assembly GCA_041158345.1 of Pseudomonadota bacterium. GTDB lineage: Bacteria > Pseudomonadota > Gammaproteobacteria > Methylococcales > Methylococcaceae > UBA6136. The sequence goes on along the minus strand of JBEBBO010000037.1, from coordinate 8,458 downwards.
CCCTAATGGGAAGCTCAAAGGGCATGTACACCTTCTTCAGCCATCTGAAGTGGACCCCAGCCATCGCAGCAGGTTATGCGTCCTCCATCGTGGTTCATTACCTCATCAATCATTGATCGGGTTATCGGACACACAAAAAAACCAGCCTTCGGGCTGGTTTTTTTTGGCCTTGGCTTTTTTGGGATTTAGCCTGAGCGTCTCCAATTAGACAGGATGGTGGCCCCAAGCATATCCCCAAGGACATTGACCGCGGATCGGCAGCGGGCAAGGATCCAGTCAATGGGGGAGACGAGTGGAATTGCGGCTGCGATGACTGCTTCGGAGAATCCGGAGTTGGCAAGAACGATGGGGAGAATCACAAGACCCGCCTCGGGAACTCCTGCTATGCCAGCTGCTGCAATGATACTGGAGCCGGCAATGACGAGTTGCTGGGGAAGATCGAGCGCCATGCCCATCGCCTGTCCCAAGAATAACGCAGTCATGACTTCGTAAAGGACCACCCCGTCATTATTGAAGTTGGTTCCCCCGCAGACGGATATTCGCGCGGACTGCTCGTCGACGTTCATTTCCTTCAGGCATTTAAGCGTCACGGGAACGGTTGCCAAGCTGCTATTGACGGCAAACCCCGTCCAAACGGCTTGAGATGCCCCCCGAAGAAAGCCGATAGGAGACCGTCCTCCTGCAATAAAGGCGGCCAAAGGATAATAAATGAGCCCCTGGATGGTTAGGCCCAGAATCACGATCAAAAGGTAGTCTGAAAGATCGACAAAAATGCCCAGGCCCAACTTTCCTACGGCTTGTGAGACGAGTGCAAGGATCGCAACTGGTGCAAGGCGAATGGCAAAGTGCAAGATTCTCGAAAAAACAAGAAAGCCGCCGGTTAACGCGGAGGCCAAAAGATCTACCGCCCGTCGCTCTTGCTCATCCGTCGTTGAGCTCAGGCTACGCACTGATATGCCGACCAGTGCGGCTAGGATAACTGTGGCCAGAATATTTCCGGTTTGAATTGGTTCGAGGAGATGTTGAGGGAACATGCCAGAAAGTCCCTGAAGCCAGTCCAATTTCGTTTTCTCAGGTGCGATATGAGCGGCTACGGAAGAGGATCCAACCAATTTAAGGAGTTCTTCAATGTGTCCCTGCCATTTGGTGCCTGGATGAAGCGTATTAATTAGCGTCAGGGCAATTCCGGAGGCAATGCTGACATTGACGAGGCAGATCAGAAGAAAGCGAAGGCCTGATTTTTCAGCAAGATTCGTCCTGACGATCGCATCGGCAACGGCAAAAAAGATCAACGGCAGTGCCAAAGCTTTTAGGAATCGAATAAGCAACATGCCCACTTGGCCCAGGGTGCCAGGATCAAAGCTACCTGCACCCCAAGGTGATCGGCTATAGAGGCCAAGAGAGATCCCCAGAATTATTGCAATGAGGACCTGGGCGGTGGGGTGTGAAAGTTTTGAGGTCGACATGGAGTTTCCAGAAAAAATGATCTGGCGTTCCCGTTCTTGGATTCAAGACTCTGGAGAACGCTTCTTGTCGAAACGCGTTCTCCAGAGGAAAAGGGTCAGGAGAGCTCTTCGTGCAGCTCGACAAATTCCTGAGTGAGCTTGTGGTCTGGGACGAAATAAATGAGCGGCTTTGACAGGCTGTGTGACTCCCGAACCTTCACCGAGGTGGATAGCTTGGTATTTAGGACCGGAAGCCCTTGATCGGTTAATTCGTCGACGAGCTGTTGCGGAAGCTTTGCTCTGGACTGGAACTGATTCACCACAATGCCCTCAATCTTGAGGTGCGGGTTGTGGTCCGCCTGAATTTCTGCAATCGAGCCGATCAGAGTGAGTAACGCTTCTCTCGAAAAGGCGTCGCAGTCAAAGGGGATGACGCAGCCATGGCTTGCAATCAGCGCTGAGCGGCTAAAAAAGTTAAGGACTGGCGGGGTGTCGATGTAGATGTCATCGAAGTCCTCCAAAAAATCCAAAGCTTCTTTGAGCTTGTAGATCTTATAGCGCGATTCCAGGCGAGACTGGAGCGTTTCGAGTTCGGGATGTGATGGAAGCACAAAAAGGTTTTCGAAGGGCGACTGGTGGATCCGGTCCGATAACGCGCCAATTTGATTCTTACCAAAGAGGCTCATGCTCAAAGAGTCCTTAAAGAACTCTGCGACAGTCGCTTCGGGATCGGGAACTTTGTCCCCCAAAAGATAATGGGAAGAATTTCCCTGAACATCCAGGTCAATGACTAGCGTCTTTCGACCTTTTGCTGCGCTGATAGCTGCAAGGTTGCAGGTAATGGTCGATTTGCCGACCCCGCCCTTTTGATTGAATACGACTCTTCGCACGGTAACCCCCCGTTTGCGCCGAAAAACTAATATTTAATTATAGGATGAATACCAATCGACCGGAGCCTTTGATCGGGGTAGATTCCGTTTTCTTCAGGGGGAGGGATCCATTGGCCAGCGGCAGTTTCCGAAACTGGCCTTATTGATGTCTTCCAGTCTTGCGATGTGCGCTTCAAGTTCTAAAGCAGACGGACCGACTACAGGAAGGACAGGTCTTGCGGCGCCGGCGAGGCTAAAAAATGTGCCGGGATCCTCCGGCTGTGACCTGTCATCATCCTGTTCGAGTGACAAGGCGATTTGGCCGCCTGTCATCGCGAGATAAACTTCAGCCAAGATTTCAGCATCGAGCAACGCGCCGTGAAGCGTTCTCTGGCTATTGTCGATGCCATAGCGCTTGCAAAGCGCGTCCAGGCTGTTTCTTTGGCCCGGGTGCTTTTTGCGGGCCATCAATAAGGTGTCTACGACCGCACAACGCTCACCAATTGGAGCGAGACTTGCCTCAAGGAGGCGAAGTTCGTGATTGATGAACCCCACGTCGAACGGTGCATTGTGAATAATGAGTTCGGCCCCATCGACAAACCCTAAAAAGTCATCTGCTATGTCGGCAAACCGGGGTTTGTCTGCAAGAAACTCTGCACTCAGGCCATGGACTTCCACCGCCCCCTCGTCGATTTCTCGCTCTGGATTGATGTAGACGTGAAAACTCTGCCCGGAGAGTTTTCGATCGATCAGCTCAACGCAACCAATCTCAATAATTCGATGACCCGCTGCAGGTTCAAGGCCTGTGGTTTCCGTATCGAGGATGATCTGCCGTGTCACGGTGTTCTGGCTCCTTGGGAAAGTTCATCAATGCCCCGATTTGCAAGCGTATCAGCGCGTTCGTTGCCTGGATGGCCGTTATGTCCCTTGACCCAGTGCCACTCGACCTCATGCTGCGCCTTTGCCCGGATGAGGTCTTGCCAGAGGTCGACATTTTTTACAGGACTGTTGCTCGAGGTCTTCCACCCCTTCCTTATCCAACCCGGCAGCCACTCGGTAATCCCCTTCATGACATAGGTGGAGTCAGTGGTGATTCGGACTTTGCAGGGCCTTTTTAGAATTTCCAGTGCCTTGATGGCGGCCGTCAGTTCCATGCGGTTGTTGGTCGTGTCTTTTTCGCCGCCATAGATCTCCCGTTCTTTGCCGTCATAGACGAGGAGGGCGCCCCAACCACCAGGGCCCGGATTACCTCGGCATGCGCCATCGGTGTATACCTCAACTTGTTTGTTCATCTGCTATCGCGGTTTAACTGGGGGCTTTCCATGAGTTTTCCCGTCACAAGCCGAGTCAGGCTCGACCACTCCGGTTCGATGGGAATCAAGGTGTAATTTCTTTTGATGGCTTTGACGGCATAGCCCACTGAGAGCCAGTTTTTGAAGTTTGCGATCTGGGACTGATCCTGCTTGGGATTTGTGGTTCCCTTGGTGGTGAAAACTGCTTCGACTTCGGCATCAAATTTTAGGATGCTGAGCCAGTCGAGCAGGTGATGGGCTTGAATGAGATATGACTGCCAAAATGAATCCTTGGTCCCTGAAAGACTTAGATATCGTGCAGGAGACCAGGGGTTCAGACCCAAGATAAAAAGTCGCCCTTCAGGCTTAAGGACCCGCTCAGCTTCGCGAAGCACCTGATGGCGGTCGGCAACAAACTCCAGAACATGAGGGAGAATGACCGTATCTACGCTCTCAGTCGCGATTGGAAGCGAGCCCGCACAGGCCTGGATGAAGGTTGGGAAGCTCCGTGGGCCTTTGTTGTCGGCAAGGATGAAGCTTCCGACGCGCTCAGCGTCGATATATCGACTTTCCGCTCCGAGTCTTCCAACTTGAAGTGTGCGTTGGTTGTATATATGGGGCAAGGACAACCGAAGGTACTGGGATTCATTCCCCTGTAGCGCTTGTCCGAGGGTTGCCACGTGATACCATTCCAAAAATTCACGGCGCGCCTGAGTTTTTGCAGGTCGTATCTTTTTCATTGATTACTCGAGAGATACGCGGGAATTCCGGCTGCCGGCAAAGGTTGAGGATTTAATAACGTAATGCAACTGCAAAAATCTCGAGTCCGATTGGCCTGCTGTCTTCTGGTCGTGTTATCAACAGTCGCGGGTTGCTCTAGGAACGAGGTCAAGAAGGGCCCCAATATACCCGATTCAGCGGAGGCTGAGTCAACGCAGGGTAAGGCCGCAAGGAAGAAGAAACCCTCAAGAGGCTCCCAGTACGACACGCTCTGGGATCGGCTTTTTGCACTCTACGCGCTTCCACGAATCGAGCATCCAGATATCGATCGTGAACTGAACTGGTTTGCGAATCACCCGGGCTATCTGGAGCGGGCTCAAAACCGTGCTGAACCCTTCCTGTACTCCATCGTTAAACTGGTAGAGACCAAGAATGTTCCCGGTGAGATTGCGCTGCTTCCAATTGTCGAGAGCGCTTTCCAACCGCATGTCGTCTCGCCCGCCCGCGCTGCGGGAATCTGGCAATTTATTCCCTCAACGGGCCATAACTATGGGCTCAAGCACAGTCATTCCTATGATGGTCGCCGTGATATTTATGCTTCAACCAAAGCGGCTATCAAATATCTGACCAAGTTACACGGCGATTTTGGCGATTGGCTTCTGGCGATTGCGGCCTATAACTGCGGGGAAGGCAATGTATCGCGGGCAGTCAAGCGGAACCTGGCGCAAGGCTTACCGACGGACTTTTGGTCCTTGAATCTTCCTCAAGAAACCCGAGCCTATGTCCCAAGGCTCTTGGCCGTGGCTCGATTGTTTGCGGATTCAGAGAAGTACGGCATCAGCCTAAAAGACATGCCCAATGCTGCAATTTATAAGCCGGTCAAGGTCAGTAATCAGTTGGATCTTGCGCTTGCCGCAGATGCGGCCGGGATCTCTCTTGACAAGCTGTATGAGCTGAATCCGGGCTTCAAGGGCCAGATTGCCGATTTGGATGGAAGCTTCCATCTTTATATTCCTGCGGATAAGAAGGCGGCCGACTTCAGGCAAGAAGTTGAGCGCTTGCATCAGGAAAGAAAGCCGATGATGCGTTCGCTCTATGCCAGTGAGGAGGTTCCGGTCGCGCCGGCGCCATTCGAAACCTTCCGCAAAGAGTTTGCGAAGAAGTCAGAGTCAGCAAGTAGTGCCTCAGACGACCGCGCTGACAGTGGCACGAGTTCGGCTTCTCGGAGCGCATCGGAGCGTCGATCTTCGGGTGATGATGGGGATAATGGCCGTCCAGCCAAAACCCACGAGGTCCAGCGCGGAGAGACTTTGTATTCGGTGTCGCGCAAATATGGCGTGGATGCAGCGACTTTGGCTCGGTTAAATAATATTCCAGCAACGACGCAAATCCAGGCCGGCCAACGTCTCATTGTGTCCGAACCGAGCCCCGTTAGCCCCGCAGTTTCGAGGCACGTTGACAGCCGGAGTCACGGCTTCAGTCATGAGGAGAAGGGGGGACGTCAGCATCTCGGGAAGCAACGGAGTCCGGCTGAGAGTCACCATGGAGGGCATCGTGGCCGGGATGAGTCGACATCCCGACATCAGGAGGATTCGACATCGAAAAAGACTCCGGCAAAGGCGGGAGTAAAGTCCTCATCGCCCGATTCAGGGGCCGGATCCAAAGGCGCTTCGAAGGCAAAAAAGAAAAAATAAGGTCGCCGGCCTTTTCTCGATCCCGAGACGTGAGTCAGACGGATACCCCGTGAGTTTGAATTTCAGAGAACAGAAAATGAATGTTGAGAAACTTCTGGAGATGGTTCTAAGCACCCTTGAAGACAGCAAAGCCAAGGATGTGACCGTTCTGGACGTTCGTGGAAAGACCAGCATGACCGATTTTATGGTGGTTGCCAGTGGAACATCGGAACGCCATGTCAAATCGCTGGCATCCCATGTGGCCGAGGAAGCCAAGAAAAACGATACGCAACCCATTGGTGTTGAAGGTGAGGACGTTGGCGAATGGGTTTTGGTCGACCTGGGTGAGGTGATTGTTCATGTCATGAAGCCGCAAATCCGGGATTTCTATCAGCTGGAAAAATTATGGCGAGGAGAGGCCAGCCCTGAGGAAAAGCAAGTCTTGTCGGCAGCCTCCTAAACGCTGCTGGATAGCGCGTCCCCGAATGCATTAAAGAACTCGTTATCCCCTCTGCAACTTGAAGGAACGAGGCTTTCATCGTGCAGTCCCCTCTGACGCATAATGTCCCGCAAGCCGGTCTAAAGGCGCGGCTGGTCATGCCAGTGGCAACCGTGGTGGCTGTGACAATCGTTGGCACCGTGGGCTATTACATTCTGGGGCAATCCCAGAACGCCACCTTCTTGGATGCCCTTTTCATGACGGTGATTACGATCACTACGATTGGATATGGTGAGGTCATCCATCTGGATGAGACCGGTCGGATCTTTACTATCCTGATTGCCATGACGGGCATCGGGAGCCTTTTCTATAGCCTAACCGTGATCATGGACAACTTGGTCATGATCCGGGTATCCGACCCCTTTGAGACCAAGAAAATGCAAAGAAAGATCGACGCATTCGAAAGTCACGTCATCATCGCCGGACTCGGGAGGGTCGGACGACAGGCCGCGCGGGAGATGAACGATTCGGGCATGCCGTTCGTCATTATTGATAATCGGGCCGAGGCGCAGGCGCTTGCTGCCCAGCAGGGATACCTCTTCATTCTGGGGGATGCGAGCGATGATCAGGTCCTTCAGCAGGCGGGAATCACCCGAGCCAAAGGTCTCATTGTCACCAGTGGTGATGATGCGACCAACGTCTATATCGTTCTGTCAGCAAGGGTCTTAAATCCCCAGTTGTTCATTATTTCGAGAGCGGTGGAGGAGTCCAGCATTCCCAAATTGACCCGGGCCGGCGCTGATCGGGCGATCAGTCCCCATGCCATCGGCGGAAGACGATTGGCCCATTTGATTCTGAGCCCGACAGTGATCGATTTTTTCGATACGGTGATCTCGAAGGGGGAAGAGTGTCTCAATCTGGAGGGGATTGGAGTTCAGGCCGAATCACCCGTCATAGGCCAGTGCCTGGCTGATCTCTCGTTGCGAGAGCGTTCGGGCGCAAACGTCCTTGTGATTCTTCGAGGTCGCCAAGTGATTGCAAATCCTGAGGACTGCCTGACGCTCGAGGTGAATGACCGGATCTTGGCGTTGGGTACCAGCCCGCAGCTGAAGGCGCTGGAGAATATCCTCTTACCTACCTAGGTTTCTTCGGGGTAAATCCGATAAGCCTCTACAGGCTCGCCGCCAATGAGATGCTCCTGAATGATTCTCTCCAGGACCTCAGGTGTACAGGATCGATACCACACCCCTTCAGGGTAGACGACCGCGATAGGGCCATTCAGGCAGAGCCTGAGGCAGTTTGCTTTGGTTCTTGCAATGCGTCCAGGACGACAGAGTCCCAGTTCATCCAGTCGTTTCTTCAGGTAGTCCCACGCGGCCAGACCCTGGTCTTTGTCACAGCACTTGGGTTTCGTTTGATCCGCACAAATGAAGATATGCCGCTCGATCCTATCGATGTGGAGCGCTCTTGCGATTTTGCGGAGTTCCATCTCTGCGGGTGAGGATGAAGTCATCGTGAATCTCGCGAGAAACCCCGTCCTTCAGGGCGGAGAGGGATAGCGAACTCTCCTATCCGGTGAGCTGTTGTTAGGGCGGTTAGCATCGGCTATATTCCGTGTCGTGAATACGTGCAACCGGGCTTACAAATATCGGTTCTACCCGACACCTAAGCAGGCAGTCCTGCTGGTAAGGACGTTTGGCTGTGTTCGTAAGGTTTACAACACGATTCTGGAATGGCGTACGAAGGAGTTCCTCGAACACCAGAACAAGGTTGACTATCTCAAGGCGAATGCCCGTCTCACGGAGATCAAGAAACTCCCTGAGTTTGCTTATCTCAATGAAGTCTCTTCCGTTCCGCTTCAACAATGCCTTCGACATCAGCAAACGGCCTACAAGAACTTCTGGTCTGGTCGGACGAGATATCCGACCTTCAAGAAAAAAAGCCATCGCCAATCGGCTGAATTCACATCGAGCGCGTTCAAATACGCGGATGGCAAAATCTACATTGCCAAGAGCAAAGA
>JBEBBO010000036.1:0-17070 GCA_041158345.1 Pseudomonadota bacterium | reverse complement strand
CGAAAGGCTCCCGCGTGAGTCGAGCGCCCAAAGTCCTCTATCGTTGCACTGAATGCGGGCACGGACAGCCCAAGTGGGCTGGGCAATGCCCCGGATGTGCCAGTTGGAATACGATGGTCGAATCCTTGGAGGATCGATCCCCTTCGATCTTGGGACGTGCTGGCGGTTATGCCGGCCATTCGAGTGGTGCTGAACCGGTCTCTCTGGCCAGTGTGCGTGCTGAATCCGTCCTTCGTCACCCTTCGGGACTTCAGGAATTTGATCGCGTTCTTGGGGGAGGACTTGTCGAGGGTTCAGCGATTTTGATCGGTGGGGATCCCGGGATTGGAAAATCAACCTTACTGCTTCAGACCGCTTCAGCCTTGAGTCAATCACAGAGCGTTCTTTACATCACCGGTGAAGAATCCATCAGCCAGGTCAGTCTTCGTGCGCAACGGCTGGGATTACCGGTTGATCATGTTCAGGTGTTGCCCGAGACCGAATTGGAGCGAATTCTCGCTTTGGCTCATTCGATGGCTCCCAATTATCTGGTGATTGACTCGATACAGACTATTTTTAGTAGTCAATTGCAATCGGCACCGGGCTCAGTAGCCCAGGTGCGGGAGTGTGCGGCTCAGTTAGTGCGCTTGGCAAAACAATCTCGAACCACCGTCTTCCTTGTCGGCCACGTGACCAAGGAAGGCGCGTTGGCGGGGCCTCGGGTGTTGGAGCATATGGTCGATACCGTGCTCTACTTTGAGGGCGATAGCAGCAGTCGTTATCGGGTCATCCGGGGATTCAAAAACCGCTTTGGTGCCGTCAACGAGTTGGGCGTATTTGCCATGACCGAGACGGGGCTTAAAGAGGTTAAAAATCCATCGGCCATCTTCCTGTCCCGCGGTGAAGGGGAGACCCCAGGCAGTGTCGTCATGGTTATGCGCGAAGGGACCCGCCCGATGCTGGTCGAAGTCCAAGCCCTGGTCGATGAATCACAACTCCCATCCCCGCGTCGTGTATCCGTGGGTATGGATAACAATCGACTGGCCATGTTGTTGGCGATACTTCACCGCCATGGAGGCGTCCCGATTCTCGGGCAAGACGTCTTTGTGAACCTCGTGGGGGGGCTGAAGCTTCAGGAGACGGCCGGCGATCTCGCTATCCTACTGGCGGTGATCTCAAGCTTTAGAGATCGGCCCATCCCCGCCGATTGGGTCGTTTTTGGTGAGTTAGGCCTCAACGGCGAGGTTCGTCCCGTTCAAAATGGCGAGGAGCGGCTCCGTGAAGCTTCAAAACACGGTTTTAAACATGCCATCGTGGCGCATCGAAATGCGGTCGGAACGCCGAGTGGCGACATGTCAGTCCACCCCGTGAGAACGCTTTCAGAGGCCATCGCTCTTTTGTAAGCCATAAGCCGTTTGGTCCTCTGGGGCACCACGGTCTATTATTGCGCCAGTTTTTTAGGTTCCATGGCTTTCACCCATAGTGTATGGGTTAGGAGAAACCAGATGACATCCCATCGAGTATTTGCGAATTCCTTTTGGTTACGTGCTCTGATTCAGGGGTTTGCGTTCTTGGCGCTTTCAGGGTGCACCACCCTTGCCGAAAAGGCTCAGAAGACGGAGCAAACACTCGCCGCCTCGGGGTTTCAGGTCAAGCTGGGTACGACGCCTGAGCAACTGGCGCACATCCAGGCGCAGACTCAAATGCAACTGGTTCCCCATGAGAAGGACGGCAGCATCTATTACGTCTATGCCGATGCTCAGAATTGCCGTTGTCTCTATTGGGGGAATGAGCAGGCCTATCAGCGTTATCAGCAATTTGCGCTTGAAAAGGAAATCGCAGATGAACAGCGGCAAGCTGCTGCCATGAATCAGTCAGCGTCAATGAATTGGGGAATGTGGGGTGCTGGCCCTTGGTGGTACTATTAAAGTATCGCGACGATACTATAATGGATGTCGACTTCGAGTCGATCCTTGGACATCGACATGAATCCTTGGGCGCACTGGTTTGACCCATTTCGGAAAATACAATGAAAACCTTACTTCACTTTGCAGTTCATAGCCTCTTTCTCGGTGTGCTACTCCTCACCGGGGTGGCGCATGCAGAGGTCGATGGCAATAGCTTTCCCAAGTTGAAAGAACAGTATTATCGAGATCATCCGGGAAAGGGGAAATTTGCACAGCATTGGGATGCGATTCCAATTCAGAGTTACTGGAATCCGAAAAACTTCTACAAGCCACCGGCCACGGTTGAGGGCGAGTTCAAGCGTGAGATGTGCGTCTCTTGTCACCAGAGTTTGACACCCGGTGCTTATCATGCGTGGAAGGAGTCGACGCACTCAAATCTTGAAGCGATTCGTTCGCTCTCTGACCCCAACGATCCGCGTTACTACAAGAAGCAAAAGCTCGCAGAGGTCGAAAGGAATTTGGTGCAGCAGTCACTTCTCAAAGAGGGTGAAAAACTCACTGAAGTCGGATGTATTGACTGTCACGGCAAGGTCAACGCCGAATCGATCGAACACAACAAAGCCATCGTAATGCCGGATCGAGCCAGTTGCGGTACCTGCCACGTTGGCGAATTTGCAGAAGCAGAGTCTGAAAAGGAACAAGAGTGGCCGCAAAAACAGTGGGACAAGGGACACCCCTCCCACGCAGTCGATTGGAAGGCCAATGTTGAGACGTCCATCTGGGCCGCGATGCCGGAACGTGAGATCGCGCAAGGCTGTGATCAGTGCCATTACCAACAGAATAAGTGTGATGGGTGTCATACCCGACACACCTTCTCAGTGGTCGAGGCACGCCAACCGGAGGCGTGTGCGACGTGTCACAACGGCGTCGATCACAACGAGTTTGAAAATTACATGGCCTCGAAGCACGGAACGGTTTATCAGACCCTGGGCAAAAAGAGCTGGGATTTTGAGGCCCCGTTGAAAGATGCGTTGACCAAGGGTAAATACACCGCCCCGACCTGTCAGTACTGCCATTTTGAGGCAGACGGGCAGTTTTCCCATAATCTGGTCAAGAAGGCCCGCTGGGCGTTCAATCCGACAACAGCGATTGCGGATAACCTGAAGCACCCTTGGTTCGAGGAGCGAAAGGAACTGTGGGTCAAGACCTGTTCAAACTGCCACTCAAAGTCATTTGCTGAAGCGGCACTTGAGGCCGCTGACAAAGGCACGGTCGCCGGATTGAAGGTTGAGCAAGAGGCCAAGAAGGTCGTTCAGGATCTTTACAACGAAGGTCTTCTGGTTGGGCAAACGGCAAATCGTCCGCAACCGCCGACGCCCGAAAAAGATGCGGCTGGGGGATTCTTCCAGTTGTTCTGGGCCAAAGGGAATAACCCCAGTCGCATTGAACGGATCTATGCGGACATGTGGGAACACGACCTGATCAAGCTCTATAAGGGTCTGTTCCACAATAATCCAGGTGGTTTCACCTACACGGAAGGCTGGTCGCCGTTGCTTCGTGACTATGCCGAAATCATGGACGAAAACACGCGTCTTCGCGATGAAGCCAAACAGGCCAAACCCGACTACCAACAGTACATTCCTGCGGTTCTCATCGGTCTGGGTGGTCTCTTCATTCTGGGATATGTCCTGATTAGACGGCGCCCATGATGCGACCTCGGCGTCTTGTATCACCGGAGCGTTTGCGTTCCGGTGATAAGGGTTTCGCGCTTTGGACCCGGCGCTTCATGTTGATTCTTGGCCTGTTATTGGTCAGTGGCGGTTTGGCAATGTTGCCAGCAACTCGTTGGTGGCACCGTCACTTTGAGCCGACGTTTGAAGTGGTCGAAGTGAAGAATCAGATTACACCTGAGGCTCTTGGATTTTCCTCCCATTTCCCCGCTGATCGGTTGACGCGATATCGGGTTGGAATGGCACAAGGTCTTGATATTCCTCTTTCCGTGATCGAGTATCGGAACGAAGAAAACCAGCCCGAGAAGGTCACGGTCTATCCCGATGCGAAGGATGCGAGTGCCGTCACATCGGCCAATCCGAGGATGGCCCTCTGGTCGACGGCTGCAGAGGCGATCTCAAAACATGCTTCACCGGATGCACTCTACGTCACGTGGTGGGATAACGCCCAGCGGGTCCATTTCCTGACTGGCGAAGCCACTTGGCCTCGACGCCCGGCGGCTGACTCACTCGAAGGTCTCCCGCTATCCGCATTCTGGCAAGAAGCGTCAGGGGGGCTGGCTGTTGACCCTGCACCTGTCCGCCAACTGGCTCAATGGCTGACCATGGATGCTGACCTCGCTTTAAAGGCGATCCGCTCAGATCCGAAGGTGTCTAAGACGCTTTATCTTCTGGCCTGTGTGGATGATTTGGCCCGCCTTGGGGAAATTGAACGTCTCTCCGGTGTCTCCATTCCTCTGGAAGTCCGCTATTTTCCCTCCGGTGAAGATTTGCATGCCCAGATTAAAGAAGTGCGGCGATGGGCAAGTGAGACGGGGAATGGCGCGAATTATCTGGTGCAACCGGTTGTCGGCGGAGGCGTTCGGGCCTGGCGGGTGACTCGCCCTGAAGGCTCCAATTTGCTGCTGATTCGACTCTTACCTTTTTCACAGTCCTTGGAAAATCCTTTAGAGGGCCTTCGGCTGGTTTACCAGTCGCACTGGGGTGCGTACATTAATCTCTTTGAAGTGATCTCTGGTTCTCATTGATCCGTGCATGGGCCCTCTTGGGTCTTGATATCCACCCTGATTTCAACGCTTTCAGCACATTTCCATGGATTTCCTGCCTGTTTTTCTTCGAGTCCGTGGGCAGCCTTGTTTGGTCGTCGGCGGCGGTGAGGTTGCCTTGCGTAAGGTCCACAGCCTGATGCGAGCAGGGGCCAAGGTCACCGTGGTCTCTCCTGATTTGGTCGAGGGTCTTCTCGCTCTGGCCGTTGAGGGCCGAATCGCTCATTTGGAAAAGCGCTTTGAGGTTGCTGATTTGGAGGCTTCGGTTCTCGTGGTTTCAGCAACCAACCGCCCAGAGGTCAACCAAGAGGTCTATGCAGCCGCCCAGCTTCGGCGTTTGCCGGTGAATGTGGTGGATTGTCCGGAACTTTGCAGTTTCATCTTTCCTGCAATCATTGATCGTTCGCCCTTGGTGATTGCGGTTTCAAGCGGTGGAGCATCGCCTGTCCTTGCTCGGACAGTTCGGGCCCAATTGGAGCTTCTTTTTCCTAAAGCCTATGGCCAACTGGCCGCTTTTGCCGAGGCCCAAAGAGCCATCACAAAATCTCGTATTGATGACCCTTCCAAGCGCAGACGTTTTTGGGAGCGTGTACTTTCGGGGCCGCTCAGGGACCAGGTGCTCACTGGACAAATTGAAGAGGCAGCAAGACGGTTTGAGAGTGAATTAAATCTTGAAACCCAAGAGGCAAAAATCGCGTCAGGTTTTGTCTCTCTGGTTGGGGCAGGCCCTGGTGATTCAGAGCTTTTGACGCTGAAGGCATTTCGGGTGCTTCAAGAGGCCGATACGATCGTCTTTGATCGCCTGGTCTCCAACGACATCCTTGAGCTGGCTCGGCTTGATGCCACCCGGATCGATGTCGGAAAAGAGAGCAGTCATCACACCTTGCCTCAGGATGAAATTACGGCGTTATTGGTCCGCTTGGCCAAAGAAGGTCAAAAGGTGGTTCGTCTTAAAGGGGGGGACCCCTTTATTTTTGGTCGCGGCGGGGAAGAGATCGAAGGTCTTATCACCCATGGGGTCGACTTTCAGGTCATTCCCGGCATCACGGCCGCCAGTGGGTGCGCAACGTATGCTGGCATTCCATTGACGCACCGCGATCATGCCCAGTCGGTCGCCTTTATCACCGGACATTCCAGCGACCAAGAGATGAACGCAGTGGCGTGGCGTATGCAGTGGAAGCGCTTTGCTCAGTCGCGTCAGACCCTGGTCATTTACATGGGTGTGAAAAACCTTTTTAGGATTCGCGATGAGCTTCTGAGCCATGATGCGGACCCCTCATTGCCGGTAGCGATTATCGAGCGAGGGACCACGCCACAGCAAAAAACCTATGTGGGTACCCTTGAGAATCTTCCGGATATGCAGGTCAAGTCACCAGCCATTATCATTATTGGCGGGGTGGTTGGTTTGAAGTATCGGAGCTAGCGATCCATTAATCGCTTGGTGGAGGTGGAGCGATTACGGCACGACTTCCATTGGTTTCAGCTGCGCCAACAATACCCGCCATTTCCATGTCCTCGATCATTCGGGCCGCCCGGTTGTAGCCAATCTTGAAGCGCCGCTGAACACTGGAGATCGAAGCCTTTCGGGTTTCGGTGACAAACCGCACCGCCTCGTCATAGAGTGCGTCCGATTCCTCGCCTCCTTCGCCACCGCTATTTCCGGCTTTGTAACCTGAGAAATCACCCCCCTCCTCGGAATAGCGGGTCAGGTCCAATATGTAGTCCGTCGGGCCCGTACGCTTCAGGAATTCGACAATATGGTGCACTTCGTCATCTGAAACAAAGGCGCCGTGGGCGCGCATGGGAAGTCCCGTACCCGGCGGAAGATAGAGCATGTCACCATTGCCCAGTAGCGATTCGGCCCCCCCTTGATCCAGAATGGTTCGAGAATCGATCTTGGATGAAACCTGGAAGGCAATTCGGGTCGGGATGTTGGCTTTGATCAATCCAGTAATGACATCGACGGACGGCCTTTGAGTGGCCAGGATCAGGTGTAGCCCTGCGGCACGAGCCTTCTGGGCCAGTCGCGCAATCAGCTCTTCGACCTTCTTCCCCACAATCATCATCATGTCCGCCAATTCGTCGATGACAATCACAATGAAGGGCAGGGGGGTCAGGTCTGGGGCTACCTCGTTATCGCTGAAAAGATCGGGTGCCCAGAGGGGATCCTTGATAGGGGTCCCTGCATCAATGGCCTCTTGGATTTTCTCATTGAAGCCTGCGATATTTCTCACACCCATGACGGACATCAGCTTGTAACGGCGTTCCATTTCGGCAACGCACCACCGAAGCGCATTGGCGGCCTCACGCATGTCTGTAACCACGGGAGTCAGGAGGTGAGGGATTCCTTCGTAGATGGAAAGTTCCAGCATTTTCGGATCGATCATGATCAGTCGCACGTCTTTAGGCTTCGCCTTGAATAGCATGCTCAGAATCATGACATTGACCGCGACAGACTTACCCGATCCGGTGGTCCCTGCGACCAGTAGGTGAGGCATTCGGGCGAGATTCGCAACGACAGGATTACCGCTGATGTCCTTACCCAATGTAAGCGTCAGTGGGGAGGGACTGGATTGGTAGACGTCCGAGGCAAGGATCGAGTGCAGGAGGACGGTTTCCCTTTCTTCATTCGGGATCTCAAGTCCGATAACGGTCTTGCCGGGAATGATTTCAACGACACGCACGCTGGTGACAGAGAGAGTTCTTGCAAGATCCTTTGCCAATCCACTGATGCGACTGACCTTGACTCCAGCCGCCGGCTGCACCTCAAAGCGGGTAATCACGGGGCCCGGATGAACCTCCATCACTTGGACTTCGACGCCAAAGTCATCCAAGATGGCTTCCAGTTGCCTCGACATGGCTTCGAGTTGGGCGTTGCTGTAACCACGAACGCGTGGAGCACGGCTGTTTAAAAGATCGAGTCCCGGTAGCTGGCCAGCATGAACCGTATCCAAGCTGGGCGCTGCCTTAGCGCCGCTCTTCTTCGGAGGAATGCTTATCGGGCCACGAACCGGTGCGTCCAGGGGATCAAAGTCTTCGGCGCCATCGAGGGCCTCTTCTTCATCGATTCGCTGGGTCACAATCGCCACTTTTCGTGTTTCGGCAAGAACCGGCGGTTGAGGCTGTAAAACGCTGACTGGCCTGGTTCTGGTGGGTGCGCTACTTTTGGTGTTCGCTGGAATCGCAGGCGCTTCAGATTCATCAGCGGCGGATTCGCCAAAGGGCAGTCTGATCTGCATGGCTTCAATCCGGTAACCCAAGTTTTCCAGAAGATCTAGAAAACGCATCCCGAGATTGCCGGCAGCGTCCAGCGCGTTGAGCCAGGAGACTCCTGTGAAAAGTGAAATACCAACCAAGAGCAATGCGACGAGAATCACGGTCATGCCACTGTTGCCTAGCGCGGCATAGGAGAACTCCGAGACCGACTGACCGATGATCCCGCCATAGCCTTCGGGGAGGTTAAGCTTGGGGCGCACCATAAAGCGGTCGCAAATGCCTGTCGAGGCAATCAGGCTCAGAATAAATCCACCCCAACGGACCAAGCGATCCAAGGAGTTATCTTGGAAATGCGGATCGCGTCGGAGGATCAAATAGCCATATATGGCGAGGATGATCGGAAACAGGAATGCCGTGACCCCAAAAAGGGACAGAAAAAAATCAGACAGCCATGCGCCGGATGAGCCCGCTGCATTTCGAATGGGTATTCCGCTGCCTTCATGGCTCCATCCCGCATCTTCGAGACTGAATGTGGCCAAGGAAAGAAGCAGAAAGACGGATGTCGCAAGATAGGTGACGAAGATCGACTCGCGAATGACCCGGATGAGGGCCGTTCCAATTTCGCGACTGATCGAAAACTTCTTAAAGAAGTCAGCCAGCAAGGCAGTACTCCAGAAAACGGTCGGTTAAAACGGCATTATTGACCGGTCTATTTTGCCCGACCGGACGCTCTAGGTCATGTTTTTCAACGATTGAACTTCGGAATAGCCCTGTTGTCGATGATTGGGCTATCCTTGAAATATCCGAAGATGTTCTTTTACCGCTTTCGCTGGATTTAAAAACCATGGCAGAACCACGTCACGTCAAACTTCTTATTCTGGGCTCCGGCCCCGCGGGCTATTCCGCGGCTGTCTACGCAGCGCGCGCCAATCTCAAGCCGGTTTTGGTGACGGGCCTTGAGATGGGTGGTCAGTTGACCACCACCACAGAGGTAGATAACTGGCCCGGTGATGTTGATGGCGTCCAGGGACCTGACTTGATGGATCGGATGCGCCGGCATGCGGAACGGTTTGAGACCGAAATCATTTTTGATCACATTCACACCACCGATTTGAAGTCGCGGCCATTCGTTCTTCACGGCGATTCTGGGACATACACCTGCGATGCGCTCATTATCGCAACGGGGGCCTCTGCACGTTATCTGGGGCTTCCATCGGAGGAAGCCTTCAAAGGCCGTGGCGTCTCCGCCTGTGCAACGTGTGACGGTTTTTTCTATCGTGGTAAGCGCGTTGCGGTGATTGGTGGCGGAAATACGGCCGTTGAAGAGGCGCTTTACCTCTCCAATCTTGCGGCGCATGTCACGGTCGTCCATCGGCGGGACAAATTCCGCTCCGAAAAGATTCTCTCCGATAAGCTGCTTGAAAAATCGCGTAGCGGTAATGTCAGCATTGAATGGAATGCAACGCTTGACGAGGTGCTGGGTGATGCCACAGGGGTCACTGGGATGCGGATTCAATCCGTAGATGGCTCATCGACAAAGGATATCGCTGTCGACGGTGTTTTTATTGCAATTGGGCATAGTCCCAATACCGGTATCTTTGATGGGCAGCTGGAGATGCGCAATGGGTATCTCAAGATTCGCAGTGGCACAGAAGGCGGTGCCACGGCGACGAGTATTCCCGGGGTATTTGCCGCTGGGGATGTTGCAGACAGTGTGTATCGTCAGGCCATCACCTCTGCGGGGGCCGGCTGTATGGCAGCGCTGGATGCCGATAAGTATTTGGAATCACTGGATTCTCACTAACTTACTCAATTGTATGCATGGTGAATTCCCCGTATAATGCGGGGTTCACTGGCGTCCCTCTGGGTCGTCACTCCTTGCCTCACCGATTTTTCGGGAGGCTTTCTTAGCCATAAGGAGCATTCATGCGTCATTATGAAATTGTATTCATGGTTCATCCGGACCAGAGCGCCCAGGTTCCAGCCATGCTGGACCGTTACCGTAGCCTGATTCAGGGTGCATCGGGCCAGATCCACCGTTTGGAAGATTGGGGCCGTCGTCAGTTGGCCTACCCGATCAATAAGGTCCACAAGGCCCATTACGTTCTGATGAACATTGAAGTTGATCAGGCGACTCTCGAAGAACTGGAAAGCGGCTTCCGTTTCAACGATGCCGTAATCCGTAGCCTCACGATCCGCAAGGACGTTGCCGTTACTGAACCCTCCCCGATGTCCCGCAAGGAAAATCAGGAAAGTCAGGGTATCCGTGACGATGATGGCGATGATTCCGCTGTTGGCGAAGCCGCAGCTGAGTAATTCTCTATCCGCATCACCCCATTATTGCCAATCAGTGAGGTTACATTCAGATGGCACGTCAATTTAAAAGAAAGAAATTTTGCCGCTTCTCTTCGGATGAAGGTCAGGCGATTGATTACAAGGATCTCGACCTGCTGCAGGAATTCCTGTCAGAGACCTACAAAATCGTACCCAGCCGTATTACTGGCACCAAGGTGAAGTACCAGCGCGAATTGGCTTCTGCCGTAAAGCGCGCACGCTACCTCGCTCTGCTGCCGTTCTGCGACAGTCACGAATAAGTAGCGGATCGGGTCAAGGGGCGTCTGAGAAATGAGCGCTTTGGCACAGTTCATCATGAAGGGGCGTAGCCAGGCGATTCTGGTGCTTGCCTCCTTTACGATCCTGTCTTGGTTGCTTTCGCTGGCAAGCCTTTTGGCTGCGGCGGCACTTGCACTCCCCACGCTTCGGCGTGGAATTAAGGACGGTGCCATCGTGGCTTTAGCGGCATTACCGTTGGTGGCGCTTGCGGGTGAGTTGCTGATGGGCAGTGCTGTGCAAGCCGGTGGGTTTGCATTAGTGATCTGGGTACCGGTGCTTCTGGTGGCCTGGGTGTTGCGTTCTACGGCGAGTCTTTCTGTTGCATTACTGACAACGGTTGGCTTGGGTGTCGTCTCTGTCATCGGTTTTTATCTGGTGGTGGATGATGTCGCAGGATTCTGGAAGGAACAGTTCCAAGTCATTCTCAAGCCCATTCTTGAACAGCAAATGCAGGGAGCGAACGATGCACCGGTCGCCCTTACGATTGAGCTCTTTTCGCGTTACGCGACGGGTTCGATTGCGGCAGGGTCGGTGCTCTCGGTCATCTTGAGCCTTTTTCTCGCGCGCTGGTGGCAAGCGGGTCTCTACAATCCGGGCGGTTTCCGCAAGGAGTTTTTGACCCTGGCTTTAAACAAGTGGGCGGCAGTGGGTCTTCTGGGTTTCATTGCCCTGATTGCCCTGACGGGCGGTGAGTTGGGTGTTTTCATCGCCAACATCACTCT
This sequence comes from Pseudomonadota bacterium, assembly GCA_041158345.1. Classification (GTDB taxonomy): domain Bacteria; phylum Pseudomonadota; class Gammaproteobacteria; order Methylococcales; family Methylococcaceae; genus UBA6136. Next base: position 5,857 of record JBEBBO010000036.1, on the reverse strand, counting down.
GCCTGTCTTTGTAGGCTTTATGACGGCTGGCTTCTCTGTCGTTCATGCACTGTGCGGTGCTTCTCCAAGCGGCAGGTTCTGGCTGATCGGACTCTATGTGGCCCTTTTATTCGTAACCCCTTTGATCCTGTTGATAGCCCTCGTGGGCATCTCTGACTCGTGGTTTGACTGGCGTCGACGCTTTGCTGATCGCAAGGCTTGATCCACAAAGAAATTCAATATTTGAGGCGTAACAATGGAAATCATCCTTCTTGAGAAAATTCCAAATCTCGGCAGCCTTGGCGACAAGGTCACCGTTCGACCGGGTTATGGTCGTAACTTCCTGATCCCGCACGGCAAGGCTGTCGCTGCGACTCCGGAAAAGATCAAGCAGTTCGAAGAACGTCGTGCGGAGCTTGAGAAGAAAGCAGCAGAAGTTCTCGCGGCCGCTGAATCTCGCGCTGCTAGCATTGCAGCGATCAGCGTAACGATCGCACACAAGGCGGGGGACGAAGGTCGTTTGTACGGTTCCATCGGAACGCGTGATATTGCTGATGCGGCGACTGCTCAGGGTATCGCGGTTGAAAAGGGCGAAGTTCGTCTTCCTAACGGCGCAATTCGTCAAGTTGGCGATTATGAAATCGGTATCCAGCTGCACGGCGATGTCACTGCCGTTCTGAAGCTGGCCGTTGTTGCTGAGTAAGACGGAAACATCCCGCTGCAACGCGGGATAGACCAAGGGGCGGGGAGCATGAGACCGATCTACAGTCTTTTGTTCCTCGCCCTTTTGCCATTGATCGTTCTGCGATTGTTTCTCAAGGGCCGGGCTTTACCTGCCTACCGACAGCGGATTGCCGAGCGCTTTGCGAGGTACTCCTCTGAGCCGCTCGCGAGTTCACCCGTCTGGATCCATGCAGTTTCCGTGGGCGAATGCGAGGCGGCATTCCCCCTGATTCGAAAATTTCGAAGCGAGCAGCCTGGGCTGCCGATTTTGATGACCTGCACGACACCCACCGGGTCATCAAGGATCCAATCCGTCCTTGGAGACTCTGTGACGCATGTCTATCTGCCTTATGACCTGCCGTGGATTGCGCGAAGATTTTTTCGCCATTTCAATCCGCGCCTTGGCATCATCATGGAGACTGAAATCTGGCCTAATTTGTTTGGCGTTGCCGAAGAAATGGGTGTGCCCTTGATGATTGCCAATGGGCGCTTATCTGAACGATCCATGCGCGGTTATTCCCGGCTATCTTCCCTGATTGCTCCCGCATTAAGACCCGTTAAGCGGATTGCAGCACAGTCAAAAGCTGACGCTGACCGATATCAGGCGATTGGCGCCTCGGCGGGTTCTGTCATGAATACCGGTAATATCAAATACGATATCGAATGGAATGCTGCACAGGCCAGTGAAAGTCAGGCTCTGAGGCGCGCATGGTTTCATCACCGCAAGGTCATTGTTGCTGGCAGCACACATCCGGGTGAAGAATCATTGATTTTGAATGCGTTCGAGCAAGTCCGTGAACGATTCCCAGATACCATTCTGGTACTCGTCCCCAGACACCCTGAGAGAGGCGCTGCGGTCCGGGAGATCTGTCAGCGCGATGGTTTTTTGGTGAAGCTTTTCACTGAGACCACTTTCATTGACGCGAATGATGACGTCTTGGTCATCGACAGGGTGGGCGAGTTACGCCGTTTCTATGGGGCCTGTCAGGTTGCCTATATCGGGGGGAGTCTGGTGCCCCACGGCGGACAGAATCCATTGGAACCTCTGGTTGCCGGCGTGCCTGTGCTCTTTGGCCCACACATGACCAACTTTAAAGAAATTCGAAAGCACATCCTTGAAGCCCGAGCTGGCATTGAGGTGCATTCGGATGCTGAATTAGCAAACCGGCTCATCTGTTTACTGGATGACCCGGAACAAGCCCGGTCCATGGGTGCTCGAGGCGAGATTATGATTCGTCAAAACCAGGGCGCCATGAATCGAATCTACGAACTAACGGCTGGGCTACTTGGATAGCCAGTCCCTTTCAATCCTGGAACATACTGAGATTTAACGAGGCAATATGACCCTTTATTGTGGCATCGTCGGATTACCGAACGTGGGTAAATCCACACTCTTCAATGCGCTGACCAAGGCGGCCATTGCTGCCGAGAACTATCCCTTTTGTACCATCGATCCCAATGTGGGCGTAGTGCCTGTTCCTGATCCGCGTCTCGATGCCTTGGCTGAGATTGTCAAACCGGAGCGAATTCTTCCAACCACGATTGAGTTTGTGGATATTGCAGGTCTCGTTGCTGGCGCATCCAAGGGTGAGGGGCTTGGCAATCAGTTTCTTGCGCATATCCGTGAAACCGATGCGATTGCGCATGTTGTCCGGTGCTTCGAAGATCCGGATGTGATTCATGTTGCAGGAAAGGTGGATCCTATTTCCGATATTGAAGTCATTAATACGGAGCTCAATCTCGCAGATATGGGCACGGTGGATAAGGCCCTTCAACGCGCCTTGAAGGCCTCAAAATCCGGCAATAAGGATGAACTGGCCAAAAAGAATTTGTACGAAAAGGTTTGGGCGCATCTCGATACAGGACGCGCCGTACGCTCCATGGATCTTGAAATTGATGAAAAAGCACTCCTCAGGGAGCTCCATCTTCTCACGTCAAAACCCATGATGTTCATTGCCAATGTCAGAGAAGATGGGTTTGAAAACAACGTCTTCCTGGATCGGGTCAGGTCATATGCGGATGAGGAAAAGGCCTCTGTAGTACCGGTATGTGCTGCTTTCGAAGCTGAAATCGCTCAATTGGATGATGGGGACAAGGATGAGTTTCTGGCTGAAATTGGCATGGAGGAACCGGGCTTGAATCGTGTCATTCGGGCTGCATATAAGCTCCTGAATCTCTCGACCTACTTTACTGCAGGTGTGAAGGAAGTGAGAGCGTGGACCATACCTAACGGTGCAACGGCACCTCAGTCTGCGGGTGTGATACACACCGATTTTGAGCGAGGCTTCATTCGAGCGGAAGTCATTGCATATGACGACTATGTTCAATACAAAGGCGAGCAAGGGGCCAAGGATGCAGGTAAATGGCGCCTGGAAGGCAAGGAATACATCATGCACGATGGCGACGTGGTTCACTTTAGATTCAACGTCTAAAGCGATTTGATCCCAACGACCAAGCCGATGATCTCGAATCGGATCAAGACGGGGATTGTTCTGCTGATGACCAGTTTGGTCATCCTGATCAACGTCACCGCCAAGGTCCCTGCTACGGAGGGCGACTCATACGGCACCTTACTCGTTGCAGACTCGCTGGTCCGATTCGGAAAATTCTCCCTGGAAAATTATCCCAGGGAGATCCTTGATCGATACGGCCCAAGAATCAGCAAGACCCAAGGCCTTCCTTTCTACTATTTTCCGTTAGGAAGCTCGATTCTGAGTGTCCCCTTGGTGGGAATGGCGCGTCTCCTTGGAATTGATGTCCTCTCGGAGGATGCCATCCTGCAACGGATCATGGCATCCATGAGTTCTGTGTTGACCCTGTTGTTGATGCTTCGTATCGGATATCGATGGCGTGACGATTGGGCGGCGTGGCTTGTTCCTGGATTGTTCTGGTTTGGGACGGTGCTATCCGTTTCAACGGGTACCGCTCTGGAATCGCATGATTTTGCGATCGTATTTGCCTTACTCGCGATCGATCGAGTTTTAGGCATGCGTGATGAGCAATCCATCAAGATCTGGGGGGGGGTTGGATGTGCCTTGTTCCTTGCCTATCTCACCCGACCGACCTTCGCTTTATTATCCCCGTTTCTTTTGATTTGGCTCTTTACGCTGTCCCGTCCTGTCGCTTTGAAGGCTGGGTTGGTGGTATTTGCCTTGTTAGGTTGTTTCGTCCTTTTTAGCCTGAAGATTTACGGACAACCCTTGCCGGATTACTACATTCCCAAGCGGCTCAGTGGCGGGGATCCCCGAGTAGCACTGATTGGAAATCTGATCAGTCCGGCCCGAGGATTGCTCGTTTTTTCTTCATTTATCGTAGTCATTTGGCTCTTCCCGAAGCAGGCGATCATTCAGCGGGGCAGGGGATGGTTGTTCGTGGCCATTGTCTGGCCGATCGCGCATTGGATTGTCGTTTCTCGCTTTCCTCATTGGTGGGGCGGCCATTCTTATGGCCCTCGTCTAATGATCGATTGTTTTCCTGGATTGTTGCTGTTGCTCTTGACCCGTTGGCCCTCACTATCGAAGGTCATGACCTATCAAATCAGATCAGCAGTCTTGCTGCTTTCGATGGGTTTCAGCGTGTTTGCGAACACCTGGCAAGGGATGTTCAATTTATATACCGCGCATTGGAGCAACGCGCCGGATATTGATGAATACCCGGAGTACCTCTTTGATTGGACGTATCCAATTTTCATGGCCAATGAAAAAGGACACCAGATAAGAGCCCTGAGGTTTAAGCAGGAATATCACAAGGATGCTTGGCCAGGCAAAAGGCCTACGCCGCAGTGAACGACGTAATCTGATCCCATCAAGATGTCCATCAACAGTTCAAGCACCCGCACCGGAAAGCGTGACGATATTCAGCTATTGCGGGCCTACGCTGTCATTATTGTCATCCTGTATCACTCGGGCCTTGGTTACATCGCCCAAGGGTTTATCGGGGTAGATGTTTTTTTTGTAATCTCAGGTTATCTGATCACAGGACATATCAGACGCGACATTTCTGCTAACGCATTCTCGCTCGGTAACTTCTATGTGAAAAGAATAAAACGGCTACTGCCCGCCGCCTACGTCACTATTATGCTCTGTCTTTGTGCTGCGCCATTCATGCTGAGTGGTACCGAGGGGCGTGATTTCGGCAAGCAAATCATGGGTGCCGTGGGATTTATTGCAAACTATATACTTAAAAATCAAACCGGTTATTTTGAAGGGGCCGCGGATTTAAAGCCCTTGCTTCACACTTGGTCGCTTTCGGTTGAGGAACAGTTTTACTTTCTGATTCCTCCATTGCTTCTGATGATCCCTTTCCGTGCGCATGGTGTATTTCTTGCCATGATCACGATCGCGAGCTATTTGGGTTGCTGGTTTGCCAAGGCAAATCCGGAAACGGTGTTCTATACCTTGCCCTATCGTGCTTGGGAACTCGGCCTCGGTGCGCTTGCAACATTCTTCGTGCTGCCCAGCAGATTTGGCGCAAAATGCAGAATCGCCTCGCTGTTATTTGCGATCGTCTTATTAGTCTACATCCCCACGATCAACCCATTTTATGGCAAGAAAATCGTATTGACGTCGATTGCGTGTCTTTCCACCTTTCTAATCCTTCTTGTTGGAGCGCATTTCAAAGCCAAGGATCAGATTACCCGTTCATTGGTTGGGGTAGGGGACATCTCATATTCCTTGTATCTTGTGCACTGGCCTTTATTTTCTTTCTATAACAATCTGGTTATTGGGAATTACGCGTACGATCGGGCGATTAGGCTGTCTCTGGTAGTCACATCATTTATTTTCGCGATAATTCTAAATAAATATGTGGAAAATAGATTCTTAGGTGTAAAAGCGCCAAACAAGAAGGTCGTTATTTATTCAATTCTTTTTGGATTGATTATTCTTGCTTCATCTAAGATTTATTCTTCACTCAATGAAGCATCCCTAAAGGGTGAGGGATTTAGAGAGAAAAATATTGGATTAAGTAACGAATGCTCGAAGACGGGTCCACTGGATTCAATTGCTTGTAGAACCTCAGAGTCCCCAAAATATATGGTTTGGGGGGATTCGATGGCTATGCAGTTGGTCGATGGCCTGATTACCTCCAGACAACCACACATTGATCTCATACAGGCTACGCGCCACAACTGTTTGCCACTGATGGGTGTTTCTGG